>DBQM01000041.1 GCA_002305725.1 Ruminococcus sp. UBA1394 | reverse complement strand
AGTAAGCGGATGTGCGAGGCGATAAAAATAAATACAAAGGAAATCTTTCTATGGGAAAACTTGATGCGAATAAAAAGAAAAAACGTGAATCGCTGCTGAATACCGCTTTCAGCATCTTTACTTCAAAAGGCGTAAGCCAGACATCAATATCAGAAATAGTGGATAAAGCCGGTGTTGCAAAGGGTACTTTCTATTTATATTTCAAGGATAAATATGACATCAAAAACAAACTGATTGCCCACAAATCAAGTCAGCTTTTTAAAAATGCCATTGAAGAACTGAACAATCATACTGAACTGGATTTTATGGACCAGATAATGTTTATAATAGATAACATTATAAATCAGCTGAACGAAAACCAGTCGCTCCTCACCTTCATTTCAAAAAATCTCAGCTGGGGTATATTCAAGAATGCACTCATTTCCTCTGAAAACGAGGACGATTATAATTTCAAAGAAATTTATGATACAATGATAAGTGATTCACCAAAAAAGTTAAAAGACCCGGAAATAATGATTTTTATGATAATCGAGCTTGTAAGCTCAACCATTTATTCTGCAATTCTTTATAATGAACCTGTTTCCCTTGAAGTACTCAAACCATATCTTTATGACACAGTAAAAACAATTATAAGACAGCACGAAACTGATGAATAAAATATATATGGAAAAAGTAAAAAAAGTCTTGAAATAAATCGGATTTTGTTTTATAATAGATATTAAGTTGGTTTGTATACGATGAATTTTTATTGTGAAAGGATTTGAAATTAATGAAAAAAACAATTTCAGCTGCTCTTGCAGGTGTACTTTCAGTTTTAATGCTTACAGCCTGCGGAAGTGTACCAAAGAATACTGTCAACAGCGTTGATGGCCTGGAAGGCAAGGTTATCGGAGTTCAGCTTGGCACTACAGGAGATATCTACGCTGAGGACGTAAAGGACGCTACAGTTGAAAAATACAACAAGGGCGCAGACGCAGTTCAGGCTCTGAAGCAGGGCAAGGTGGACGCAGTTATTATCGACAACGAGCCTGCAAAGGTATTCGTTTCCAAGAATGACGATCTGAAAATTCTTGATGACCCGTTCGTAGTTGAGGAATACGCTATAGCTCTCAAGCAGGGCAACGACGAGCTTAAAGCAGATATCAACGACGCTTTGAAAACTATCAGGGAAAACGGTACTATGGACCAGATCCTGAACAACTGGATCGGCGAAGACGCAGGAAAAAATCCGTACACTTCCCCGGAAGACGTAAAACGTGACAACGGAAAGATTGTTATGGCTACAAACGCTGAGTTCCCTCCGTATGAGAGCATGGAAGGCGACAAGGTGGTTGGTATAGATGCAGATATGATGCAGGCAGTCTGTGATGTTCTGGGAATGGAACTTGAAATTGAGAATATCGAATTTGATTCCATTATTCCGGAAATACAGTCCGGCAAGGCTGACGTTGGTGCAGCAGGCATGACCGTTACAGAAGACAGACTTAAAAACGTTGATTTCTCTGATTCCTATGCGACAGGTACTCAGGTAATCATCGTAAGAAAAGATTAATACAAAATTGCATAAAAAAATTATGAGCAAAGAGGCTATCTCACGGATAGCCTTTTGTATTGTAAAACGAGAGGTGAAATTTCGTTGACTGATTTTTTACAGAAACTGCACGATACTTTTATAGCCGGTGACCGCTGGACTTATCTTGTGGACGGTCTGAAAAATACTCTTATCATTACCTTTTTCGCAGTAATACTGGGTATGGTGCTGGGATTTATCGTGGCAATAATCCGTTCAACACATGACAAAACAGGCAAGCTGAAAATACTCAACCTTATATGCAGGGTATATCTTACTGTTATCAGAGGAACGCCGGTAGTTGTTCAGCTGCTTATTACATACTTTGTAATATTCGGTTCGGTGAGAATAAGCAAGCTTCTGGTTGCAGTCCTTGCTTTCGGTCTTAATTCGGGAGCATACGTTGCCGAAATCGTCCGTTCGGGAATAATGTCCATTGACAACGGACAGTTTGAAGCAGGCTCCAGTCTCGGACTTAATTATACTAAGACTATGATTTTTATTATAATTCCTCAGGCGTTTAAAAACGTTCTTCCGGCTCTTGCAAACGAATTTATCGTTCTGCTGAAAGAGACCTCAGTATCCGGCTACATTGCCCTCCCCGACCTTACAAAAGGCGGAGATATCATCAGAGCTGCGACTTATGAGGCTTTCCTGCCGCTGTTTGCGGTTGCGCTTATTTACCTTGTGATGGTAATGATTCTTACATGGCTTGTTTCAAAGCTTGAAAGGAGGCTGGCAAAGAATGATAGACGTTAAAGGTCTTAACAAATCCTTCGGCGAGCTTCACATTTTAAAGGATATAAACGAATCTGTGGAACAGGGTGAAAAAGTGGTAATAATCGGACCGTCCGGTTCGGGAAAAAGCACCTTTCTGAGATGCCTCAATCTCATGGAAAGACCAACGTCGGGTGATATATATGTTGACGGCGAAAATATCACCGCCATGAGTGAAAAAGAGGTAAACCTTGTCCGTCAGAAGATGGGTATGGTTTTTCAGCACTTTAATCTTTTTCCGCATCTGACTATAAGGAAAAACATCACTCTTTCACCGGTAAAGCTGAAGCTTATGACACAGAAGCAAGCCGATGAAAAAGCGGACGAGCTGCTTGAAAAGGTCGGACTTTCTGATAAGGCAGACGCTTATCCGAATCAGCTTTCGGGCGGACAGAAACAGAGAATTGCCATAGCCAGAGCGCTTGCTATGAATCCGGAGGTAATGCTTTTCGACGAGCCGACATCGGCACTTGACCCGGAAATGGTCGGAGAAGTGCTTAATCTGATGAAACAGCTTGCCGATGACGGAATGACCATGATTGTGGTCACACACGAAATGGGTTTTGCAAAAGAGGTTGCGTCAAGAGTAATGTTCATGGACGACGGACGTATAATCGAACAGGCTCCGCCGCAGGAATTCTTTGCAAATCCGAAAAATCAGAGAGCAAAGGATTTTCTTTCAAAAGTACTTTAAAAAATCAATACATCAAAAAAGCTCCCGATACTGTATTAATAACACAGTATCGGGAGCTTTAAAGTTATGCATACATAAATAAGATTTCTGGTACTTAACAGATTATTTTGCCGGTTCACTTCCGCCCGAAAGAACACCGTCAATATACACCGGTATATTCTGTGATGTTACAAAATCAGAGCCAAGTCCAGCATAGCTGAAATCATTTGAACTGTCCCATACGCCAGACTCTGAACCTATCGTGAATATTATTCTCGGTGCGCCCACAGGTATTGAGTAACCATTCCATTTCAGCTCAACATAATACACACTGTCATAAGCGCATACCGGCTCTGACATTTCAACGCTTCCGCTTCCGTCATAGTCAAGAGTGCAGTATATATCCTCCGCTGATTCCAGTTCGCTTATGTCAAAGTAATATCTTATGGACGCATTTTCTGTACGCTCCGGCATACCGGTTATACATCCAAGATAAAGTCTGAGAGTTGTGCAGGAACTGCTGTCTTCTGCACTTCTGACAACAGCATAATACTCATCCGGCTTTACCTCTTCCTCAAATGAAAATGACTTGTCTGTATCCTGTCCCTCACCGTAAAAGTGATAAAGACCTGCAAGAGCGCCTGTAAATCCGGCGTTGTAATCAAGGGCGACTTCGTTCTGTTCATAATCGCCGGTGCTGTCATTATGATTGTCATTTCCGTCAGGTCCGCCAACTAAAGCGCCCACCAGCGTATGTCTGTGCGTATTGGTATCAACGTCAATTGCAAGTCCGGAGGCAGCTCTGTGGTGTGGATATTTTGCGGAATTTTCGCTGAATCCCGTAATGTAACAGCGGTTCAGCGGATTTTTGCCCATGATATACTCCATCTGTCCCTTTGCCCACTCAGAGTAAGTATTATCGCCCTGGTGTTTGCTGTATATCAGAGCAGTAAGCTGTGCATTGCAGTTGTGGCGTGCAGAACCCCAGTAGGAAAAATAAGCATATCCTCCGGGAGTATTATACCTTGTACGGCAGTTGTCAAGGGCTGTCTTTACATTATTCCAGCTGTCCGTATCGTTTTTAACCTCGGCATAAAGGCATTTTGCCGCCGCCCACATATTATTCCAGTCAAAATGGTCATTATCTGAAACGGCTTTCTGCATATACTTCTCAGCATCTTCAAGATATACTGAATCACCCGTACCTATATACAGCCAGAGTGCCGCAAAGGAAAGGTCGTCATAATAACTTGATGAAGTGTAGTAACCGTCCGACGGAGCAGTACCTAATGGTGAAGATACAGCAAACTCATAAAGGGACTTTGCATAAGTCAGACACTCATCTGAAAACTCATTGTCATAACCTTTGAAATTTACTGCATTAACTGCCAGAGCAGCGGCAGTCTGAGCCTTTATATCAGTTCCCTTGTCGTCAGCTGTAAGGAAATATGCATTTCGTTTTATTGAAACGTCCTGCAGTTCCGGAGGCATCCACGAATCGTTGTCATAATCCCCGTCCCCTACCTGATAACAAAATGCTACAGTATCACCGTTTTCGTCCATAAATGTACACTTCATGAAATATTCGCAGAAATATCTCATAAGGCTCATATAATGAGAGGTCTGACCTGTTTTTTCAAAGGAATCACTAAATTCATAATACCCCCAGCCGAGAACCGACGCACTCTGTGATTCGGGGAGTCCCATTTTCACATGATCCCCCGCATCATGAAAACCGCCGCTCACATCAATACAGCCGTCACCGTCCGGGTCAAGAACAGTCTGATTGTTGCTTATAAATTCAGCGGTAAGATTAGTTTTTGACAGAGGATACACGCAGTCCTGTAAATGACAGTCACTTCTCCATGGAATATCCGTCAGCTCATCAACTTCAGTTCCGCACATTTCAGCATCATAAAAATAAAGTGAATACTGCAGTCCCTTTGCAAAGTTATAAACATTTTCAGAATCAGAATACAGCGTGAACATATTCTTTATCAGAAACTCTGATATATTACTTTCAAGGAAGCTTTTCTGTTCATCTGTTTCAACCCAGTAATGACTGTTACCCGAAAGGGTTTCCATAACTCCCCTGTCCCCGAGCTGTGTAAGGAAGGTCTGTGCGTCTGAAACAGGATTTATATCGTCTGCGTCACCGTGAAGTATCAGACAGTTTGTATGTGAATTTCCGGAACAGGCAGATGTATCAAAAAACAGCCTGTTTCCGCTGATCGACACAACAGCTTTAATTCCGCTTTTATCAAACTCAGTTTCATTAACAAGAGAATTGCTGTAATACATATTATCAACAATTTCCGCTCCGGAAGAATATCCTGCAAGTGCAATATAATTTGGGTTCAGCCCGTATACATCAGCGTTCTCCCTCACCCATTCTACAGCCGACGCCACGTCCTCTGCCGCATTTTTCATAGTTTCATTGAAAGCCCCTGTTGACTCCCATTCCGGATTAAGACGATAGTCAATGGAGATACTTACATACCCCTTTTGAGCAAATTCGGGTGCAAGCTCTGTTACAGGGTCCCAGTATGAATCCTTGCTGCCTGTATACATTCCTCCGCCGTGAACCCATATTATTACAGGATGTTTTTCAAGGCTGTCATTTTCCGGCTGATACAAGTCCAGATTCAGAGAAATATCATTCTGCTGATAATCTTTTTTCTGAGCGTAAACAATGTCTTTTTCTACATCAGCTGAATCAAAAATATTACTGCTGTATCGTGAATTTTCCGAAGAACTGATACGTTTCATCATAAGATAATCAAAAACGTTGATTTTATCATCACAGTTAAAGTCATAGACTTCCTCTGAAGAATCAGCACCCAGCAAAAATTCCGACTGGCAGCTGAATTGTTTCTCAGTAAAAAAGCTGCCTGCTGCTGACACTGTAAGAGAAGTTATAAGAGAAAATGCTGCCGCTGCCGCTATGATTTTTTTCAGTTTCATTACCTCATATCCTTTCATTGAAATAACAACGTTTATATTTATAAGTAAATTATAAACTCTCATGTAAGGATAGAGTCAAGAAGAAATGTAAAAAACATCATTTTGCTTAATTTATATCACAGATATTTATATATATTTACCAACTGTTCACTTTAGGCAATACCGCACAATTATTGTCGTGCAGATGCGCAGTCAGATTTTTTGTCAGATTGCATAAAAAACTCGCTGGCATACTGGCGTATGTCAAGAGGTTTTTGTGTGATATGACGGAAAATCTGCAAGCAGATGTGCGG
>DBQM01000023.1 GCA_002305725.1 Ruminococcus sp. UBA1394 | reverse complement strand
CAGAGGGGTTTACTCTGAGAAAAATTCTAGCTTCTCATATGCAAATGAGAGGCTATTTTTATAGCTATACGGTCTATATATAGTCTATTTTAGCATATTTTCATTTAAAAGTCTATATATAGACTGCATATTTTTCAAAAAGCTTATATACTGAATATTGTAAAGTCTATATATAGTCGGAGAAGAATATGAAAACTACTGAAGCTGTAACGCAAAGGATATTAGCATTATGTAAAGAAAAAAATATAACTATAAATGGTCTTGCTCACCTTTCTGCAGTTCCTCCATCAACCATAAAAAATATAATATATGGTGTAAGTAAAAATCCTGGCATTACAACAATTAAAATGATATGCGACGGACTTGATATTTCACTTATTGAGTTTTTTGATGATGATGTCTTTAAATCACTTGAGCAGGAGATAGAATAATATTTTACCGTTTCAATGCTTATATCGTAAATTTCGTTTTTCTTGAATTTTTCAAAAAACGCCATAAATGCCGACAATGCCGTCAAACGTAAGTAATATATAGCTTTTTCAGATGACGGCATTTTCAGTTTCCGTCATTGCCGTCATAATAATTGTAACATATCAAAAAATGCCTCATATCCCACATGGAGATATGAGGTATTTTGTATCATGAATTAACGCTGAACAGCGCATCATCAATCTTATCAGCGGCTTCCTTTTCAACGCTTTTAAGTACATGGCTGTAAATGTCCATGGTAATCTGATAGTTCGCATGACCAAGGCGTTCCTGTGCAACTTTAGGAGAAATGCCGGAAGTCAGCATGATAGTTGCATTGATGTGCCTTAAATCGTGGAAACGGATGTGTTTCAGATTATTAGCTTTCAGAAAACGTCTGAACTTCAACGATAGGGAATCACTCTTGTATGGTGAGCCATCAGGCTGGCATATGATATATGCATCGTCACCTGCATGACGTTCTTCCTTAGTCTGCTTTAACAGCATAAGTAAGGTAGCAGGTATCTGAATATTTCTTACACCGCTTTTTGTTTTAGGTGCTTTTGTGATACGCTCATTTGCAACAGTAACAAGATTTTCTTCTACTGAAAGAATGCCCTCAGCAAAATTTACATGATGCCACTTCAATGCAAGCAATTCTCCCCTTCTGAGCCCAAGACAAATCTCTATCATAAGTATTAAGTACATATCCGTACCCTTAGCACAGTCAAGAAGTTTTGCCACTTCGTCCATACTGTAAACATCGGGGTGAAACCTTTCAAGCTTAGGCAAGGTAATATTATCACATGGATTCTTTGGGATAAGTTCAAGCATAACAGCCTTTTTCATAGCCGCAGACAGGTTAAGCCATATGTTCTTAATAGTCTTCGGTGCAAGCGGCTTTCCGGTTAAAGGAGATGCTGTCTGTAAGGAGAATATCCACTTCTGAACATCTATATTTTTCAGTTGCTGAATATTCTTTTCACCAAACTCAGGGATAATATAATTCTCAGTTTGGTCAATATAGTGCTGAACTGTAGTAGGGGAAAGCTGGTTTTTAATGTAAAGATCCAGCCACTGATGCATGAAGTCCTTAACAGTAATTTTTGCATCCTTTGTAAACGTCTGTTTTTCAAGATCATTTATCATCTGTCTCATAGCCTTTTCGGCATCTTTCTTGCTTCCCTTTATAGTTTTGTAGTACCTCTTACGCTTACCAGTAGAAAATGCTGCCTCTTCTTCGACAATAATCTGATATGTTGTCAATCCTGACTTTGCTTCTCTTTTTCTTACATGACCTGTAAATGACATAAATAATGCCCCTTTCTGATTAATTAATATCAATATGTTCGTCATGCTTTTTACAAAAAAATTCGGAGACAGTTTTGTTGTCTCCGAATAAGTTTTCATCAGTATTCCTCAGCCAAAAGCATTGTTGAAATATGCTTGTCCTCATCAGCATAGTAATCGTCAATAACGTAAATATTCGCCGACACAGGATTGACAATCTCCGGAATAATGTAGGTCATATCAAACTTAGGCTGCTCTGATGAATGATGAATTATCTGCAAGCCGTTTTCAATGCTGAGATTAAAAATCTGGAAATAATCTTTTGGAGCAGGCATATTGGAAATAGCATTCCATATGAAAAGCTGTATCTCAACAGGAATGGTTTCGTTAACACCTCTTGTAAGATATCTGTCACCGCTGAACATTATGAACCCCCCCTTCAACCACCAGAGCATTTTCAGCGGTGTAGGAAATGTAAATATCCTCGCTGTAACCATCTGATGCCGCCCAGACTGTATGAATCCATTTGCAGTTGTCATATGTTAATTCTTCCCAGAATTCTAAAAGCTTGTCAGCAATATAGTCTGCTTCATTTTCTGAAAGAAGAATTACTGAAAACATTCCGCTCATACTGTCAAGGTCATATTCCTTTACAATATTGCTGAATTTTTCAGTCAGAAAAGCTTTAAGTTCAGGAGAGATATTTTCGCTCTCAAACTCCTCTAAATCATTAATTCTAATCATGTTTTTTCACTTCTTTCTTTTTATAACCTTTATGATAGCAGCTACACAAAGAGCCACTTCAACGGCTACTTCTACAACAGTTTTCATTCATCTTCAGCCCCCTTTGTCTCCTGTTTTTTTACAATTAATGTTACTGCTAATGCACCTTCTGCCACAAGGGTAAACACAATACCTGCAAGAAAACCTTTCATTTTAACACCACCTTTCGCAGTTCATCACACAAACTTTTTTACGATATTACACACAGTACTCCCACAACTCCTCATACTGATTCATTTCTTTTATATCAGCAAGAGTTTCTTCAAGCACATCAGAATCCATAAGCATTTCTTCAATATCATCAGCAGTATAGCCAAAGTCAAGGAGCAGCATAATATCATCTTCCGATACGCCAAAGCATGTACACATTTCAAGCAACAGTTCTTCGTGACAGCCAAAATCATCGGAATAGCCAAAGCTGTATTGATACGAAAATGTTTCAAACTCTGAAACCTCAGTTTTGCCGTTTTTATCAATGGACAGAATGTCACCTTCATTCAACAGAATCCTGCTGTACTTGTATTGGTTTAATCCTGATTTTCTCATTGCCTCTGACATTATACTTTCGGTCGAAGCGTATGCAAAAAGTCCGAGCTGTTCAAAGTATATCAGGAACATAGGGCTTGAACCCTTTACAAAGTAAAGCGTGTTGTACTGGTCAAGGATAGTAAAAGTGAAATTTCCTTGTACATCTTCTGCCATGGATTTCAGAGAATCAAAATCAAGCTTTCCCTGTCTTTCAAGGAGCTGAACTGCAACGTAGCTGTCAGTTTCAATGTGAGTTTTAGGAAGCTGTTTTTCTTTTCTGAGGGTATCGTCATTATACAGTACACCATTATGAGCAAAAGCAAATTCCTTGTCAGCCTTGCCATAAAACGGGTGATTGTTGAAGTTATACTTCTGATTACCCTGTGTAGTAAGACGTGTGTGTCCCATTAAAGCGTTTGTTCCCTCCGGAAAGGTGAACTTCACCTTATGAGCAGGCTTTGCTTTCTTGTAAATCTTGATTTTACCATTCTGCACATAAGATATTCCACTTGCATCAGTTCCACGTTCCTCAGCGGCATTAGCCAGTTCCTGAGTAAATTTCTTCAAAAGCTTGTGCGGTAATTTCTTACCGTAGTCAAGCCATCCAAATAATGCACACATATCAATATTCCTCACTTTCTTCAACTTTTTCGTTGATGTATAAATTGCGTTCTTTCAGATACTGAATAAGCTCAGGCTCAGTAATATCCGCTACGAAATCAGACCAGGACAGCTTAGCTATTGAGTTGTCTGTATTGTACATTGCAACATCACAAATACGGTTTACAAGCTCTATTGTCGCAATAAAGGTGTTGAACTTCAAAGTGCCACGGAACATACGAAATTCAACAGTATGATAATTGCAGAGGTTAACCGCCGCATATCTGCCATTGTTACCTTTCTTCGCCTTGTCCATTATTGCTTTCGGTGTATGCTCATATCCGTAACGAGCCGCCCAGCGATTCATTGTGTATTCGGAACGCCTTGAAAATTTCAGCAATTCGTTCCAGTGATGTTCTACAAAGTACAAGATACGAGAAATAACTTCTTCCTGCTCCTGTGAGCTTTCTCCAAAGCTGTTGCGATTAACATGGACATGAAGTCCGCAGGTACTGGTCTGGTGGGAACGGTAACCAAGAGATACAGCTTTGTGCATAATATCATTCCAACAGAAGTTTTTATGATATTCTAAAGTCATTGGGTGTGTCACTATTTCCATGCCGTCATTAAGTGAACCATCAGATTTTATGTAGATATGCTCGGCTGAATCATTGGCAATGGCAAGTATTTCATCAGCATAAGCACAATCTTTACCGCCAATATCAATTTCCAGCTCCACACCGAAGTAACGTTTAGCGTCACCATAAAAAATGGGTTCAGGCTTGTAGTTGTAGTCGTGAATCGAATCTCCATAGCAGACATTGTCATAACACTCACGGCAATAATATTCACCGTCGTATTCATAGGAATCGTCATTATGAATCAGTACGTCACAATCATAGCAACGAGTGTAATGGTTTTCGTAGCAGGAACGGCAGAGTACTGTATAATCATCACCGTAGCTGTCTGAATCCCACATTAATGCTCCGCAGCGTTCACAGGTTGTGCAGTATCTTTCAATACAGTCTGAACATATAACCTCTCCGTTGATGTGTCCATAGTTCTCATCTGCGATTAATTCTCCGCAGTGTGAACAAACAAGATCATCTTTCATTATTTCGTCCTCCAAAACAAAAAATATCCGATAAGGCTGAAAGATAATTGCCTTATCGGAATTATAATATATATTCAGGAATTATGCTCAATACGGGAAAAGATCTAAAATATGGTTTTTTTCAACAAGATTGATTCAACCATTTTTTGCACATTAAAAAATTGCCCTGTAATTCTTAATCTGACATAATTGCAAGGGGGGTGCCATTCACACGATATTTTTGCAAAATGACGGCATTATTTCCGGCAATCAGCCATATAATGCCTGACTATGTCGGCATTTACGGCAAATGGCAGGAAAATTTTTTCTGAGTATTTTTTCGCACTGCACATATACAGCAAGAAAAAATATATTTTTAATTTTATTTTTCAAAAAAATGCCGTTATTGCCGTCATTGCCGACGTGATACAGGTTTCACCTGACTTTTTTTGATGACAGCAATTCTTTCTTGCTGTCATTGCCGTCAAATTATAACGAAAAAATCAGGATTTCATGTAGAAGTCACACTCGTAACCATCAGCACGAAGAAGCAGTCCATTCGCCCATCCGGGTGTTCTGCCCATAATATTGCAAATTTCAGAAACAGTTGTTACTTTGTCAGCCTCTATTATTACCTCATCATGCACATGTGCAACTATGCGGTAGTCACTCAGATTCTGCATTGCATACAGGAGTATATCTCTCGCAATACCCTGTACGATATTTTCTACAAGCTTTGCACCGTATGTTTCAATTGCAGACCATTTTTTGTTGCTGTCAATTCCCATGTACACTATACATTCACTGCCAAATCTGTTTTTACTGATTGTTGGTTTACAGTAAGAAAGCCTGCGCCCCGACGGTAAAGTAATGAAGAAAATTGAGCCTTCAAGCGAAAATGTCAGACCATGGTCATTCACTTTGCATTTATTTTCAATTGCATACATGGCTGTTTTTCCTACATCATACCATAGCTTAACAATATTAGGAGAAGCTGCTCTCCAATCATTTACAAGCTTCTGTAATTCATCATCAGAAAGTTTTAATTCAGAGCCGCCCATATTCTTCATAGCTCCAACCGAACCTCCATAGGCACACGCCAATTCTGCAATCTTACCTTTCTGTCTGAGTTCTGCATTTTCACCGTTCTTCTCAACTTTAACACCATATATATGAGAAGCCGATGTACAGTAGATATCCTCACCGTTTGCAAAAGCATCCATACGCCACTGTTCTCCTGCAAGCCATGCAATCACACGAGCTTCAATTGCAGAGAAGTCTGATACAATAAATTTATTCCCACTTTTCGGAATAAATGCAGTACGAATAAGCTGTGAAAGGGTATCTGTAATATTATTATACTGACTTCTGAGTTCATCAAACTTTCCTGCTCTTATAAGCTCTTTAGGTGTTTTAAGATCAGGTAAGTGATTTTGTGGAAGGTTCTGGAGTTGTATTAAACGTCCTGAGAACCTGCCGGTACGACTCGCACCATAGAAACTGAACATACCTCTTGCACGGTTGTCGGAACAAGCTGATTTAATCATAGCTTCATATTTTTTTACTGAGGATTTTGAAAGTTGCTGACGAATCTGTAAAACTTCCTTTATATCATCAGGAACTGTCGGCAAAAGTTCACTTACAACCTTTTTATCCAGTGATTCAACGATTATGCCTTTTTCTTTAAGCCACATCTTCATTTGTGCAACTGAATTTGGATTGCTTAAACCTGTAAGAAACTTCATTTTTGCAAGAAGTTGCTTCTTTTCATCTGTACAAAGCTCAATAGCCTTCTCAACATACTCTCTGTCAACTAAAATACCCCGATCATTGATTTTCTGGTCAAGAAAAAACTCTTTCCACACTGTATCGGGTACAGGCGCAGGTGAAAGCTTTTGCTGTATTGCAATTTCTGCTTCAACATCACGCTTGTTGTACTTCTTAAAGTCACTCCATTGGTCAGGGAAATCTGACGGATTATTAAAAGTTCCGTCCTTGTTAGGTATACAAAAGTGTCTTATCAAATTTTTACCACTGTCAAGTTTCTTCTGTGATATATTAAGAACCTCACCCAGTTGTTCAAGTGACGAAGGCATTCCAAGGTAACGAGCATGTACCATATCGCAATACCAGCCTTCAGGGGATAGGTAACTACCTGTTGTATCTGCAAGTATACAAGAATAGTTCCTGCGAAGATAAATTGAGATGCACACACGCTCAAAATTTGCATTAAATGCTTTTTTCGCTACACTCTTATCTGAAAAAGCCTGTATGATTTCATCAGAAAGTTTGTCACCGCATGCAAGGTCATAGGTTTCAACTTCACCACCGTCTATAGAAACCGACATTAGTAAAATATCAAAATCCGGTGATTCAGCATACTTGTAAAGTCCGCAGGAAGTGATGTCAACACTGCTTCTTGTTTCAATATCAATAGTTAAACTTTTCATATATTTTTCTCCTGTCTGTATTATTTGCTTTCCCCGGGGTCTGCTAAAATAACAGTACCCGGGGAAATATTTTTCAAAAATTGCCGTCAATGCCGTTTTGCCGTCTTTTTAACCGACGGTATTATCAGTTGTAAGGGTAATTGACTTAGGGGTAGTACTTTTAATATCTACATTGACTCCTACTGCTTTAAGATCAGTGCTGTTCTGACTTAGTTTTCTGGATAAAATTGAAGCTGAGTATTTTGAAACCACTGAATGGGCGGCTGTAGATGAGCTTTTAAGTGCTTCAAGAAGCTTTGTAGCTGTACCAGTCCATTTACCTGAATTATTTTCAACAAAACTCTTTACAACTGAATTGAACGGGTCTGCACTACTGCAGTCTGCAATAAGTTGAGTATTTGCCTGTGTGTAATCACTGATAAATCCTTCAGGTGACAGTCCCATTGCTTTTATAAATGCCGCTCCATACAGTGAAAAATCCGCCATTCTATGGAATTCAGTTACAGATTTCTCCATTTCAGGCAGCAGTGTAAGACCTGCCGCAATTGTATTGAAGATACTGCCTAAGAGCTTCGGTTTAAGCTCATTAAATTCCTTCCATACCTGCTTTTCAGTAAGACGCTTCTGAATAGTGTCAAGATAGATGATATTGCAACGCTCAGCTAAATCCGGACGGGATACGAAATCTCCGATACCATTAAGAATGACATGATTCTTTAAATATACTCTTGCCTTTGCATTATCTGAATATAACTTTCTTTTGACGGAATATCCGCCAGTGCAGGATATACAGAGGATATCTGAAAAACTCTTGCTAATGCTGTCAATATTATCAAATGCTGTAATATAGCTGCCTGCTAGGGCGGCAATAAGGCCATCTTCTTTTTCCGGCATTGAAATTATATCGGTACTTGTAGGATTAATAAGGCTTATAATTTTTCTTGCCGTAGTCGTCTTTGAGGTGCCATGACCGCCAGAAAGTACAAGGAACGGCGTTATAAGGTCAGGCATATAGAATGCACATAGCTGTGCCAGGAAACGACTTCTGTCCTTTTCAGTGATATTAAACAATGTGTCCACGAGTTTGGGTAAATCTGCCGCAGGAGATGTCAGATCCGGTTCAGGCTGATTTATGAAGTCAGGATCATATGCAAAATATACAGGGCAATTACCTGCATATTCAATTATGCCTTTATCATTAATATGTAGTATCTTTTCGGGAGTAATAGCATAGTAATAATCACGTCCATTAAAAAATGTTCTTGTACCAATATCCTTTTTTGAAGAATAATCATCAAAAAGGGAACAAATGTTACTATGGACTGTAGTTATTGCTGTATTTGATAAAAGAATTCCAACGGATGTTAATGCTTCCTTGGATATAGCTTTTATACACTCTGCGGAGTCAAAATTATATAGTTTATCATTTAGCATGAGATAATTTGCATTATTTTTGTTTTTAAACAGCTGTGCCTTCTGAATAATGTTGTTATAAACTAATATTGGAGGCTTGTCACCTTCAAGAAGCGGTGGCTTATCATTTAAAAGCGGATATTTTTCTATAAAGTCATGAATATCCTGTGTGCAGTGGTTGTGGTGGCAACTAAAAATAGTATTGCCATTTGAGAATTGGCTTAAGAAACTGCAGTAGTCATTATCATGACTGTCAAAAGGGCATTCCTTTAAAATATACATTGTACAGGGTTCGCCCTGATATTCTTTGTCTTCAGCTCTGTACTCTATGTTATAATGGTTAAGCCAGCCGGGAACATCTAAAATTCTTCTTGTTTTCTTCTTACTACTTTTATCAGCTTTACCTGAAGAATCATCAGAGGGCTGCTGTGACTCAATATATCTGCGTATCTGATCTGCAGTCAGAGGTGCCTGATTAACATTACTTTCAATAAGTTGACACTGCCTATGCGGACGTTCAGTTGTACATTCGCCCTTGACCGACCATGAGCCCGGCACTTTGGCAATACGAGAGGGGTTCTTTGTTGTAGTATCAACATCAACAAATTCATTGGAATACTTCTTGCTGACAGTACTTATAAAGTCAGCTACAATTTTTTTGTGCTCCCTGTCAACAGGGAATGAAATGGGGTAGTAGGCATTGTAACCGTTGCCACTGTCTGTAACATATGCAGGTTTTCCTAAACCTGCTTCTGATAAATCAGCAACTATGGCATTCATGAGTTCATTTGCCTTAGCCTTTTCCTCAGCTGTCGATGACACTCCGGCTTCTCTTATAGGGTCAAAATCAAGCATTATGAGCCTCATTTCTGAGATATCAGCATCCTTTGTAGTGCTTTTAACCTTTGTGTATAGGGTGTTTATTTTGTTTTCTGCGAGGTATCTTTCAACGTAAGTCCTCGAAAGTTTGCTAATTGTGTGATACATAGAAATTTTATTCAGGGAAAGTCTGCTGATTTCTGAAACAAGAGCCTCTGCTCCTGTTTTGTCAGTTTTAAATAAGCCCGATACCAAACTATGTTGCGTTTTTAGAAAACGTATTTCCACATAATCCTTACCGAGAGCTGATAAAACGGCGAAAAAATCAATTAGTATATTTAAAATATCATTCATAATATAGTCCTTTCTCTGCCAAATGCGGCAGACATGAAAAATTTAATTTCCCCATGCAGCATACCGCTGCATGGGAGTGCGTTTTTAGAATGTGATATAGTCATTGGCTGTATCCTTGCTTTCTACAATTTCCTCGATACTCGGAATGGCTGGCTGAGGCATACTGTTATTTTCCACTTCTTTTTGAATTACCTGTCTGGGGTAGTGGGGTTTACCAGGAGCGTTAGAAACCCCTGAAGAATTTTTGTTGCCACAAAAATCAGCATTTGATACAGTAACCTCATACGTGTAATGGGTGACACCATTTTTGTCTGTATAGTTATTATTGTGAAGCTGTCCCTGAATAAGAATCTGTGAGCCTTTAATGAAATAATTTGAAATAAATGTGGCAGTTGTATCGAATGCTACGCAGTTTATGAAGTCTGTTTTCTGATTTACACCATATCCCTGATTGCAGGCTACAGTGAACTTTAAGTATTTCTTGCCGCTCTTAGCAGTTTGAAGTGTTGGATAATCAGTTAGATTACCTTGAGTAATGAATAAATTGATCATAAATTTTTTTCTCCTTTTATAGAATTTTAATAGATCGTCTAAAATCCATCGTCATGGATTTAAGCGATACCACATGATAAACAGATCTGTTATGTTTACATTTTATCATAACGTAGGGGCATATTTCTACGGTATTTGAAAAAAGCTCAAATACAGTTAGAAGAAGCTAACCGTATGTAAAAAAACAACCGAAACCCTTATAGAGTTTCGGTTACTGTAAAAAATATGAGTTATTTCTTACAAAATCTTTTTATACACAAATCAAGCAGTTTTTTATATCCCTCTTCATGTCCATATTTTTTCACTATGCTGTCATATATAATCTTACCACCATCAACACTTTCGAAGTATTTAACGATGCTGTCAAATACCTGTGACTTTTCATTAAAGTAATTCTCAACAAAATCTGCTCGTCCAATTATTACAGTCATAACTTTTAATGCATCACAGAGCATTCGTGAATAATTAGACATTTTGTTGTTGTATTCACAAATCATCGTATGTACATCAAGTTCATTAAAATTCTCAGGAAGGTCAATAGGTCTCAGTGCATCAAATATATCTGTTGAAGTATTTCTCGTCTTTCTTTCATAAAAAATTAAATTTAAAAATTCACAAGGAAGTTCAGAAATATCACATATCAGATCTTCATTCTGTCCCTTTATATTGGCAAGCATTACAAGTTCATTAAATTTATTTGAATTATGTTCGTAGTACTTATTCATAAAAGCAAATTCTTCATAATCCTGATACCCATTCTTTTGGTAGGAATCAACTACTTTCTTCAGTTCTGAACATACATTCCATAAATATTCATTTTTTTCTTCTACCATATATTGTGTAGTGCCGTGAAAATTTTTTAAATAATTTCCGGCACATTGGTACAGCACTAATGAAATTTCGCTTGCTAAATCCAGATACGCTACAAGCTGATTCCCAGTAATTGCCGTATAGTCTTTTTTCATAATCATGAAAGGAAATGATTTTTCTTCTCTTGATTTATAAAGAAAGAATGCTATAATTATAGCCGCAGCTTCTAAAGGATAAATCTTCTTTCCACCTTTACCATTAGCAAATACATTTTTACTTAAACCAATTGACTGATACATTTTTGTAATCTTTTTACCAATATTACTGGTGTACTCAGATATCAAGGCTGAATTATTAATACTTGCATCGTATTTCAAATATGCAATGATTTTGTTAAGAGTACTATTGGCAATATATATATCTTCAATATCTATGCCCATTTTTTCTCCTCTACTATTTTTGTTACTTTACATAATTATTCTATCACATCAACAGAGAAAAAACAAGGCACTGAGAAAATGGGAAATGTAAAGTATTTCGGCATTTACGGCATTTTTTTAGAAAAAATTTTTTTCGTAGGAATATTAAGATTATGAGTCATACTGATATATTTCTTAGAAAAATATTTTCAGAAAATTGCCGTCGGTGCCGTCATTGCCGTCAAAATACTAATGGTAAAAGCCCCAGGCTCTCCGTCGGCAATATCGTCGGCAGAAAACAAAAAAGCGCATCACAGAAATCACCTGTGATACGCCTTTAAACTGCTATTTTGACTAACCTGCCGACCGATGCTTTTGGAAAACCAGACAAATTCAAGTAAAATCGTAAACTACGAGGTCAGAACTCGCCGACGAGCCGCCGACGGGGTACAGAAAAAATATCCGCCGACGGATTCGCCGACGAACTGAAGCTATTGCAAACCTCGTTATTTCAGAATTGACAAAAAAGAGGCGGATAAAAAATCCACCTCGAAAAAATCTCAAAACATCCTTGACAAATATCAACTTTTCCAGTAAAATGAATAAGAAAAGTGCTATGCAATCGCCAAGGGGAATTCCTCCATTTTTCCTAAAGCATTGCATAGCACTTTTCATTTGGTTGCGGCGGCTGGATTTGAACCAACGACCTTCGGGTTATGAGCCCGACGAGCTACCTAGCTGCTCCACACCGCGTCATGATTATTACACTTTCCTCAGTGCTTAATTATTATATCATACTTCAGAATAAAAGTCAATAGCTTTTTTAAATTTTTTTGAAAAAAATTTAAAAACTCAAAACCGATGTCATAAACTACCAAAAACAATAGTTTTAAAAGCATTGCAGCTCCTGAACCCCAAAAAACTGCAATGCTTTTATATGGTATTTATTTAAGGTTTTCAGCATATTTCATTGCATCAATAATGATATCGGAACAGCTTTCAACAGGGAAAAGGGAGCTGTTAAGGCAAATATGATAATTTTCTTTAACACCCCATGTTCTCATAGTGTTTGCATTATAAAAAGATTCACGTCTTTTATCGTTTTTCCTGATAATGTAATCAGCATATTGCTCACTTATTCCATAATTTTCAATTGCACGCTTAATTCTGTCTTCCATAAGGGCATGAATAAAAACTCTGAATGTTTTTTTATGTTCTTTGAGAATATAATCAGCGCACTGTCCTACAATAATGCAGCTTTCCTTTTCAGCAAGCTCTGTAACTACCTTGTAAACCTCACTATATAGAATGTCGGCTTTTGAGGCAGTTTTATCCACATCAACAGAACCAGTTTTTGCAGCAAGAGAAAGCCTGTAAAGAAAGCTTTGGGAAACGTTTTCCTGCGTACTTTCAAGATATTCCTTAGGAATACCGCATCTGTCAGCTGCCATTTCAACTATTTCTCTGCTGTATACAGGAATATTCAGCTTTTCGGACAAATTTCTTCCGATTTCAAGACCGCCGCTTGCATATTGGCGTTCAATTGTAATAACTGTATGTTCAGACATTGAATCAGCTCCTTGTTTTACAAATATGTGAAAATGTTTATTGTATGTTGAACAAATTTGTTGATATTAACACTACTTTTATATTATAGCATACTGATACAAATAATGCAAGAGATTTTTCAATTAATTTTCAATTCTCAGATTTTCATTGAAGAAATTGTCAAAGCCATCATAATATTCATCAAAAAATTCTCCGGTTTCACCCTCTGAATATTTATCCATGTAATCCGGCAGCTCGCCTGTGCGGTCATATTCTTCGATAATAGCATCATAGTCCTTGTAAATTTCCTTCATGTCATTGTATAGATCCGGTAAAACTGCAAGCAGGGGATAAATCATGTAAACAATCAGTGCAGTAAATGCAATACTTATGACACTAAGCAAAATTGCAGTAATAGAAATACCTTTTCCGCTTTCCCTTTTTGCGAGTACCACAACTGCAAGAATAATTGCAATAATACCAATGATAACATTCACCATAAAAAAGCAGGTGAGAATACTGATTATTCCAAGCACAAGGGCAGTTACAGCAAGTGCAGAAGCCGGCTTTTTAACAGGCTCATTGCTCACATTCTGATAATACGGATTGTTAAAATCATTTGTTTCATTCATTAAAATCCAGCCTCCCAGTTCCAGTTTCTGACGTCAAGTTCGGATAAATCGTATGGAGTACACTGATAAATGCAGTAATTAAGCCAGTTTGAAAAAAGCAGATTCGCATGAGATTTCCAGCTGCAAACCGGTCTTTGTGTCGGGTCATCATTAGGAAAGTAGTTGTAAGGAATCTGAATGTCCAGTCCCTTTTCTTTGTCCCGGAAATATTCATCAGCAAGTGTGTTTCTGTCATACTCTGAATGTCCGGTAATAAAATACTGCCTTCCGTTTTTATTGGCAACTATATGTACTCCTGCCTGTTCAGATGAGGTAACGATTTGCAGACAGCTGATTTTTTCCACATCAGCACGTTCGATAGTGGTATGGCGTGAGTGGGGAACCATGAAAATATCATCAAAACCCTTTATTATCTGTGAATGAGGAAAATCTCTTGTATGAGGAAAAACTCCGAAAAGTTTTTGTGGAAGGAGATGTTTCTTAATACCGAAATGGTGATAAAGACCTGCCTGTGCACCCCAGCAGATATGCAGAGTTGAAAAAACATTCCTTTTGCTCCAGTCCATTATCTCGCAGATTTCTTCCCAGTAGTCCACATCTTCAAATTCAAGCTGTTCAACCGGTGCACCAGTTATAATCATTCCGTCGTACTTGTTGTTTTTTATCTGGTCAAAGGTGGTGTAAAAATTGCTGAGATGATTCATCGGAGTGTTTTTTGAAACGTGAGAAACAAGGTGCAGCAGTTCAATGTCTACCTGAATAGGGGTATTGCTGAGAAGTCTGAGCAGCTGTGTTTCAGTTTCAATCTTTTTAGGCATTATATTGAGAATGATAATTTTCAGCGGACGTATATCCTGATGTTCAGCACGGTCTTTGGACATAACAAAAATATTTTCATTGTTCAGTATGTTAAAAGCAGGCAGTTCATGAGGAATTTTAATCGGCATTTTTTCACTTCCTTGTTTATTGAATCAAGTTAATCCTTGCTCAATTGGATTCAATAATTGATTATATGTACCATTTTGCTCGTCACCCAAAGTGACAGCTTCAAAATATGGCAAATAGATTTCGGCAGGATTTTCCTGCCGAAATCTATATAGCAGCGTATCTGAAAAGGCGAACATTCAGTCCGCCTTTTGTTTTATTTTGTTTTTATAAATTAAACCGGATGAACCATTTGTTCCTTGTCAGAATGTTCTCCGTCAACGCCGTATTTCTTGTTTCTTCTGTTTTCAAAGAACTTAACGGCAACCTGACCGAACTGAGCATAGCTTAAAACATCTTCTTCCTGTTCAGTCCATTCAGCACATTCTTTTCTCAGCTTGTCAAGCTCCGGTTCAAGAAGGTCAGCAGGACGGCAGTCGATAGGAGCCTCGTCGCCGATAATCTTCTTTCTGAATTCAGGGTCTATCGGAACTGGAGTTTTACCGTATTCGCCCTTGACAATACCCTTGAATTCCTTGGTTACCATCTTGTAGCGTTCGCCCATGATAACGTTGAATACAGCCTGGGTACCAACAATCTGTGATGACGGAGTAACGAGAGGCGGATAACCAGCGTCCTTTCTTACTCTTGGAACTTCCTTGAGAACTTCTTCAAGCTGGTCTTCCTTGCCGGCCTGTTTAAGCTGTGAAAGAAGGTTTGAAAGCATTCCGCCAGGAACCTGATAAATAAGAGCATTTGCGTCAACTGCAAGCATCTTAGGGTCAAGCAGACCGCTGTCTATGTACTTCTTTCTGAGAGTCATGAAGTGATCACGAATCTTTGTAAGCAGAACAAGGTCAAGACCTGTATCATACTCTGTACCCTGGAGTGCGGCAACCATTGACTCTGTCGGAGCGTGTGATGTACCCAGTGCAAGAGGTGACATAGCAGTATCAATTACGTCAACGCCGGATTCGATACCCTTTAACAGACACATTGAAGCAAGTCCTGATGTGTAGTGAGTATGCAGCTGAATCGGAATCTTAACTGCTGCCTTGAGAGCCTTAACAAGCTTTTCAGTTTCATAAGGAGTAAGGAGAGCAGCCATATCCTTGATACAGATAGAGTCAGCACCAGCGCTTTCAATCTGCTTTGCATAGTTTACATAGTAATCGGTTGTGAAAACATCGCCTAATGTATAGGAGATAGCAACCTGTGTATGTGCGCCCTCTTTCTTAGCCGCATTGATAGCAGTCTGAAGATTTCTTATATCATTGAGAGCGTCAAAAATTCTGATAATGTCAATACCGTTTGCAACTGACTTCTGAACGAAATATTCTACAACATCATCAGCATAGTGGCGGTAGCCAAGCATATTCTGACCACGGAAAAGCATCTGAAGCTTTGTGTTAGGCATCTCTCTTCTGAGAGTTCTGAGTCTTTCCCATGGGTCTTCGTTTAAGAATCTGAGGCATGAGTCAAATGTAGCACCGCCCCAGCACTCTACAGAGTGATATCCCACCTTGTCCATAAGCGGAAGAACAGGCAGCATATCGTCCATAGTCATTCGTGTTGCGATAAGCGACTGATGAGCGTCACGCAATACGGTTTCAGTGATTTTTACCTTTGCCATTTTTCTATCCCAGATTCCGCATTGTTCAATACGGAATTTCCTTTCTCAAAATTTATATAGTAAACTAAAAAAATATTCTTCGTTTACTACAAATTAGCCGATTGTTGCAAGAGCGTCGCCTGAGTTTACAGATGAACCCTTTGAAGTGAGCACGCTTGTAATTTTTCCGTCGCATGAAGCAACAATATCATTTTCCATTTTCATAGCCTCAAGGATCATGATAACCTGTCCCTTTGTAACAGAATCACCTACAGCAACCTTAACATCGAGAATTGTTCCCGGCATAGGAGCAGTAACCTTTTCGCCTGCGCCGGCAGCAGGAGCAGCGGCAGGAGCGGCAGGTGCCGGTGCCGGAGCAGCAGCCGGTGCTGCAGCAACAGGAGCAGAAGCTGCTGTTGCATCAAGTTCTTCAACAGCTACGTCATAAGCCTTGCCGTTTACAGTAATATTAAATCTCTTCATAATTATAACCACCTTTATTTAATTAAAAAAGAATATTGTTGTGCTTCTTAGGAAGCTTCTGGCTGCGCTTGCCTGAAAGAATGTCAAGTGCGGAAGTCAGAACTGCTCTTGTATCAGCAGAATTTATAATTTCATCAATGAAACCGTTTTCAGCAGCAGCAAGTGCTGAAGCTGTTGTCTTTTCATATTCAGCAGCAAGCTCGTTTCTCTTTGCTGTAAGGTCATCAGCGCCTTCAAGCTTGTCATGCCACATAAATTCAACGGCTGTGACAGGTGCAAAAGGAGCGATTACAGCGTTTTCCCATGCGTATGTAAAGTCTGAGTTGGAGCTGTTTCCTGCAAGTGCGATAAATACAGGACCGATAGCCTTGCCTGTAACAACTGCAATCTTTGCTGTTGTAGCCTCTGCGTAGCTGTTTGCAAGGGTTGTGACAGCCTTGATACCGTCTGCTGCGCCAAGGTCAGCAAGTCCCTCTGTGTCAACTACTGTAACAACAGGAATAGAGAAAGCGTCACAGGTACGGATAAATCTTGCAAGCTTCATGCAGTCATCAGCGGTCATTTTTTCAGCTGACTTGTTTGTTGCAGCTATACCCGCTGTTGCGCCGCCGATAGTTGCAAGGGCTGTGTATGCGGCTGTACCGAATCCGGCAGAAAGCTCAACAACGCTGTCTGCGTCAGCAATAGCGGCTACTATAGAATCGAGTGTATTTCCGGCAGCAGCACCGCTCTCAGCAAATTCAAACATAGGAACAGGGGAGAGGTTGTTTACCGGCAGAAGGTTTATAAGCTCTCTTGCCTTTTCGATGGCAGCCTTGTCGTCATCGCATACAGCAGAAGCTATACCTGACTCTGAAGCTGATTCAGCTGAACCGGCAGCAGTGTTAGGAGCCATGAAAAGCTCGCTTTCCTTAGTCATAATAACGAAATCCGCAGAACAAGCAATCATTGCAGCACTTCCTGCACAGGTTCCTGCGATAACTGAAATCTGCGGAACAACGCCTGAAATAACGGACGCTGCGTTAAGCATCTTGCCGTAAGCCGCTAAAGATTCAGCGGAACCGTCAACGTATGCTCCGTTTGAATCGTGGATTCCTACAACAGGTGTACCTGTTTTTGCGGCAAGTTCGTAAAGCTTGGTGATTTTTTCAGCCTGTGCAAGACCAACAGCACCGCTGTTTACTGACTTGTCCTGAGAAAATGCATATACAGCATTGCCGTTCACATAACCATAGGCAGTTACAACGCCTGTCGGAGCGTTCTTTTCCTTTGCTCTGGAATTGATTTCACTGTACACACCGTCATCAAACAAAAGAGAAAGTCTTTCTTTTGCCTGAATATTTGTATCATTCTCAATCTGCATATTATCTTTCCTTCCTTATGGGATTGAGCCCATTTGTCGTTTAGACAGGATACGTCAACATACTGAAAAATACTTTGTTGATTGTGCACAACAAGGCTTTTCTTTGCGCCGCAGCCTGACCAATATACCTTAATATTATACAATATTTTCTTGATTAAAGCAAGTGTTTATTGTAATTCTTTACATTTTTTACAATTATTCATAAAATCTGCAATATCATGAATAATTTTATCGGAATCATTGATAAATTTCAAAGCTTTCAGTTTATCATACTTTGACTCATCAAGAAGAGCAAATTCACATACATTTATTCCCTTGAACTGTCCTTTGAAAAGAATGGTGCGGATTATTCCGTCAATAATGTTCAGGTCGCTTCCGTCATAGTCATATACGGTTATTTTATCTCCGGAAACTGAATAAACCCCGTAGCCGTCCACAACATCAGACGAAAAAGATTCGATAACCTTAATTTTTTCAGCATTTATCTTCGAAACTATATTTTCGTAACCCTCAAAGCTTTTTTTCTCATGTATTTCCAGCATATACTTTGTTACCCCTCCTTGCCTATAGCATTTCTTATTGAACGCAGTTCGTCAGCTGTCAGTTCTCTGTAACTGCCCGGTTTGAGCATACCAAGCCTGAGCGGACCGATACTTATTCGTCTGAGCCTTGCAACTTCAAGACCTACCGCCTCACACATACGGCGTATCTGCCTGTTTCTGCCTTCTTTGATTGTTATCAGCAGAACAACTCTGCCCGGTTCCTTGTCTTTTACAACTACGGTTGCGGGGAGTGTTTTTCTTCCGTCAAGCTCAATACCGTCGGAGAGAGCCACAAGCTGTTCGTCGTTTATATCCGGTCTTACTGTGACACGATATGTTTTGGCAATCTGCTTTGCAGGGTGCATAATACTGTTGGCAAAATTTCCGTCGTTTGTAAAGAGAAGAAGTCCCTCGGAATTGCGGTCAAGCCTGCCGACCGGATATACTCTCTCGTCAATTCCGTCAAGCAGTTCTGTAACACATTTTCTGCCAAGCTCATCGTTCATTGTCGTAACATAGCCTCTCGGCTTGTTCATCATAATGTAGAGATATTTTTTCGTTTTCGGTATGTATATCCTTTCACCGTCAACTGTAATGATATCTCTTACTGTTGCCTTGTCGCCCGGTTTTACAGGGTGACCGTTCAGCTTAACTCTGCCCTTTGTCATAAGTTCCTCGGCTTTTCGGCGTGAGCAGTAGCCGCTGTCAGCAATAATTTTCTGAATCCTTATTTTTTCCATATTTTACTCCTGATTAAAAAGAAAATCCTTTATTTTCTCCAGTATTGTTTTTTCACTCTTCTTTTCATTCTCTTCAAAGTACCCGACAGTTTTCATCGCCTTTACAGGCAGACTGTCAATATATCTTCCGTCATAGTAATATTTCAGTTCACCAAGGGTGTCGCCGACATTGACCGGAGCGTACACAAAAGGGGAGAGGAAAAGCTCTGTTGTGATACGGTTTTCCGCCATGCCGTCAGTACCGATGGTTATGCTGCCCTCGACTTTAACAGGTATCTTTTCCTCAGTTCCGCCTGCGACTTCAGCCTGAATTATTTCGTCTGATGTAAGCTCAGACTTTTCAAGGCGTGAAAAGCCGTAGTCATACAGCTTTATGTGGTCATTCCAGTCGTCCTTGTCATTGAGAGTAACACATATCATTGAAATTCCGTCACGCTCACAGGCTGAAACAAGACAGCGTCCTGCCTCGTCAGTAAAACCTGTTTTTACGCCCTTTACGCCCTCATACATATCAAGCAGCTTGTTTGTATTCACAAGCCAGCGCTCGTAGGGCGGATTGCCGAAACACACATTTGCTTTTTTCTGCGAGCATATCTCCGCAAAATCCGGATTTCTCAGCGCCTCTCTTGCAAGGAGCGCCATGTCATAGGCGCTTGAACCATGTCCCTCGCCCTCAAGACCGGACGGTGTCACAAAGCAGGTTCTGTTCATGCCTATCTCTGCTGCACGTTCATTCATCATTTCTGCGAAATTTTCAATAGTTCCGCCAAGTTTTACAGCGGTAACGTTTGCGGCGTCGTTTCCGGAGGGCAGCAGCATACCGTAACAGAGGGCACGTTTTGTAACAACGTCACCCTCAGTAAGTCCCATAGAAGAACCCTCGACCTTTATTGCCTGGCTGTCAACCACAAATTCATCATCAAGACCGCCGCTTTCAAGGCATAGCAGAGTTGTCATGATTTTTGTAGTACTTGCCATAGGAAGTTTTTCGGAGGAGTTTTTTTCAAAAACTATCCGTCCGGTTTTTTCCTCGATAAGAACACAGCCCTTTGCAGAAACCTCCGGTAAAGTCTGTTCAGCATTGACGTTAAAGGGGACAGCCGATGCAATTATTACGGCAGCATAAATAACTGAAATAATTTTTTTCACTGATATCGCTCCATTCAAACAGATTTGTCCTGTTATATAGTATGAAACAATCAGTGAAAATAGGACTTATTCAGCGTCCTTGTCTTTTTTATCCTTTTTGTCCTTGCTTACCATACCGGAGATCTTGTCCACAACGTCCGGAATAAGGTTTACAAGTGCGTTAGGTGTTGACGCATTGACAGACATCTGCAGCAGCTTTGCCTCACCGTCTGAAACCACAAGGAATGCGATAGGCTGTATAGAAACGCCTGCGCCGGAACCGCCTCCAAAAAGCTCCTTCGGATTTTTTGAAGGCAGGTCTGAACCGCCGGAGGCAAATCCGAATGAAACCTTTGAAATCGGGATAACGGTAGTTTTTTCGTCAATTTTAATGGGTTCGCCGATAATGGTGTTGACATCAACCATTTCCTTGAGCTTGTCCATGGTAATTCCCATTATTCCGCCGATATGATGCTGTTCACTCATAATAATCTCCATTCCGCCATTAAGGCACATTTTTTCGGACATAGCCTGTCCGTATCTGTTTAAGCAGATGTACTGCTGCGTATGCTTGTGTTATTGCTGCGTCTGAACCTTTTCAGCCTGTCTTTTTGCTTTTATATTATTTGCCAGAAATGTGAAAATAAAAGCAATTACTGATAATATTGCGGCTGACGGTGTGAATTTAACAGTAAAACTGAAATTATATATGCTTTCTGGTTTATTATAGACGCAGTTTATATTGATATATTCTTTCTTAACTTTAAAAAAGCATGATGCAAAACTTAAAATATTATATACGGCAATATTTGCTTTGCCGAAATTTACTGCACAATCGCAGGCGTCAGGGTCAGAAATATCAATATCCGCTCTGACATTCTTTATAACTACGCGTCTGGTAAAATGTCTGAGCGCTTTTCCGGAGGACTTCAGAACGTTTATGATAAAAGCAATGCGCTCTGATTTTTCTTCCGGAATTATACTCTTTTTGCTCTTTTTATTCTTTTTTTCAGTTTGTGTATCAGTCTGGCTTTCCTTGGTATTGTCTGAATTATCCTCAGATTGTGTATTTTCCTTTCCTGCCGGCTG
This sequence comes from Ruminococcus sp. UBA1394, assembly GCA_002305725.1. Taxonomy (GTDB): domain Bacteria; phylum Bacillota; class Clostridia; order Oscillospirales; family Ruminococcaceae; genus Porcipelethomonas. The sequence continues at coordinate 3,283 of DBQM01000023.1, read as the reverse complement.
ACCGGTTTCCTCAGCAGATTTTGCTTTGGATTTTTTTTCGGGTTTCGGCAGAAGATTTCTTTTGAAAAAAAGATACTTTATATAAACTGAAAACATGTTTTCATGGCATGAAACAAAAATTCTGAAAGGAGAGTGGAGCAAAATGACAAGCAGTAATATTATTCCACCAAGTATATACAGAATAATCATTTTGTCTCCTTTCATAAACAATGCCGGATATTATTCTTCGTTATTATCTTCAAGCAGCGACCTCTGTCTGTCCTCATCCTCTCGTTCAAGAGGCGGCAGTTCATCAAGAGATGAAAGACCGAAGCTTCTGAGAAAGGTATCAGTCGTCCTGTACGCTACAGGGTGTCCGGGGACGTCAAGCCTGCTGTCCTCTTCAAGAAGCCCCTTGTCAACGAGTGTATTTATAACCGAGGAACTGTCAATTCCTCTTACGTTTTCAACAAAGCCTTTGGTTACCGGCTGGTTGTATGCGACAACAGTCAGAGCCTCCATAGCCGCCTGGGAAAGGGGAGTCTGCTTTTTACTCTCCATTGCAGTTCTGACATACACAGCGTATTTTTTTCGGGTACACATCTGGTATTTTGCACCAAGCTTTAAAATTTCAATGCCGCTGTCGTTGTCTGAGTAACGCTGGTTCAGCGTTTTTATAAGGGCGGGAAGATCAGTTTTGTTCACTTCTGCCGATTCAGCAAGCCGGAACTCCTCGACAGGTTCACCCGACGAAAAGAGTATTGCCTCAATTGCTCCGATTTTTTCATTCAGCTGCATTTTTATTCACCCTTTTAAAGAAAATTTCAGTATTGTCATCGCTTATCATAATTCTTCCGGATTTCGTAAGCTCCAGAATTGCGAGGAAAGTAGCAACTCTCTCCGAGCGTCCTGTCATTCCGTCAAAAAGACTGTCAATGCGTGATTTGCCATGCCTGTAAAGATTTTTCAGTACGAAAACAACCTTTGAGATAACCGAAACAACTTTTTGCTGAACAACAGCATTGATTTTCTGTTCATCTGCCTTTTTCATCAGATCGGCTTTTTTGACATTCATACGGAAGAACGCCTCCACCAGCTTTTCCGGCGGATGTTTAAGCTTATATTCGCTGTCAAGCTTTATTTTAAGGGGTTCTCTCACGAAAATGTCATGACCGCAGAACTGTCCTTTAAGCTTTTCAGCGGCTTTTTTGCAGAGAGAATACTCGATAAGTGCGCCCTGCAGTTCCTTTTTGATATCCTCAGCTTCCTGCGGTTTGGGAAGAAGTGACACAGTTTTGATATAAATCAGCCTTGCCGCCATTTCGAGAAATTCTCCGGCAAGCTCAAGGTCCTGTTCCTTTGCCTGCTCGATGTAGAGCAGATACTGTTCCAGCAGCTTTGAAATTTCAATGTCATTTATATTCAGCTTGTGTTTTGAAATAAGGTGGAGAAGAAGGTCAAGCGGTCCTTCAAAAACATCAAGCTTAAAAGATATTGTTTCCAAAATTTGTTACGCTCCCATCAGCTTAGGAATAAATCCTGTTATAAGGAAGAAGAAATCTACTATGTGACTTGCTATGAATGTGAGAGGTTTATTGAGCACACCAGTCAGAATTACTCCGAGGAATACTAAATTTACGATCATCTGGTGTTCATATACCCATCTGTCAAATTTTGCACTTGTAAAATAACTCAGAATTTTTGAACCGTCAAGAGGAGGAATAGGAATGAGATTGAAAATTGCAAGTCCGATGTTGATTGTAATAAAGCACTGGATTATATACAGGATTATAAATGCCGGAGTAATTTCACCATTTATAATGTATAATGCACTCTGAAAAGCCGGCAAGGATGTGACAATTCTGTAAATAACTGTTGCGATAAAGGAAACAACAAGGTTTGAGATAGGACCTGCAGCTGCTGTGAGGGCAATACCCAGACGCTGCTTTCTGAATTTAAGAGGATTTATCGGCACAGGCTTTGCCCAGCCGAATGGGGTAAGCAGCAGACACAGAGCACCTACTATATCAATATGTGCGAGAGGATTGAGCGTAAGCCTTCCGGAGTAAGCAGCGGTATCATCACCCATTTTGTGCGCAGCCCATGCATGAGCATATTCGTGTACCGGAAGAATCAGAAAAATGACAAGTATCTTTGTGAAGATTTCAAGAACTTTGTCAAGTGTTTCAATATCCATAATTTTCAGCCTTTCTTTGCATATTTATAATTAAATTATATTATACAATATTCTGAAACTTTTTTCAAGTATTAGTGATGTTAAAAAAAAATAATCTTTTTTTAAAAAAAGACTTGATTTTTTCTGCAAAATCTGATAAAATATATACGTTGACTTTTTGCAAGTACATTTAAGGGAGGTGCAGTCAATGGCAAAATGTGATATCTGCGGAAAGGGAGTTACTTTTGGAATCAAGGTTTCTCACTCACACAGAAGAACAAACAGAACATGGAAGCCGAATGTAAAGCGTGTTAAAGCTATTGTTAAGGGTACCCCTTGTCATATCTACGCTTGTTCAAGATGCCTGCGTTCAGGCAAGGTTGAAAGAGCTTGATTTTAGTTTCTGTTATAAAGTGCGGAGGATTTTCTTTTGAATTTCTTCCGCATTTTTATTTTTTAACAACTTAAAAAAATTGCAGACTGCAAAATGAAAACAGATTTATCATGTTCGGTTACGAAATGTTTGAGAATAAAAAAACGGATACCACAAAAGTGATATCCGAAATGTCCTGTTACACACAGGAATAATACGTTAAGTAACCGGTCGTGACAAAAGGTAACATATACCGCAAAGCTATCAACGAAATGTCCTGTCGGGTCACCGACTGTCCTGTCCGGTCACGGACTGGAGCTGTTTATCGGATTCGAACCGACGACCTCTTCCTTACCAAAGAGCAAACGCACTTTTTACGCATTTCAGCAAGTTTTCATAAACGCCGTATCTATGCGGTTTATCGCTGTTTTGCTTTTTACTGCTTTCAATGGTTTATGGCGCACTTTTAACCCAATGGCGCACTAATGGCGCACTAATGGCGCACTAAATTTAACAGGAGAGATTAAGCCGAACTTGGACACATCTCCTCAGATTTGAGGACGTCCCTCCAATTTTGGGGAGTCCTAAATTTTCAGGAGTCGGACAATCCAAAATTGGACTGTCATAAATCGGCGGCTAAATTCTTAGCAGTCGACCGGCTAAATTTTTAGCCGACCAATTCAGAAAGACCGGCGCAAATCTGCGCTTATTCAGAGAGGGAGTAACGAAATGGAGCTGTTGACAAACCCACTTTT
>DBQM01000030.1 GCA_002305725.1 Ruminococcus sp. UBA1394 | reverse complement strand
GAATATAAAACGTATTATAAAAGAACAGAAAAACTGGAACGACCCAAAAAAAGCCGGCAGTAAAAAGAAAATCAGAATGATAATTCTTATTGCGGCGGCAATGATTGCACTGGGCGGAATAACAGTTGCGGCCTGTGAACCGCTGAGAGAATGGATAGTAAGTCTGTTTGTGGAAGAGTACGAAGACCATATTGATGTAAAGACATTCAGCGGAAGTGAAGCCGATTTTGAAGTGCCTGAAATATCCGGGTATTACATTCCTGAATATATACCGGATGGTTTTACACTTAAAGATGAAGATTATACTGGTTGCGGAGTATGGATGTATTGGGAAACTATAGATGGCAAAAACTTTGACTATTCTCAAAACCCATTAGATTCATCGTGTTTAATTGATAACGAAAGGCATACTAATGAGAATATAACTGTAAATGGGTATAATGCGGTACTTTCATATAATGAAAAGACTTGCAGTATATTCTGGAATAATCAAAAATATACATTTTTGATTAGTGGAAATTTAAGCAAAGAAGAAATTATAAAAATTGCAGAATCTGTAAAACTTCACAAACGGACTTTTTAAAAAACGCAGAAAGACTCCTGTCAACAAGTGAAACGATATTACCGAAAGTGCAATTGAAGATATAACACATCTTTATGGTGATTTCAGAGAAACGGAAATCAGCAAAATTTTTGATACTGCAAACTTTTCAGAATAATAAAAAACGGCTTAATCAAGGCGTTTCAGAGTTTACTGAACAGCTTCGGTTACAGCCGTTTTATTATTTAATAATCAAGCTCAGAGATTTATTTTTCAGTACAAAATTCAACCTTTTCTCCGGCAAGAATCTTGTTTGTAGTTCTCATAGCGCACATTTTTCCGCACATTGAACATGTGTGTCTGTCCTTCGGAGGAACGCTTTCAAAGTATCTCTTAGCCTTTTCCGGATCAATGGCATACCTGAACATCTCGTCCCAGTCAACTCGTCTTCTGGCGTCGCTCATCTTGTTGTCGATATCTCTTGCACCGGGGATACCCTTTGCAATATCAGCCGCATGAGCCGCAATCTTTGATGCCACGATTCCCTCACGGACATCGTCTGCGTCTGGCAGTCTGAGATGTTCCGCCGGAGTAACATAGCAGAGGAAGTCCGCACCGTTTGCCGCCGCAATCGCACCGCCGATAGCAGAAGTTATGTGGTCATATCCCGGAGCAATATCAGTAACAAGCGGCCCTAAAACGTAGAACGGCGCATTGTGGCAAAGTCTTTTCTGGAGAGTCATGTTAGCGGCAATTTCGTTCATTGCCATGTGTCCCGGACCCTCAACCATTACCTGTACGTCCTTTGCCCATGCTCTTTCAGTCAGTGCACCCAGCTCGATAAGCTCGGATATCTGTCCTGCGTCTGTGCTGTCATTGATTGAACCCGGTCTTAAAGCGTCGCCAAGACTGATTGTTACATCATATTCTCTTAAAATGTCCAGCACTTCGTCGTAGTACTCATAGAACGGATTTTCATTTCCTGTCATTTCCATCCATGCAAAAAGCAGCGAACCGCCTCTTGAAACAATGTTTGTCAGTCTGCCCTGACGCTTGAACGCCTCAACGGCTCTTCTGTTGATTCCGGCGTGGATAGTCTGGAAGTCAACACCCTCTTTTGCGTGTGCCTCAACGACTTTAAGGAAATCCTTTGCTGTGATTTCAAGCAGATCTTTTTCAAGATAGCCGATAGCGTCGTACATCGGAACAGTACCGATCATTGCCGGTGACATAGCAACAAGCTCCTGACGGAAAGTATTTGTCTTGCCGTAGTTGCTCAGGTCCATTATCGCCTCACAGCCGAAGTCTATCGCCATTTTAACTTTCTGCATTTCCATGTCATAGTTTTTGCAGTCGCCGGAAATGCCGAGGTTTACGTTGATTTTTGTTCTCAGTCCCGAACCGATTCCCTCTGCGCTTAAAGCCTTGTGGTTTATATTGGCCGGTATACACACACAGCCGGACGCAACCTTTTCTCTGAGAATCTCTGTATCAATATTTTCCTTTTTGGCAACGACTTCCATTTCTGGTGTGATAATACCTTTTTTCGCTGCCTCCATCTGAGTTTTGTAATTCATTTATACTTCCTTTCTGAATTCAGAATTTATTTTTATAAAAATGATTAAGCGGACCCCTGCCTTTTCCAAGGTCAAGACCGTCTGCAATCGCTCCTGTTACGTAATTTTTAGCGTTTTCCACACTCTCCGCCATGCTGTGACCCAGAGCAAGATTTGCCGCAATTGCTGAGGAGAGAGTACAGCCTGTGCCGTGCGTATTTGGGTTGTCAATTATAACATTGCGAAAAACGCTGAATTCTCTGCCGTCATAGAAAACGTCTGCGGCGGTATTTTTAAGGTGACCGCCCTTTACAAGTACGCTTTTGCAGCCAAGGCTCATTATTTTCTCCGCAGCGGCTTTCATGTCTGATTCGGATTCGATTTTCATTCCTGTCAGGGTTTCAGCCTCCGGAATGTTGGGCGTTACAATGTCGGCAACAGGGAAGATTTTCTCCACAAGTGTCTTTACAGCGTCTTCCGTAATAAGCCTGTGACCGCTTGTGGACACCATGACTGTATCAGCCACAACATTTTCAGCCTGTTCACGTTTAAGGAAATCAGCCACAGTATTTATAATTTCCGTGTCCGAAAGCATACCAATTTTAACGGAGTCCGGTCGAATGTCGGAAAAGACTGCCTCAAGCTGTTTTTCCACAAATTCCGGCGGAATATCGTGAATGCCGCTGACTCCAAGCGTATTCTGAGCAGTAACAGACGTTATAACGCTCATGGCGTAACAGCCGTTTGCAGATATTGTCTTGATATCCGCCTGTATTCCTGCGCCGCCGATACTGTCGCTGCCTGCGATAGTAAGAACTGTTTTCATCTGCCGCTCCTTAACTTTCCATTTTATCCACAATATCTCTCAGTACTGCCGCCGCAAGCTGAATATCGTCATGCGAAAACAATGCGGAAACAACAGCAATTCCGTCAATGCCGCTTTCTTTGAGCTGCATGGCGTTTTCTGCATTGATACCGCCTATCGCCACTACCGGCAGGGATATCTGAGTACATATCCTGTTAAGCTCATCAATTGAAAGCGGTACAGTATTTTTCTTGGTAGGCGAGCCAAAAACCGCTCCGCAGCCGAGATAGTCCGCACCAGCCGCCCATGCCGCCTGTGCTTCGTGAAGATTATGGGCAGTTGCGCCGATAATTGCATTTTCGCCGAGAATACGCCTTGCGTAGATAATGTCACCGTCAGTCAGTCCGAGGTGAACTCCGTCAGCGCCTGCCTTATAGGCGACGCGTACCGAATCATTGATTATAAGTGGAACATTATATTTATGGCAGACAGGCTTCAGCTCCTTTGCCATGTCGATTATTTCTTCTTCGCTGCGGTGCTTTTCCCTCAGCTGAACAATGGTTGCGCCGCCCATGATTGCCTGTTCGACTGCGTCGGCAAGCTTAACCCCTTCTTTAAGGGTGTCGCTGCCTGCAACCGCATAAAGTTTTAATTGCTTTTTTGAAACTCTCACTCTTTTTAACCTCTGAAAAAAAGCGTACTCCATAAAAAAGGAGTACGCCGAAATGCTGTATTATACTCCCTCCGCCGGCATTATCCGTTCAGGTTTAACGGGTATGATCTCAGCCTGTTTTTACAAGCACCCCGGATTTTATAGTAAACGTCAAAATGAATTTGCAGTTTACTATATTTTTGCTTATTTAAGTTCAACAACCCAGCCGTATTCATCAGGAATCTTGCCCCACTGAATACCTGTCATTGTATCATAAAGCATCTGTGAAATCTTACCGATCTTGTTGTCGTTTATTTCCATGATCTTGTCGTTCCATTTCAGATGACCGACCGGTGAAATAACCGCAGCTGTACCTGTACCGAATACCTCGTCCAGCTTTCCTGCGTCATAGGCGTCAGCGATTTCCTGGATAGAAATTCTTCTTTCAGTTACCTTGTAGCCTTTTTTGCGGCATATCTCAATAGCGGATTTTCTTGTAATACCCGGCAGAACAGAGCCTGTCAGTTCCGGAGTAATAACCTCTCCGTCGATTACAAAGAAAATATTCATAGAGCCGACTTCTTCAACATATTTCTGCTCAACACCGTCGAGCCAGAGAACCTGTTCATAGTCCTGCTTGTGAGCCTCGTCCTGACCGGCAAGAGAAATAGCGTAGTTAGCGGCTGTCTTTACAAAACCTGTACCGCCTCTGACAGCTCTTACATACTTGTCTTCAACATAAATTTTAACCGGATTTAAGCCTGTTGAGTAGTAAGCACCGGACGGTGAAAGGATAATCATAAACAGATAGTGGTCTGCCGGACGAACTCCGACATAAGGGTCAGTTGCAATAACAAACGGTCTTATGTACAAAGATGCACCCTCTGTGTGAGGTACCCAGTCCTTTTCAACATTCAGGAGAGTTGTAAGCGCCTGCAGCGCGTCCTCTTCAGGAATTTCAGGAATGACCATTCTCTTGTTAGATGTGTTAAGTCTTTTGAAATTTTCGTCCGGACGGAAAAGCTGGATTTTTCCCTCGGCAGTACGATAAGCTTTAAGTCCCTCAAAGACTTCCTGTCCGTAGTGGAGGCACATAGCCGCCGGTGAAAGTGACAGATTCTGATAAGGAACGATTCTTGCGTCATGCCAGCCCTCGCCTGTGTCATAGTTCATGATAAACATATGGTCCGTAAAGATATGACCGAACCCCAGCTTTGTTTCGTCAGTCGGTTTCTCCTTAGGCGTGGAGGTAAGTTCCATTCTGATATTCATTAAATAAGACTCCCTTTTATGTCTGTTCATTCGCAGACAGTAATATATTTTTTATGAAATTTAGTTTTGTATGCTGCAATCGCTGCCGCCGCACCGACTGCAACCGCAGAAAACGCCAAAACTGCCAGCACAATTTTACTGCATTTTTTCATCTTCATGCACTCCTTAAATTTCTGCATAACTGTTGCTCTTTATATTATATCACATTTTTTTCGGTTTGGCTATATATTTTTTTAATTTTTTCGGGAAATTTATTTAAGAAAGTTAAGCCGGCGCTGATTTCACACATAAATCACAGTTATGCCTGCAAACTTCACATTTCCTTCAAGGAAAAGGGTCTTGCCGTTTTTGACGCTGTTTTTCTCTCCCTTTTCGTCAATTCCGCCGAAGGAAAAGTTTAATTTGCTGACAACAGTCCATTCTTTCGGGACATAAAGTTCGATTCCCGAAAAATCTGAAACTATAACAGCAGTTGCCTCGTTTGCATACATTTCCGCATTGTCAAAATATACTTTCATTCCGCCGAAAGAGCTTCTGATATTGATATCCTTGAACATTTTTGATGTGACATACTTTACACTTCCTGCAAAACGGTTCTGAAAGCAGACGTGTTCTCCGTCTGAGGATTCTGTCTGCCAGTTCTGACTGTTATCAAACTTTTCTGTTTTCCACTTGTTTTTTGCCGGAAACAGAATGTGAAGTCCGATACTCAGAAATACTGCGCAGGCAAGCAGCGGCCATGGAGTAAATTTTTCGATGCCGAGTGGCTCGTCAAAAAGTACTGCAATAAACGCCGCCGGGACAAGTATGCAGAAAAAGTTCCTGCTTTTTATTCCCGAAACGATAACCGGTAAAAGCAAAAGCGATATGATTATTCCCACAATGCTTACCTCTCCGATGATACCCGTCTGATTTAAGATTATCAAAGCCGCCGCTGCGACAAAGAAAAGTCCCCATGCTATTTTAGAAGTTTTCATAATTAAATTCTCCTTTCACTTAAACGCTGTTTCAGAAATCTGTAATAATTTCTTGAAACATAAACCTGCTTATGAGTTTTGCTGAATCTGACCAGACTTGAAGAAGTGATATTCTTTTCAATCGAATAAATGTGACGTATATTAAGTATTGTTGATTTTGAAACTCTGACAAAATAACCCGGCAGAATATTTTCAAGCTCATAAAGCTTGAATTTCACCTGAAAGACATCATCAGCCGTATGTGCGTTAATAAGATTTCCGGCAGTTTCAAAAAACAGTACCGACTCCACAGGGAGAAAATATTCCGTACCGTCCTTGAAAAACTCTATCTCATTCCGGTCTGAGAGTTCTGTTACTGCCTGCTGGATACGCCTTACATTGTCATTCAGCTCCCGGCATTTTACAATGATTTCGTCCTCCTGTGCTGTTTCGTCAATTTCGATTTTTATCTTCAAGCTGTTCACCTCCGATGATTGTATTATACAATATTCCGGTATCTCTGTAAATACATTCTGACTGACAGGTTAAATCTGAGCGGTGAAAGGTAAAATATTTCTTCTTAAAATGAAAAAGCGGGCGACCAATGGTCGCCCCTGCAAATCAAACATAAAACAATCCATGCTCATTGCAGTAAAAATAAAGTCTTCCGCCTCTGAGTCTCGGGAAACGCACTTCTGCATTCTGCTCCGGATAAAGCCTTACCATAGTAAGTCTGTCACAGGTTGAATAAGCAGCAAAGCTTATAAAATGCTGCTTTGTCATTTCATGGTCAAATACAACATAGCTTTCGTCGTCCATACCCTCAATCCTTACGCTGTGGTTTTCGTCAGTCTTTGCAGCTGTAAGCTCACTCAGTTTTCTTCCGCAGCAGGATATTTCTGATTTTCCTGTTGATGTCATAATGTTCCCGCATTCGGGACACACATAAAATTTAAGTTTTTTCATATTTCCTCCGTCCGTTTCATTTTTTTCAAGACAGCCTCCAAGCAGCTTTTCCACGTTCACTTCAAGTACTTCCGACAGTTCCCCCAGAAGTGAAACGTCCGGACAGCCAAGTCCGCGCTCCCATTTGGAAACGGTTTTGTCACTTATATTTATAGCGTCCGCAAGCTGTTTCTGAGTCATACCTTTTTCTTTTCTCAGTTCAAATATTATTTTTCCTGTTTTGCTGCAATCCATGTTTCTCACCCCTGTTTAAGTATATACTGTCCGGACGGAAAAATCAATAAACGCTCCGTAGAGCAGAATAAAATTTGGTTTATCAGGAATATGCAAATAACGGGCGACCAATGGTCGCCCCTACAAACAAATACATATTTTACACTGCTGTAGGGGCGAGCATTGCTCGCCCGAACAAAAATAAAGGCGGCTCATTCAAGCCGCCTTAAAAATTATTCACCTTTATAATAAGTCAGTTCAACGTCCTTGCCGACGAGATATTCATGAAGTAAAACAAGGTCGTTTACTTCAATAGCTCCGTCACCGGTCGTATCTCCAGCTGACGCATAAGGTGCAGGAAGATAGTCTACACCAATATGAGAAATAATAATCTCTCTCAGCGCAACAGCGTCAAATACATTGAGAACCTCGTCCTTCTTCACATCACCCGGAATGAAATCAATCTCATCATGCTCTGTCGGAACGTCAGTCGGTGCTTCTGTAGTAGGTTCTGTTGCAGGAATGTCAAGTCCGTCTATGATTGCATAGTAAGCCGGCTTAGCTGTGAAGTCTTCATTAAAGAGAAGCGGACATCTGCTTGCTCTCCAGCTCTTATCGTCTGTGGTACCCCAGAATACTACTGCTGAAACGCTGTCGGCATACTTTACGCAAGCGTCCATTACATCGCTGTAAAGCTGTGCCTGTGTTTCAAAGCCTGCCTCTGATGTATCGCTTGTTGTGATGTCAAGCTCTGTAATCTGAACGTCCAGTCCTGTTTCAGAAAATGCTTTCAGAGCCTTTTCATAAGTTGATGCAGTCGGGAAACCAACGTCAAGGTGTGACTGCATACCGATACCGTCGATAAGTCCCTTTTCCTTTAAGTCATTAGCCATGTCAACGATAGCAGTTGTCTTTGAAGGCATATACTCGTTAAAGTCATTGTAATAAAGCTTGCAGCCCTCCGGTGCATACTTTCTTGCGTATTCAAAAGCCGGTTCGATAAATGAGTTGTCGCCGAAAATCCTTACCCATGCAGAATTGTTTGAACCGCTTGAACCCTGTTCACCAGGCTGACGCGGGTTGCCGTCATCAAGCCATGCCTCGTTTACAACGTCCCATGCGTAGAAGTCAACTGTCGGGTACTCAGCCTCAAGTGTTTCAAAAACATTCTTTATATAGTTTTCCATTCTCTTGAGCATTACTTCTTCTGATACCCAGTCAGCGTCGTCATCGTAGTTTTCCTTGAAGAACCAGTCAGGAGTCTGGCTGTGCCATACCAGAACGTGTCCTCTTACAGAGATATTATTGTCACGGCAGAAGTCAAGTATCTCTCTTGCACTTGAAATATCAACCTGCGGATTTGTATCGTCACCCTGTGCGGCAAGTTCCTGGCAGGCAGCCTTGTCAAGGATTGACTCCGGTTTCAGCTCGTTTCCGGGTGTTAAGCTGTTGTAGTGCTTTTTGATAAGGTCCTGTGCGGACTTAGGTGCAAGCTCTGATGTTGTTACAGCGCCGCCTATCTTGAAATAAGGAGAATAAACGTCTTTGAGTGACGGGATATCCTGCTGTATTTCATAGACAGGAGCAGTTGTAATCTGGAAATCGTCCACATAAATATTAGCACCGTCATTACATTCAAAGTAAATGTATGCGTTGGTCACATTTTTAGGTACGCTGAATTTAACTTCTGAAATTTCAACCCAGTCGCCCTGTGAAACTGCTGATTTAAGATTTGAGAAATGTCTTGTACCCTCAGAATCGGTGTACTCCATACTCATCTTGATATCATTATACCATGCAGCCTTTACCCATGCACCTGCGATGTATTCAACACCGGGTTCAAGCATATTGTCCAGAAGCAGCTGCGGACCGTGCCAGCCCTTTGTTCTGTCACTGCATTCAAGGCAGTTTGTACCGCCGTGAGCGTCTGTGCTGACAACAGTAAAAGTACCGATACCATCTCTGCCTGTAAAATCGTTTGTACCGTCCTCAAAATCGGCAGAGTAAACAACTGTTGTCTGTGGCTCGCTGGATTCTGCCGCATAAACTGACGAATAGTCAGCAGGAGCAGCCATTTTTATTACCGGAACGGCTGAACATAACATAACAGCACCGACAATTCCGGCAAAAATTTTTTCTTTCTTCATGATTGCGTGATCCTCCTCTGTTTTTTTAAGGCAATACAGCATAGTTATTGTCGTGCAGATGTGCAGTCAGATTTTTTGTCAGATTGCATAAAAAGCTCGCAGGCATACTGGCGTATGTCAAGAGATTTTTGTGTGATATGACGAGAAATCTGCAAGCAGATGTGCGGCAAAGGCGACAGCCGCTAATTGTGCGGTGTTGCCTTAATTTTATTCAAGGCAGTACCGCCTTATTTCCTATTTTACATTATATCATGCCGAAAAAGTATTGTCAACATACTATACAAATAAGCTGTAAAAATCATACTAAAAGTGAAATTTCTGCACATTTGACAAAGCACTATATTTTATATTTTACAAAATTCCCCTTGAATCTTTTACAGATTTATGATATTATATAATAGTATTTTTATAAATTTATGGAGGTACTATGTCAAGGGTAATAATAATCATTGCACTGCTTGCAATGTCAGCTGTTTTTTCGGGTGCTGAAATGGCTTTTTCCAGCGTAAACAAGATACGCCTTAAAAATTATGCTGCACAGGGCAACAAGCGTGCCGAAAAGGCGCTGAAAATCGCAAATTCTTTTGATAACGCCCTTACTACTATTCTTATAGGAAACAATATCGTAAATATCCTTTCCACATCTATAAGTACTGTTTTGTTTACGGAGCTTCTCGGTCCGGGGGGCGTCGGCGCTGCAACAGCGGTAATGACAGTACTGGTACTTATTTTCGGCGAAATAACTCCAAAATCATACGCTAAAAGCCATGCCGAAAGCGTTTCGCTGGTAATGGCTGAACCGCTGTGGATACTTATAAAGCTTTTAACGCCTGTTGTGGCTCTTTTCAGAATTCTTCAGAACGCAATGAAGCCAAAGGAAGAACAGCCGACTGTTACTGAAGATGAACTGAAATACATGATTGAGGAAATTGAGGAACAGGGTGTTCTTGAAGAACAGGAAAGCGACCTTGTACGCTCTGCACTTGAATTTGACGAAATAACCGTCGATGAAATACTTATACCGAGAGTAAATGTGGTTGCGGTTGAGCGCAACGAGGATTTCAACAAGATAAAGGATATCTTTCTTACTGAAATGTACTCCAGACTGCCTGTTTACGAAAAAAGCGTTGACAATATCATAGGTATCATCACAAACAAAAGCTTTTTCAGACTTGTTAACGAAGGCAAAGAGGATATTTCAGAAATTATACAGGACGTAATACATCTTTCCGACTTAAAGCTTATCAGCGAAGCACTGAAAGAAATGCAGAAAAACAAAATGCACATGGCAGTTGTCCTTGACCAGTACGGCGGTACAAAGGGCATTATAACCATGGAGGATATTATAGAAGAACTTGTCGGGGAGATTTATGACGAGAATGACGAGGTAATAGACACATTTGTCAAAACCGGCGAGGATGAATACGAGGTTTCCGGCGAACTGAGCATAGGCGACCTGCTTGAAAATCTGGGTCTGCCGGAAAATGAAATTGAAAGCTCCGGAAACACGGTCGGCGGCTGGGTAATGGAACTGTTGGGACACGTTGCGCAAGAGGGCGAAACTGCTGAAAGCGGTGCGTTCAGACTTACGGTAATTTCAGTCGAGGACAAAAAGATACAGAAAATAAGGCTCGTTATTTCAACGGCAGACGAAGAAGATTCACAGGAATAACCTCAGAACTTGTTCTTACATTTTGCAGGAGGCAAAAATGAAAATTCCGGAATATGCGGCAGTAGCAGTAAAACAGCTTGAAAAAAACGGCTTTGAGGCATATTTTGCCGGAGGCTGCGTCCGTGACTGTATAATGAATATTCCGCCCCATGATTTTGATATCACGACAAACGCCCTGCCGGAGCAGATAAAGGCGGTTTTCAGCGGCTATACTGTTATTCCGACAGGGGAAAAGCATGGTACTGTAACCGTTGTCATTGACGGCGAACAGCTTGAAATCACGACATACCGCATTGACAGTAAATACACCGATAATCGTCATCCGGATAAGGTTGAGTTTTCCTCTTTACTTGCAGAGGATCTGAAACGCCGGGATTTTACTGTCAACGCAATGGCTATGGACGCAAACGGCAATATAACCGACCTTTTCGGTGGCAGGGATGATATCAACAACGGAATTATAAGAGCAGTCGGAAAAGCTGAGGAAAGGTTTAACGAGGACGCTCTGCGAATCATGCGTGCGCTGAGATTTGCCGCAAGATTCGGTTTTGATATTGAACCGGAAACAGCGGCGGCGGTTCATGAGTGCCGCTGTCTTCTCAGAAACATTTCAGCCGAAAGGATAAGGGATGAATTTACCGGACTCCTCTGCGGCAGTCATCCCGACAGCATACTCCGCAGTTATCGTGATGTTATAGCCGTATTCATTCCGGAAATAATTCCATGCTTTGAGTTTGAACAGCACAGCCCGTATCATAAATATGACGTGTGGGAGCATACCATTCACGCTGTGAGCTCATGCAGGAACAAGGAAAAAATCAGAATTGCAATGTTTTTTCACGATATAGCCAAACCCGACTGTTTTAAACAGGACGAAAACGGCAGGGGACATTTCAAGGGTCACGCTCTGAAAAGTGCCGGAAAAACCGCAGAAATCATGAAACGAATGAAGTTTTCAAACCGTATGACAGAGGACGTTGTCACTCTCATAAGCCATCACAGCGACGAGCTGAACAACCGTTATGAGCTGCGCAGGATAATCGGTGAGATCGGAGCGGAAAATGTTTTTGACCTGCTTGATGTACAGCGTGCCGACTCGCTTTCAAAGCAGGAGTTCTGCCGTGAAAGGCTGAAAAAATCAGACGGACAGGAGAAAGAAGTCCGTGAAATCATTGAAAATCATGAGTGCGTCTGCATAAGGGACCTTGAAATAAATGGATATGACCTCATGGAAATTGGCTTTTCCGGCAAGGAGATTAAAACTGTCCTTAACAGACTGCTTGACAATGTTATGAAGGATAATATCAAAAATAATCGCTGTGAGCTTATTAATTGTGCCAAATCACTAACATCAAAATAAATTATTGTGCAAATTGACAATTTTCGCAAAAGGTGTTGACAATTCTCAAAAAACGTAGTATAATAATTAAGCTGATTAAAGCGCTGGAGAGGTGTCCGAGTGGTTTAAGGAGCTGGTCTTGAAAACCAGTGATCCCGCAAGGGACCGTGGGTTCGAATCCCACCCTCTCCGCCATTTTTATATACAACCTGTTACCGTTGGAGAAGTACTCAAGTGGTGACGAGGCGCCCCTGCTAAGGGCGTAGGGTGGGAAACTGCCGCGAGGGTTCAAATCCCTCCTTCTCCGCCAGGTGTGTAACCGCACAGGATATTCCGGATTTCATTTTTGAAATCCGGTTTTTTCTTTGCCCGAACGGCTGTGATTCAGCTTTTTTGGGGATAAGTGCTATTGCAGTAGAAATGAAAAAGCCGGTGCATTTAGCACCGGCTTGATTTTTATAAAATTACTTCTGAGGACCAAGCTGACTTTCATCAACTACCATAGTAACAAAGTTCAGGATAATTGCGCTGTCAGACGAGTCAATTATATTATCGTATGCACAGTCTGCATTAGCCATACCTTCTGGTGTGATCTCATTTTTTTCTGTATTTAAAAGGTACATATTAAGGCAGACTACATCGGATACGTTAACTCTCATATCTACGTTTACATCACCGTATCTTGTAGCCGTAACACCGCTCGGAACAGTTGCTCCGCTGCCCTCTTCTGTAGGCTCCGGTGTTGTGATAACTGTTGTTGTAACAGTTGTAGTTGTAGTCGGTGTAGTTGTTGAAGTAACTGAAGTTACAGGAGGTTTCGGACTGTCTGAAATCTCTCCGTAAACGATACCGCAGCCGACAGTTGACATATAAATCTTGCCGAATTCATTCATGTCGCCTACGATGAAGTTTCCGTTTCCAGTACCGCCGTAAAGGTTATTCTTGTTTATGAGTACCCAAGTCTGACCGGCGTCAGTTGAACGGTAAATACCCTCAGGGTCTGTTTCCTCCGGCTTGCCGTAAATGTAAAGTGTATTTACATCTCCAGCTTTTTCAGGAGCGCCATAGCCGACAGTCTTGCAGTAGAACACGCTGTCAAGCTTTTCAGTCTTGCCGTCCTTTGTACCGATATACAGACCGTTCCAGCCAGCCGCAAGTGCAACCCTGCCCTCTTCAAGATATGCTATTCTGTTAGCAACGTCGCACATATCGTACTTGCATACAATATTGTTTGTGAACGTCTTGCCGCCGTCTGTACTTACCATGAAGTCATACTGGGCGTCGTCGAGAGTAGGTTCCTTTTTGGTTGTATCGGAAGCCCAGTACTGATTGTATTTTGCAGTATATGCGTAAACTATATTGCTGTCTGCCTTATCAACCAGAACACCAAATGCGTTTGTTCCGACTGTGCCGGTACATTCTGTCCAGGTTTCACCCCAATCATCAGTATACCTGATACCAGAAGCATTTGTACTGAAAACTCTGTAAGTATCATTATCCAGTTTTGCAATATCGCATCTGAAAAGATCGCCGCCGCCAACAGCACCTTTCATTTCTGTCCAGGTAGCACCTCCATCAGTAGTATAATATCCCTTTGGGGTATCTTTACCGCCTCTGACCAGAACCTTTGGATTAGCAGAACAGCAGCCGATAGTACTGGTTGAACCCATGTTAGGCTTATGCTGAAGCGGAATTTCATCAGGATCTACATGTACGAATCCGTCATAGTCACCTATAGCTGAATATACAGGACCGCCCGGAGCTGAAACCATGTCCAGTGCAACAACTTCTTCTACACCGCTCGGGTCGAAATAGAACTGAACGCCCATTTCGTCCCAGACGTTATCGCAGGCAAACACGCCGTTACCGGAAGTCATAAGAATCCTGTCGGAATTTCTCGGGTCTAAAAGAATACCGCTGCCCCAGTGGCAGGCTTTTCCGTAAATCCAGTCATAGCCGTTTGTATCAATCGGAAGTGACAGGAATGTCTTGTGAGAGCCGTTTTCATCGTAAATAGTTTCACCTTGACCCGGCGTAATGTCAGTCCATGTTTCACCGCCGTCTGTGGAACGGAAGAAGTGGTCGCCCCAGGCAATACTGCCATCAGTCCATTCCTTTTCAAACCACTGGTCTGACCACAGACCACAGGTTCTTGCAACAAGTTTGTTCGGATCTGTCTTATCTGCAACTACCATACCAATAGCCGGTTTAGCTCCGCCATTCGGCATTACAGGTGAAATATCAGTAACCTTGCCTGTTGCAATGTTGTATTTATAAGCACCGCCTGAATTTCCATTGAAAGCAAGACCTTCAATATATGTCACGAAAAGATTTCCGTTTCCGTCGTCGCTTATTGTTACAGGGTAATTAGCTGTAGGAAGGTCTTCGGAAAGCACGGTAAATTCGTCCTTGTCAACGTCAGCAACGTGAACATTTGCTTCGCCTGTTACTGATGTTCCTACATAAACCTTACCGTCAATGATTTTGATTGTTGCAACACCGTTCTGCTGTGCATATGTCTGTTCACCGTCAACTGTTATTGCCTTGACTGTATGGTCTGTCCAGAAAGGCCATTTAATAGTATAAGGATATTCAACAGCGTCTGCATAGCCTGTTACAGCTTTCCATGTCTTGCCGCCGTCTGTGGACTTGATAAGTGCGGAATCGCCGGCAGTAACATCGCCGCCTGCATAGATTATGTCGGGGTTATCCGGGTCAACTGCGATTGGCTCGCTGCATTCACGTCCGTCACCGTTTCCGTGTACCTGGATAAGGTCGGTTACGTCATAGCGTTCAAAAGTCTTGCCGCCATCTGTGGTCTTGAAAATTGCGGTTCTTGCACCGGAAAAATAAGCACAGCCGCAGAGGAAATAAACTGTATTGTCATCTGTCGGGTCAATAGCCATACCGCTGACGCTTAAAAAGCCTCTGTCCTCTTCATTGATATCACCGAAAAGCTGAACCCATTCACCTTTTTCATAATCGTATCTGTATGCACCGCCTACGTCTGTTCTCAGGTACATTTCCTTCTGACCGGTAACGATACCTGAAACGAAACCGCCGCCGCCGATTTCAACAGTACCCCAGTCCATTGTGTTTGTAACATCTTCGGCTGCTGATACCTGCTGGCTTGTGTTTATAACCGCCGGAACGGCTGAAACTGTAAGAGCAACGGCTGTGATCAGCCCGAATAGTTTTTTCTTAATACTCATAAGCTAACTCTCCCTCTAAAATTATTTTGCAATTCGTATATTATTTTAGTAAAATCCACGAACCTTTAAATAATTATACATTATTTCTTTAAAAATATCAAGGGTTTAAAAAAAATAACTATATAAATTCAATTGACAAATTTTATGTAATGTGCTATATTTATTGAAATAACCTTTAAAAATTACACAGAAGAAAGAAGAATTAAAATGACAAGGGAAGAAAAAATGAAAATTTACCGCCGAAGACAGGCGGCACTGCTTATATGTATCGGGACAGTTCTGGTAATACTTATTATTTTGCTAATCATTATATTTGTTTCAAAGGACAGCGAACCGATAAAAGACCCGGATTCCTTATCCATTGTACAGTCGGATGAGGTCAGTAAAACTGAAGAAATCCCGGTCGGCGGCGGAGAGAGTGAACTGCAGGGAAGTCTTTACTTTACAGAAAAGGAAATCACCATAAAGGTCGGCGAAAGCTATACTGCGGAGGTTGTAAACGAAACCGGCGCTGAGGGCGATTATATATGGGAAAGCTCCAACAATTCCGTTGCAACTGCTGACAGGGGAATTATAACAGGACAGTCTGAGGGTTCATGCGATATAACTGTTACAATAAGCGGCACTGACAAAAGCGCAAAGCTGAGAGTTTATGTTGAATCCGGTGAAAGTGACGGAGAGCATGAAGTTGTTGAGGAAGACGGTCTTACATACATTGACGGTATCCTTATTGCAAACAAGACCTATTCACTTCCGGCAGATTATGACCCGGGTGCAAGCGAAGAAGCTCTTGCCGCATTTGACGAAATGGCTGCAGACGCCGCTGCTGAGGGACTTAATATTTACATTTCCTCCGGTTACCGTTCCTACTATGACCAGGAGAGAATTTACAACAATTATGTTGCGGAAGACGGACAGGAACTTGCGGACACCTATTCTTCACGTCCGGGACATTCTGACCATCAGACAGGTCTTGCCTTTGACCTTAACAGTATAGACGATTCGTTCGGATACACTCCGGAAAGTGACTGGGTCGCAGTAAATGCGCACAGATACGGCTTTATTATACGTTTCCCGGAGGGCAAGGAGGAGTATACCGGATATCAGTATGAACCATGGCACATAAGGTATATTGGCATTGACAAGGCAACTGAAGTTTACGAAAGCGGACTTTCACTTGAAGAATTTCTTGGAATTGATTCGGAATATAAAGATTAAGGCGATTGTGCGGTGTTGCCTTAATAATTTATTGATAAGGGCGGACATTCTGTAAAGCGGAATGTCCGCTTTTTTTGTTCATATTCTGACTGCCTTCTGAATATACATTACTGAAAACATTACCTGAACGGAGGAGTTATTTTGAACGAACAGGATATCCGCAGCGACAGTCAGAAGTACCTTGACGAAATGATGAAGTTTTATTCCATGAATAAAAATGCGTCCATAAGCACGCAGGAAAACCGTACTGAACAACCGGCAGAGGAGGGCGAAAAAACTGCCCCACTTGAACAGGCACCGCCGGAAAGTGTATCTCTTGAAAATGAAACGGCTCAGATACAGGAGGATATAGCAGACGAGGAAGTGAATGAACCAAAGCCGGAAAAAATGGAAACTGAACAGCCGGTGCAGAACAAGCCGGAAATCCCCGAAAACAGATTTCCCGAACCGGTAATACCGGAATTTATGAGAAATCCGCCGCAGGAGCCGCAGTCGCCCAATATGCGCAGGAACAATTCGCAGGATTACGGCAAAATGTCGGCTGAGCATACGCCCGATGACGGAAAAATACCTTACACCGATTACGGCTTCTTAAAAGTCGAAACACGGACGGGGGACAACGGAATGCCTCTTCCGAATGCGGCAATAACTGTTGTCAGAAAAAACGGCAAAGAGGAGGAGCTTGTTTTTTCCGGCGTGACCGACGAAAGCGGTTCAATCGAAAAAATCAAGCTGCCTGCACCGCCAAATCTTAAAACCAATGCGCCGGAATCATTCCAGAATTATGCGGTTTATACCGTAAGCGCATATCTGAAAGATTATTACCGTGAGGTAAGCACAGACGTTCCGGTTTTCGCCGGAGTGACTTCCATACAGCGTTTCAATCTTATCCCCATGCCCTTTAATTTTGAGGACAACGGCAGGTCTATCACTTTTGAAAATACAGAACCGATATTTTAAGGAGAAAATTTATGCCAGGAGAACCGTATATTCCGGAAACAATCACAGTACACCTCGGCAGACCGGACGAGGACGCTGAAAATGTTACCGTAAGCTTTCCGGACTATGTAAAGAATGTGGCAAGCAGTGAGATTTTCCCGACATGGCCGGAAGAAGCACTCAGAGCCAACATTTACGCTATCACAACCTTTGCCCTGAACCGTATCTACACCGAGTGGTACCGTTCAAAAGGCTATGATTTTGATATTACAAATTCTACACAGTACGACCAGAAGTTTATTTTCGGACGTGAAATTTTCGAAAACATAAGCGAGCTTGCAGATGAGCTTTTTACTGATTATGTGGTGCGGCAGGGAAGCGTTGAACCGCTTTTTACACAGTTCTGCAACGGAACAACAGTACAATGCGAAGGACTTTCCCAGTGGGGGACAGTAGACCTTGCGGAAATGGGCTACACCCCCTATCAGATACTACAGCATTATTACGGAGATGATATCAACATTGTGAAAGACGCCCCCATTTCGCCGTTTATTCCGTCCTATCCCGATTTTGTTCTGAAACTGGGAATACAGTCTAACGAGGTTAGAGATATTCAGATACGGCTTAACCGTATTTCGAGAAATTATCCGGCAATACCGAAAATTCCTGTGACCGACGGCGTGTTTGACGAACCCACAGAAGAGGCAGTAAAGAAGTTCCAGGAGATATTCAATCTGCCCCAGACCGGTACTGTTGACAAGTCAACATGGTACAAGATAATGTACATATACACAAGCGTCAAAAAGCTTGCAGAGCTTAATTCCGAGGGGCTCAGCCTTGAGGACGTTCAGAAACAGTTTACAGGAGATTTAAGCATTGGTATGCAGACTATGGAAGTACGGGCACTTCAGTATTTTCTTGCGGTTATCGGCGCATATTATGCAGATGTTCAGCCTGTGGATATTACCGGATATTTCGGGGAGCAGACGGAAAATTCAGTAAAATCCTTTCAGCAGGTTTTCGGACTGCCCCAGACAGGCGTTGTTGACAGACAGACATGGCTTGACATTTACAGGGCATACCTGGGCATTGTTGAGTCTGTGCCAAATACAGACGGCTCTGACGTTATACTTTACCCCGGAAGAGTTCTCAGAGAGGGCATGAGGGGAGAGGACGTCAAGGTTATCCAGGAATATCTTACGCTTATAAATCAGACGTACCCGAACATTCCGGCAGTGGAAAACACAGGCTATTTCGGTCCGGTCACACGCTCCTCTGTTCTTGCATTTCAGAAACAGTTCGGACTTCCGTCAAATGGCATTGTGGGGGCGGCAACATGGAACGAGATTGCCGGAGTATATTCCGATTTAAAATACGGCTATGACAAGCGGTCGTATCAGAATCCGGGATATATTATTCAGTAGGTGGTAAATTATGTTTAGTTATGGACAGAAACGAGAGCATATAAAAGTACTACAGCGTTTTTTACACGAGATATCGTATTATAACCCCCGAATTCCCCGCATAAATCCGGACGGTATCTACGGACAGGAAACATCAGACGCAGTAAAGATTTTTCAGAGGGAATACGGTCTGCCGGCAACGGGAAATGCCGATTCTGACACATGGAAAAAACTTGCAGAAGTCAACAGCTTTTATTATCCTGCGATAAAAAGACCGGACGTTTTCGGAAAGGACACAGTTATTATCCCCGGAAGCGCCGGACCGGCGGTATATTTTATCCAGGTCATGCTGAATACTATCGGGAACGGGTATAAAAATATGCCTGTCATTGAGCTGACTGGCATTTACGATGCCCCTACGGAGCGTTCGGTTAATATGTATAAGCGTGTTTCCGGCAGCAACGTGGGCAGAGAAGGAGTTGATGCAGAGCTCTGGAATAAGATTGTTTCGAGCTTTAATAAAGAGGTTATTTTGTAGAAAAATATACGGGCGACCATTGGTCGCCCGTTGTTTTTTAGTTTGAGTGGACGCCCTGCAAGAGAGGGCGTCCCTACAATTTTACCGGTCGAGCCGTAAAAAAACATATACCGAAAAAATGCCCCCGATATGTCCTGTCCGGTCACGGACTATAATCCCAGCGGATAATAAACGCCGTCCAGTTCGATTCCGTCTATAAGGCTTATGTCAACGGACTCTTTAAATGCTCCCGTATAAATCGCACAGTCATATCCGACATCCGGATTTGATACATGAGTAAGCGTATATCCGCACTGTCCCATATCCATACTTTCTGATGACAGCATATTATATATTGTACCGTCTTTCATTATAAGGTAAAGAGAGCCTATTTCTACGTGTACAAACCTCTCATAATTACCGCCTGACTTTGTTTTTCCGGATTCAAACATTCCCATATCCTTTCCGTAAATCATAATGCTCAAAGGAGAAATCTTTACACCAAGCGGCTTGTAATACTTATCCGGTGCCTGACTGCTGTCGAATTTTATATCTGTCAGCTGTACCGATTCAGTAACGTCGATAGATGTTTCCTTTCCCCAATCGTTAGTAAGGCAGTACCAGAAACGTATGGAATCTGTTCCGAAGTTTTCTCCGGACGAATCATACATAACTTTAAAAACACGGCTTTTTTCGGTGCGGAGATTTTCAATTTCTTCATAGCCATAGCTGTAATTTACTCCGTAAACAGCGTTATTATTATCTTTTATATACGGATTTATCTCAGGACCATTAAGTTGGTTTACTGCCAGCGAATTATCAAGCCAGTCCTGTCCCTCGCTGTCAAGTGCGGTGTATTCAACAATTGCGTATGCATTGATTTTGTCCGACAGCACTTCCTTTACCGCTACGGTAACATGACCGTCGCTGTCGGTGAAAACGTCGTTTAAAACCTGCTCGGAGACAATTTCGTCCCTGCCGAGAAGTCCGTAAAAGGTGTTTTTTATCTCTTCACCGAAAACTGTTCCGGAGAAAATCACTCCTGCCGCCACAACTGCCGCCGCATACCTCAGCTTAAAGCGTTTTCGCTCCGGCTTGCCTTGCAGTGCCTTTTCAAGCATACGGTCTTTCTGTTCAGGGGTCGGTTTTATATGCTCCATTATTTCTGTATATTTTTTCATATTCTGTTCCTCCCATCAGTTTAAGCAGTTTCTTCTTTCCGTAAAACATTCGTGAACGCACTGTTGATTCGTTGACCTTTATAATTCCCGATATTTCTGCAAGAGTGTACCCCATGTAAAAATAAAGATACAGCACTATGCGGTACTTTTCGGGAAGAGAAAGGACAAGCTCCAGCAGTTCGGTGTTTTCCCTGTTGTCCCAGTATTCCTGTTCCGGCAGACCGCTGATATCAACTCTGAGGTGACGCAGGGAAAATCTTAGAACGCTTTTGCAGTGGTTGCATGCTGTTACAACAAGCCACGCCTTTTCCTGCTTCTGCGACATGAAAACCGGCTGTTTTTTCATAAGCTTTTCAAAGACCGCTGAAACTGCGTCCTCGCAGTCGTGAGTGTTTTTCAGATAGGAAAAGCAGAGCCTGTAAATATCGTCAACGTTGCGTTCGTAAATTTGTCTGATTTGCTCCGAATCGTAATACTCGTCCATAAAGTTCACCGCCCTTTCTGTATATAAAACGCATGGGAGTGGCAAAACGTTGAAAAAAATTTTAAGGGGATGCCCTCTCTTGCAGGGCGTCCCCTCTTGAAAATCAAAGATTTTCAATTCCCCTAACTGGGGCATGTCCCTTTTGTCAGCTTCGCTGACATTTCCCCACACTGTGGGGAATCTGCCCCTTGCGGAGCGCTTCTAAGCCAAGGAGTTTCGCCCTCTGCGGAGGGCGACAAGGGGGCTTTGCCCCCGTTGACCCCCACAGCTTTTGAAAAGGCTGGCGAAACTTTTCCCTTTCCTGCCTCAATCATTGCTCGCCTTGTTGAAAAAATGGACGCCCCATAAAAGAGCGTCCCAAAAATTTATAAAGCCGCAAGCGCCTTGAATTTCTCTTTCAGCGCCGGATAAATTTCAGTATAAAGCTTGTAGTACTCGTCATACTTAGGCATATTTTCCTCATTCGGCAGCTGTGTCTTGTCAGTCTTGACTATGGCTTTGCACGCTTCCGGTACAGAACTGTAAATACCTGCGCCCACAGAGGCGAGTATAGCAACACCCAGAGCCGGACCCTCTTTTGATGCAACAGTCTTTACCGGACACTTGTAAAGGTCAGCAAGCATCTGTCTCCACAGCGGAGAAGTACCGCCGCCGCCGCAAGCCATCATGTCGCTTATGTCAATGCCCATTTCACGGCAAATCTCAAAGCAGTCACGCAGAGAGTAGGCAACGCCCTCCATAACGGCTCTTAACATATCCTTTTTGGTGTGGATAGCGGAAAGTCCGAAGAAAACGCCTCTTGCGTCGGGGTCAAGGTGAGGAGTTCTTTCGCCCATGAGGTAAGGCAGGTAAAGCAGACGGTTTGCGCCTACTGGTACGCTTTCAGCCTCTTTATCCATGAGGTAGTACTCGTCAACGCCCATAAGCTTTGCGGTTTCCTTTTCCGCATTGCAGAAGTTGTCCCTGAACCACTTCAGTGAAAGACCTGCCCCCTGTGTAACACCCATAATGTGCCATGAGTTCGGTACAGCCGCACAGCAGGTGTGTACTCTGCCCTTCGGGTCAATGGAAATATTTGAAGTGTGGGCGAAAACAACGCCGGAAGTACCGATAGTTGTGAACGCTTTTCCGTCCTCAACAACGCCTGTACCCACAGCCGCAGCAGCATTGTCACCTGCGCCGCCTACAACAGGAGTACCCTCGCACAGACCGAGAGTATCAGCCATACACTTTGTAAGACCGCCTGTAACCTCGCAGGACTCGTAAACCCTGCCCAGCATTGACATATCAATACCCAGAGTGTCGCAGACTTCCTTGCTCCAGCAGCGGTTTGGCACGTCTAAAAGCTGCATACCGGAAGCGTCGGAAACCTCTGTTGCGTATTCGCCTGTGAGGACAAATCTCAGGAAGTCCTTAGGCAGGAGAATGTGGCGGCACTTTTCGTAAATGTCCGGTTCGTTGTTCTTTACCCAAAGTATCTTTGCGGCAGTCCAGCCGGTAAGGGCAGGGTTGGCAGTGATTTCAATGAGCTTTTTCTCGCCAAGCTTCTGGTTCATTTCAGCCACTTCCGCAGCTGTTCTCTGGTCACACCAGATAATTGATTTTCTAAGCACGTTGTTGTCCTTGTCCAGCATAACAAGACCGTGCATCTGACCGGAAATACCGATACCCTTTACGTCCTCTTTCTTAACGCCGCTTTTTGCCATGACTGCCTTTATCGTTTCAATCATAGCGCAAGCCCAGTCGCCCGGTTCCTGTTCCGCATAGCCGTTTTTCGGCTGATACATGGGGTATTCGATTGTGTGTGAAGCAATGACTGTTCCAAGCTCGTCAAAGAGTACTGTCTTTGTACCGCTTGTTCCGCAGTCTACGCCTATAATGTATGACATATTAATTTTCCTTTCTGTGATTTAATTCTGCATTTCTCAGCGGGTACATATCTTCCGCCGTGCAGCATTTATACCGCTTTTCTATGGGGTCGTCCTCCGGATTTTCCATTTCAAAATATACGGAATAGACCTCTGTACCGTCCTCAAATTCCGGCTCGTCAAAAAGCCAGAACGTTCCAACGCTGTCGTAAAGGCTGTACTTAACCTTTTTACCGTCTGTATTTACATATTCATCTGTTTCACCGGCAGCCATTTTTTCAGCCTTTTCAAAAGCCTCGTCGGGAGAATCAGCGTGGAAAAGTCTGATACTTTCCTCATAAAATCTGCGGTTTTCGTTTTCCACTGTGTATTGAAACAGCAGTTTTACTGCATATATTTTCATGATTTTTACCTTTGGTTAAGAAATAAGGGTGCTTTCGGAAATAAAAGCACCCTTTTTCCGTCAATGACAGAATTTCAACCGAAAAAATGCCTGATCGAAATTTATTTAATTGCCTTGCACATCCGCTTACTTCGTAAGCTCCGTGCATATCGGCTAATAGTAAACTAAAAAATATTTTTAGTTTACTATAATTTGTAATTAAAGGCTGAACATAATATCGTTCATGATATTTTCCAGCATTTCCTGGCGGCCGCTGCCGAGAGAATCAACAACCTCGCCCTTTTCAAGTGCGTACTTTTCAAGAGCAGCCATATCAGCCTTGCCGTCAATGATGTCCTTGCCGATGCCTGTTGTCCAGCTTGCGTATCTGTCAGCAATAAACTTGTCGATTCTGCCGTCGTCAATCATCTTCTGAGCAATCTTCAGACCGAGAGCGAAAGCGTCCATACCAGCAATGTAGCTGTGGAAGATATCCTCAAGCTCGAATGAACCTCTTCTTGCCTTTGCGTCGAAGTTAAGACCGCCGTTTGTAAAGCCGCCAGCCTTGAGTACTTCGTACATACAAAGAGCAGTTTCATAAACGTTTGTCGGGAACTGGTCAGTATCCCAGCCTAAAAGTGTGTCGCCCTGGTTAGCGTCGATTGAACCGAACACGCCGTTTTCTCTTGCAACTCTCAGCTCATGCTGGAATGTGTGCTGTGCAAGTGTTGCGTGGTTAGCTTCAATATTCATCTTGAAGTCTTTGTCAAGACCGTATTTTCTAAGGAATCCCAGAACTGTTGCTGTGTCAAAGTCATACTGGTGCTTTGTTGGTTCCTTTGGCTTTGGCTCGATGTAGAAATCGCCCTTGTAGCCGATTGAACGTGCATACTCAACAGTCATCTTCATAAGACGTGCCATGTTGTCCTGTTCAAGACCCATGTTTGTGTTGAGGAGTGTTTCGTAGCCTTCACGGCCGCCCCAGAATACATAGCCGTTGCCGCCCAGCTTAACAGTAGCCTCAACAGCCTTCTTGATCTGTGCTGCGGAGAAAGCGAAAACGTCAGCGGAAGGTGATGTTCCTGCACCGTGCATGAATCTCGGGTGGTCAAAGCACTTTGCAGTACCCCAGAGGCACTTCTTGCCTGTTTCAGCCTGCTTTGCCTTTATGTAGTCAGTAATTTCGTCAAGCTTTGCGTTTGTTTCAGCAAGTGAACCGTATTCAGGAGAGAGGTCACGGTCATGGAAGCAGAAATAGTCGATAGAAAGCTTGTCCATGATTTCAAAAGCAGCGTCAACCTTAGCCTTTGCTCTTGCCACGCTGTCAGACTCGCCCCATGACTTGTCTGTAGTACCGCAGCCGAACATATCAGTTCCGTCGCCGCCCATTGTGTGCCACCATGAAAGCGCAAATTTAAGCTGCTCTCTCATAGTCTTTCCGCCTACGATCTCGTCCGGATTATAGTGCTTGAATGCCAGCGGATTTTTTGAATCCTTTCCCTCAAAAGGGATCTTTCCTATACCTTTAAAAAATTCGCTCATATTATCCTCCTATAAGATAATCAAATGTTTTTTATAATATGGCACTGTGGTAAGCAGTGTCCAGATTTACATAAAGTCAAAGGAGCGTGATTCCTTTTCAAACCATTTTCCTTTTTTGGCCTGTTCCGGAGTAAACCATCTTTCGCCGTTTATATAAAGGTCATCTTTTTTCCACTCGATTTCAACTTCTGTCTTTGGCCTTTTAACACAAAGCTTGCGGTCATAACCCTTTACCTTAAAAGTGACAAGGGCATATTCCTTGTCCATGTAATTCGGTTCAAGGATAACTGATGTACTGCCGTTTGAACTGTCTGTGGTGTCCACAACTTCATAGCGGTATTTCCCCGACGGCGAAACGCCTTCTTCCACAGTTTCCTTTATCGCAGGCGACGCCAGAAAGCTTGTGAAGATAAAATACGCAAGGGCCGCCAGAATGTAGATCATAAGGTAAATCGTTCCGAGGAGGATTTTTGTACCCTCATTTGCCGCACTTGCAAAGAATATGGTAACTGCACAGGCTGCCAGCGGAATTATCATTTCCCATTTTCCGAAACAAAGGAGTACTACCGGCAGCAGCGCCGGAAACATGATAAATCCGGAAAGCTTTGTCAGAAACTGTTTTCGTGAATAAACCATCACAGCCCCAGCCACAATAGATATAACGGTAAGAAAAAGACAGAATAAAACACGCTGGGTGACAATAACCTCATAAAAAACGCAGCGGTATGATATTATGCATATAAATATTGTATAAAGCAGTCCGAGGACAGACGCACCGCGTTTAAGCCATATATTTGAATTAGCCTTGCTGCTTTTCATTAATTTCCCCTTTCAGTGTTCATATCAAAGCATTAACTGATTTGTTTCAGTATCTTTTTGTTTTTGCTTAGACATTACATATTATATCACCATTTTTTAAAAGTTACAAGTGTTTGGGGCAAAATAAATCTTGCAAATTTCAAAAAAAATGTTATAATAGTTGTTAGGAATAACAAAGATGACAAAAAAAGAAGGAACAGCAAAATGACAAAAAAGAAAAAGATACTGAAAATTTCTTTTGTTGTATTTATGATACTGCTTTGTATTGCGCTGACTGTATTTGTATTGCTGCCATTTATAAAGCTGCTTGCAACAGACGAAGGAAGAATAATAATTCAGCAGAAGGTTGAAAGCTTCGGGATATTTGCGCCTGTCCTTTACGTCCTTATGGAAGTGACGCATATTGTTCTTGCATTTATTCCGGGAGGACCTGTTGAAATAATCGGGGGAGTGCTTTTCGGGGCATTCTGGGGACTTGTGCTTTGCGAGATTGGAATATTTTTTGCGACTGTTATCATATATAATCTCGTGAAAAAGTTTGGCAGACCGCTTGTCAATGCATTTGTTTCAGAGGAAAAGTTTAAAAAGTTCAAATTCCTCCATGACGAAAAAAAGCTGGAGCTTATTGTATTTATCATACTTATGATTCCCGGTACACCAAAAGACGTCATTTCCTATATGACATCCCTTACAGATATAAATAGGTACAGGTTTTACACTATTGCAACGCTTGCCAGAATACCGTCGGTAACATCTTCCGCATTTATGGGGGCAACTCTCGGAGAAGGAAAGCCGATAATTACTGTGATAATCTTCCTTGCAACAGCTGTTGTGGGAATCGCAGGCATATTTTTAAGCAACTATATAACTAACAGCAGACAGAAAAAGAGTATGGAAAAAGGAGATAAATAATAAACAATGTCTATATATCTTGTTGACTACGAAAATGTCAATGCCGACGGTTTCAGAGGCGTTGAAAAGCTTGGAAAGGACGACAGCGTTTACGTTTTCTACACTACAAACGCCGGAAGTCTTTCCTTTGAGGTACACAAAAAACTGGTTGAATCCAAAGCGGAGATAAAGTATTTTTCAGTTTCTGCCGGAAAAAATGCCCTTGATTTTCAGCTGACGATGTTTGCCGGATATCTGCTTGGAAAGGGTACTTCACAGAACATCTACATCATAAGCAACGACAAGGGCTTTGACGCCGACACATCTTTCTACGACAACTATCTTTTTGCGGACGGCGTTGACGTTGTGCGTCAGACCTCTATTGCCGCAACCTTTGTGACCAGAGAAAAGCCTGCAAAGGTTAAAATCGTCAAATCGGACAGCTCACGCAAGTCGGACAGTCTTTACAACTCCCTCTGCGCACTTCTGCCGGACTTTTCCTCATGTGATATCATAAATATAAGCGCAGTACTGCTGGGGACGGCAGACAAGCAGGAGTTTCACACAGAGCTTGTGGCACGTTTCAAGCAGGAGAGGGGAGAAGCGATATATTCCGCCCTCAAGTCCTCATTCATGGAACTGAAAAAATTCGACGGAAACTATCAGAAGCTTTGCTCAATACTGAAAAAATGCTCGTCTGATGATATAGTAAAGGTCAATGCCGCATTGCAGAAAACAAAGGATAAAAACAGCTTTCACAAGGAGCTGGTTGCAAGGTTCGGTCAGAAAAAGGGTTCTGAGATATATAATCTGCTGAAATCAGAATACATAAATCTGAAAAGAACGGCATAACAAATCATGTAAGGGGATAATGTATGGAAGACAAAATAACTGACAAGTCAGTCAGAAGAAATCAGATAATTGCGGCAGTCCTGTGCAATGTACTGATGATAGTACTGGGAATGAGCGATTCTCTCAGAGGCGTTTTTGCGCCGATTTTCAAGGACACTTTTGAACTCTCTGCGGCAAAGGTATCAATGATAATTTCAGTAAGCTATGCCGGAAACCTCATATTTCTTTTTGTGGGCGGCAAGCTGCTTGATACATTTAAAAAGAAATATGTTATGCTGGGGACGCTGCTGCTGTGGATGTCGGCACTGCTCCTTTACTTTTTCACCAAAAGCTACAAGCTACTGCTCTGCGGAATGATATTCTCAATGGGAGCGTCAACGCTGCTTTCCACAAGCGTTAATCTCATAACGCCGATACTTTTCATGTCACCGGGATTCATGATGAATATTTTCAATTTCACCCAGGGCGTAGGCATAAGCGGCGGACAGAACGTTGCCGCAAAATTTGCTGACGGATTCCGCTCATGGCAGGTTATCAACATTATTATGTTTGCAGTCGGTGTTATTGCGCTGTTTCTTATCCTTGCGGTGAAGATACCTGACGTGAAGAAAGACGGGGAAACCGCAAAGCCTACTACATATATGAGCGTTGTTAAAAATCCGGCGTTTATCTGGCTGATACTGATGTGCGGATTTTACTACATTCCGGAGCATGGTCTTCAGAACTGGCTGCCCACCTATGCGTCGGAATATCTCGGCTTTCCGCTTTCAAAGGCGTCATTCTTTACCGGTCTTTTCTATGCTTTCATGACTATCGGACGTCTTGTTTTTGCGGTACTGGTAAACAAGCTGGGACCAAAGAAAAGTCTTTTCGGATTTTCTGTTTTGTACTCTGTGCTCTACATAACAGGCGTTGCCATGAAAAAAAATGGTATGTATATTCTCGCAGCTGCCGGACTGGGAAATTCTATTATGTGGCCTATGTTTGTGTATCTGATACAGCTTTATTATCCGCCGGAATCAAGAGGCAAGGCTGTGGGACTGATAACCGGTCTTTCGACATTTTTCGATATCGGTTTCAATGCACTTTTCGGCGTTATTTCCGAGCAAATTGGTTACGGACTGAGCATATGGATACTTCCGGTCGCATCTGTGCTTTTCCTTGTTCCTTTTGGAATACTTACCTTTGGATTTAAGAAGAAATGTAAGATGTATTCATAATAATTAAGGTGACGTTCTTTACAGAACGTCACCTTTTAGTTTTATTTATCGTTTTTTGTATCCGGTTTTTTAGCTGCTTTTTTCTTTTTAACTGCCGCTTTCACCGCTTTTTCAGTACTCTTCGCCTTTGATTCTTTTCTGGCTTTGGCTTTTTCCTTTGCCGCAGATTTCTTTTCGGCTTTTTTATACGCTTCTTCAAAGAACAGTCTCTGAGCGTCCAGCGGCGGTTCTTCGTTATGTGCTCTTACATAAGTGCCGTCCGGCAGCTGCTTTCTTGCCTTGACATTGTCTGAAAGCAGAGTTTCAAACATTCCCCATACACGCTGTTTGATACGCTCATTATAAATCGGCGCTGCGACCTCCACACGCCTTACAGTATTTCTGGTCATGAAGTCCGCAGAACTTATGTAGATTTTACTGCGTTCCTTTGTACCGAAAATGTAAATACGGCTGTGTTCAAGATATCTTCCGACAATACTTCTTATGCTGATATTGTCAGTTTCTCCGTCAATTCCGGCAATAAGACTGCTTATTCCTCTTATTACCATGTCAATTTTAACGCCGGCTTTTGACGCCTCCACAAGCCTGTCCATGATTACCTTGTCGCAGAGGGAATTTATCTTGACTCCGATATATGCAGGCTCGCCGTTCTGTGCGTGCTCAATTTCATCGTCAATCATTTCAAGCACACGGTTTTTCAGACAAAGCGGTGCTATAAGCAGATGCTCACAATTTTCAACAAGACGGTTTTCAGAAAGTGCGTCAAAAAGCGACTGTGCATCTGCGCCGATTTCCTGGTTGGCTGTCATAAGCGAAAGGTCGGTGTAGAGAGTGGAAGTCTTTTCGTTGTAGTTGCCTGTGCCTACCTGTGTGATATACTCCGTTCTGCCGGATATCTTACGGGTAATAAGCAGCAGCTTTGAGTGTACTTTAAGCTCTCTCGGACCGTACATGATAGTACAGCCGGCGTCCTGGAGCCGCCTTGACCAGCCGATATTGTTTTCCTCGTCAAACCTTGCTCTCAGTTCGACCAGTACTGTAACGTCCTTGCCGTTTTCAGCCGCATCGCAAAGCGCCTCTATAATCTGACTGTTTTTTGCAAGTCTGTAAAGGGTGATTTTTATTTCGGTTACTTTCGGGTCGTTTGCCGCCTCGTTAAGCAGCTGAATGAAAGGCTTGATTGATTCGTAAGGATAGCTTAAAAGAATATCATGCCGCTTTATCTGAGGGATAATGGACATATTTTCCGCAATGCTTGAAGATTTCTGCGGCAGAAGCTTGTCAAATTTAAGCTTTGGTTCATCAAGCATATCCCTTATGGTTCCCACAAAGGAGAGGTCAAGAGGGGTTTTCAGATAGAAAATGTGATTCTCGTCCAGATCAAGCTTTTTGCAGAGGAACTGGAGCGCAGGGTGACTGAAAGTTTCAGAAAGCTGCATTCTTACAGGGTGGAGCTTTTTGCGCTTTTTGCAGAGCTCCTCCATTGCCTCTCTGAAATCGAAGTCCTGGTCATAGAGTCCCTCCTCAACGGTTATATCTGCATTTCTTGTGATACGGAAAAGTGTCTTGTCAATAACCTTGTAGTTTTTGAAAATAGCCGGTGCAAAGTGCAGAATAAGGTCTTCGGCAAGAATAAACCTGTTTCCGCCGGACAGACGGATAACTCTGCTGAACTGTCCGCTTGCCGGAATAATTCCAAGCTTTACGCTGGATTTTGACTGTAACTGTACTGCGCAGTAAATCTCCTTGTTTTTCAGAAACGGGAACGGATTTTTCTTGTCGATTATCAGCGGGAATACAAGCGGTTTTATCTCCTTTTTGAAATATTCCTGCAAATACTGCTGTTCCTCGATTGTCGCCGAACGGAAATTTATCTGCTCAACGCCGTACTCCATCAGCTCAAGCATGATATTTTTATAGGCAATATCCTTCATAGGCTCAAGCTCGTTGACCTTGTAGAAGATAGCGTCAAGCTGCTCCTTTGCGGTCATGCCGGACTTGTTGTCCTTTTTCTTTGGCTTGATCAGCATCTGGTCATAAAGTGAGCCGACTCTTACCATAAAAAATTCATCAAGATTACTCTGGAAAATTCCTGCGAAATTCAGCCTTTCAAGGAGCGGTACTGACGGGTCCTGTGCTTCTTCAAGAACTCTTTCATTAAATTTCAGCCATGATAATTCCCGGTTTTCGTAAATGTTGTATTCAGGCATTTTTTTCCTCCGTTTATATCGTATTGTCGGACAGATTTTTTATTTGTAAGTTCTGGGGTGTCTGAAAGTTTGTCTATATACATTATATAACAAATAAAGTGTTTAGTCAAGAAATTCGACATAAATTCGTGTATTTTATATGTGAATTTTATTGAAAATGCACATTTGGATTATTCTTTGACCGGTTCGTAATCCTTTCCGCTTACTGCCCTGTTCAGAGCAGTTACAAGTCCGGGGTTCTGCCATTCAAGAGTACTGCGGTCAAGCCCGCTGCCGTTGTCCCATAAAAATGCCGGAATGCCGCTTTCATGGCAAAGCTTTACAAACAGTTCGCTGAAAAATACTCTGCTTGCCTCGTCGTTGCCCCTTGCAGAGCCGTATTCGCCGATAATGACGGGCACTCCGTTATCGGTGAATTTTGAAGTCATTTCACCCACAAGCCGTTTCATCTCCGCAATTTCGCTGTTGCTGCCCCAGTTATGCTGCTGTGTGGTCGTGCAGAACTGCCACGGAGTGTAGTAGTGAAGAGAAAGGATACAGCGGTTTTCGGGGTCGTCCGGCATTTTGAAAAGGGTACTGCAGGTCATGGTGATGTCGGTATAGTATCCGGCGATAAGCAGGTGGCGTTTGAGATTGTTTCCGCCGCTGC
Organism: Ruminococcus sp. UBA1394; assembly: GCA_002305725.1. Classification (GTDB taxonomy): domain Bacteria; phylum Bacillota; class Clostridia; order Oscillospirales; family Ruminococcaceae; genus Porcipelethomonas. The sequence continues at coordinate 3,011 of DBQM01000030.1, read as the reverse complement.
TTCTGATAAGGTCAACAAATTCCTGGTTCATTTTGTTCAGCACGTTATAATTTTCCGGACTTCTTAAATCGTCAAAGCCGACTTCGTTCATGGACTCAAAAATCAGCTTGTCGGAATAGTCCTCAAAGCGTTCTGCAATCTGAGTCCAGACCGCCTTGTATTTCACCATTACATTGTCATAATCGTATGATGCATTTCTTATCCATGCGCCGAAATCCGGGTCACCGCCGCCGTCATGGTGTACATTTATAATAACATACATATCAAGGCCGAGGGCGTAGTTAACCACTTCCTCAACTCTGTCCATCCAGTCTTCGCTGATTTTGTAGCCGGGGGCGTCTCCGATGTGGTCACGCCATGTAACAGGTATGCGCACGGAATTGAAGCCGTCCTCCTTTATCTTCTCAAACAGCTTTTTTGTCGCCTTGGGATTGCCCCACAGAGTTTCGTCAACCTCTTCGCCGTCCTTTGGGGCTTCGTTGATTTTACCGTCGCCGTCACGGTCAGCGGCGCAGACATCAAGTGTATCGCCCAGATTCCAGCCGAGAGTCATTTCCGACACAAGCTCAGATGAGGTGATATCACGCATTTCGCCCTTGTTTTCTCCGCAGGCTGTGAACAGGCAGAGCGTTAATTCCGCCGCAGAGAGTAAAGCAGTCAGTTTTTTCAGTTTCATATTTCTTCTCCGTTCCTCCGCCGGTTTTACGGCGGGTTTTTATAAAAACATTATATCCCCGGTTAATGCGGTTTGTCAATAACGTAAAAGCCACCCGTTTATGCGCTGGTCCGGTGAGACGGACAACAAAAAGTGCATTAATGGGTGGTTTTAATTGTCTGTTATGATATGCGGTTATTTGTTGACTCATGGATTCCATTTTTGATCCCAGTTTTCCCAGTCGACATTGTCATCAATTGATGGCTGCTCAGGAAATCTTCCGATTATTGCATCTGCACCTTTGTCCTTTGACCATGCAACTGCTACCGGTACACCCTTGTCATAGAATATATCAACATATCCTCCGACCGTAAGATTCATAGATGCACGCTGTGAATCAGAAAAATTCCGATCTGAATTCAACCATTCATTAAGGTTTATGCAGTCTCCTTTATCACCATCAATGTTAGCGTCACTTAAAGCAAACGGAGTACTTGGCATTGGATTACCTGTAAGTTCAAAGTCAATGGTGTTGTAATTCAGTGTATCGAAAATTTCCTTTGCGTTTGCATTTGCTGTTGCCTGACGAGCGTCCTTTACTTTGCCGAAAAGAGTCGGTACAAGAATTGTCGCCAGAATTCCTATGATTGCGATAACAACAATCAATTCAACAAGCGTGAATCCCTTCAGCCTTTTTTTCATAGTATGCCCTCTCTTTTTATAAATTTCCAGTTATATTTTAACATTTTTTTGATTTGATATCAATAGTTTCCAGCAAATTTTTTAAGGCAATATCGCACAATTATTGTCGTGCAGATGCGCAGTCAATTTTTTCGACAGATTGCATAAAAAGCTCGCAGGCATACTGGCGTATGTCNNAGATTTTTGTGTGATATGACGGAAAAATTGCAAGCAGATGTGCGGCAAAGGCGTCAGCCACTAAATGTGCGGTGTTGCCTTAAATGTTGACATGATTTGTATATTTTGATAATAAATAAAAACCCGCACAGTTTGTTTTGTACGGGTTCGCGGCTTATTCAGTTATAATTTTTGTTCCGTCATTGTCTATATGAAACTCTCTGACCTGCCAGCCGCCAAGTCCGGCATTATCAAGAGAAAACTTCATTTTTCCTGCGAAGTACCTGTTGTTTTCATCAACGATAGCAACAATAGTAGGGCCTGCACCGCTTATATATGAGCCGTAAGCACCGTGGTTATAGGCAATATCGAAAACCTCTCTTGCGTTGGGGATAAGCTCCATTCTGTAAGGCTGGTGCAGCTTGTCATGGACTGCTGTACGCAGATTTTCAAATTTGCCTGTGAGCAGTGACGCAGAAAAGAGGGCGGCTCTTGAAAGGTTGTACACAGCGTCTTTGTGGGAAACTTCGGCTGGAAGGCAGGCTCTTGCTTTTTCGGTTTTAAGCTCGAAATCCGGTATGATAGCGGCAAACTTCAGCTTTGTGTAAACCTCCTGCTTGACCCAGTGAACCTTTTTGCCGTCGAACACAGCCGTTACAATGCCTCCGAGAAGTGCGGGCGCTGTGTTGTCAGGGTGACCTTCAATCTGTGCTGCGAGGTCAACAAGGTCATCAGTAGAAAGGGGATTGCCAAGGAGAGTGTTCGCACCGACAATTCCGGCAACTATACACGCAGAGCTTGAACCCAGACCCCTTGCCATAGGTATATTGTTGGTCTGACGGATTTTAAGTCCCTTGATATCACGGCCGCAGACATTGAACAGGTCTTTGGCTGAAATATAGATGAGATTGCTTTCGTCTGTGGGTATGCTCACATCATCGGCAGAGGAAATATCTATCCTGTCCGATTCCTCCATCTCAACATAATTATAATAAGTAAGGGCAAGTCCCAGGGCGTCAAAGCCGGCGCCGAGATTGGCTGAGGTTGCCGGAATCTGAATTTTGATCATATTTTTGCTCCGTTCTGTAATTATTATGCTACTTTAAGGAACCATTGATTAAATCACGCCTTGCGGCTTGGCACGCACCTTGCTTGCATATTTTCCGTCATATCACACAGAAATTTCTTGACATACGCCAGTATGCCTGCGAAATTTCTATGCAATCTGCCGAAAAATCTGACTGCGCAATCTGCGCACCAGATTTAATCAGTGTTTCCTTAAAATTATATCACAAACCCACAGAAATTTCTACTGCGATTATCTGAAATAGCTGTTTATATATGTCTTTTGTCCTAATTTGAGCATTTTCGCCTATAGATGTTGAAAAAATGTATTAAACATTACAAAAATTCTTTTTTTGAAAAAAAGTTGTTGACATTTCCTTTTGAGTTTGATATAATATTAAAGTACTCAATGCGAGTGTGCTGGAATAGGCAG
>DBQM01000005.1 GCA_002305725.1 Ruminococcus sp. UBA1394 | reverse complement strand
TTAGCAGCCTGACGGCTGTTGAGGGCGCTGCCCTCAAACTCCCGAGGTTTATCCGCTTTGGAGATATCCGGTGGAATAATGAAAAACGACGACATTTCTGCCGCCGCTTTCCACCGTTTTATCTCACAGCCTGCGTCAGGTCGCTCCTCAGCGTTGCCACTTTTGGTTGCATTTTTAGTATTGTCATTAATTTTGGGAAAATTGCATTTACACAGTTTGTTTTTCAGACCCGAAAAAGCAGCAAAGCAGCCGTAATGACTGCTTTTTTTGTGTATAAATCCTCTGAGCTGGCATACCCCCACCCCCCTCTATGAAAAATCAGCCTCCCGGAATTGTCGGGTATCCCCCCGGTGTAGAACCCCTTAAAAAACGTTATTTTTCTGACCGGGGGGCATTATGTAGTAAATTGTAGTGTTTTTGCGTACCGTTCCTCCAGCTCCTCAATGTATAAATGCTTATCCGGTATTGTCTGACACCATTGCAGACGTTTAAGCTGTTCATGGCGCATATTCTCACGATAAAGCTGTTTGAGTAACGGTGAACACCTCAGACAGCGCAGACCCTTAGCCTTATACTGCCGGACACGTTCAATGCTTACGCCCATTTCTTTGGCTATCTGCGGCGTTTTCTTATCCTGAAAATAATATTCGCTGATAACATGATTAACAGGCTCTTTCAGCCGTTCTACCGCCTCATGCAGTACCCTGTAATCGTCAGCAAGTTCCACACGTTCAGGAGCGTTTACAGCGTTATCATCCGCTATTGTATCGGCAAGGGTAAGCTGTTCGGGTTCGTCTTTGTTCAGCGGCATATCAAGACTTTCGCAGCTGTTCAGCGGTTCTTGTTTCTGCTTTTGGGTGCGTATTCCGGTAAGTTCCTGGACAGTATTCCGGAAAGGATAGGAGAGATAGGCAGTGAACTTGTTGCCGCTTTCCGGCTTGTACCCCTCTATGGCTTTCAGAAACGCCGTATAACAGCTTTGTTTCAAGTCCCATACTTCCACACCACATTGATCGAAACGGCTCTGTAATGCGCTGTAGACCCTGTCAGACTTCATGTACATAAGCTTTCTGATACGCTCCCACAGTATGGGTATCAGTTCTTCATTGCCGCCCTGTTTTATAAACGTGGCTAACTGCTCGTTGGTCATGCGGCGCACTTCCTTTCTCTCGACTGTCAGGTTTGTTTTCTCTCTGTTCGCTCTTTGTTCGTTGTATCCGGAGCAGGATTTCTCATGCTTTATTATGCAACTAAATGCAACTATTTTCTGACAAAACTGAACCAGTAACCTTAACAAAACTTAACAATTTTTCCGGCTTTTTCTCTGCTTACGTTGCCATTTCTTAAAGTCTGCATACTCTTCATCAGAAAGCTTTTCAAACATATCATATCTTCGGAGCAGTTCAATCATGCGCTTTTTCAATAGTGCATTGGCTTTTCTTTTTTTACCGCTTGCAATACCGCCACGCCTTGAAAGTTCCCGGTGCTGTTCCGGCGGCATTTGATTAAATGGGATAAGGTTGTTATTTTTCATTTTCCGTGTTCACTCTCGGTTTGTTCTCGGTTCATAAGTTTGAAACGTCAGCAAAAGTCAGCATTTTTATTATATGTGGAGCTGGCTGTATATTTCGCCCTACCATAGCATTTAATAGCAATCCTGCTCCATGTTTATCAACATTTCTCAGATATTAAGAACCATTGCAACAATTTTCAATATATCCTCATATTGCTGCGGATTCAGTTTTACAGCGGATAACTGCTGTTTGATTTGCTCGTATTTCTGATAGTCAGTCATTGTAATACCTCCGTAATCGTTTTATAGTCTTGATGCAATGTCGGAAAGCCTTTCAGCAATCACAGCAATTTCAACAGCTTTCAGTGCTTCACTTAATGATGTATTCTCATCTTCAAGCTTTCGGGCTATATATAACATTTCAGCCGCTATATATTGAATCTCATTTCTGTATTTTTCGTTCATAATTTTATTTCCTTTCTGTGGTTAATGTTTTACACACCACTAAAAATATTTTTAATACTTTCGGGACAGAAAGGACAAAACTATAATAAAAGCCGTATTTATGGGGATTGATGTAAATCTTTTTTTAGGGACAGTTAGGGACAAAAAGGACAAAACTCTATTCTGTCCCTTTTTAATTGTATTTTGTCCCTTTTTGGATTTTAGCCACAAACGGCGTGCCTACGGGATTTACAGGGCTTTTGTCCTTTCTGTCCTTTCTGTCACGCTACCCCTTTAATTAAAAATTAAGGGATTGATTTTGTACATTGCTGACGACTTTCTTCCGGCTCTCGAATAATCAGAAGTAACCTCTCTTATATACCCCATATCTTCAAGGGTTTTCAGAGGTTCTTCAAAATCGTCAACGGATTTGATTTTCCGACATTGTCGCATAATATCCCTCTTGCTCATTTCGGCACAACCGCTTTGTTTTATTCTCTTGAAAATGTATTCAGCCGCCTTGTTCTCTTCACTGGTGCATATCTCCCCGAATGCTTTAAGGGCGTGATTTTCAGACCACATTGCAATACTTACGGCATTAAGGGCAGTCTTACCGGAGAGAGGTTCTTCCGGAGAGTGTTCACACAGGTGAAGAATACCGGCAATCTTCAAGGCTCGACCGACCTGTTTGTTGCCCCACTCTTTCATATATTCAAAGATACCGCCGTCAAGGAAATCGGATTCGATTTTGTCACTGTAATCACGCATAATGCAGTAAGCCTCTTTGTCGCACTTTATAACAGCAGTATCATTTGTTTTAAGTTGGAGCAAGCTGTAAATAAGTGCCTTGTAATCGTCTTTTGCCTCTTTGGAAATATACGGACTTCTGAAACTCCTGTGTCCAGCTTTACTTTGAGGGAACGAAAACAAAAAACGGTGTACAAATCCACGTCCGGAAAACTGGGGATTGTTCATAGCTCTTTCAAAGGGTTCAGTCTGCACCATAAGACCGAAAGTAATCAGCGGATTTTCAAGACTTATCGGCTGCTTTGAACATCTGATTACATTATAAGGTGAACCGTCATAACCCTTTAACAGCAGGTCGATATTTGCAGTACCGCTTGAATAAAGACCGCTCATAATGTCGAAAATACCGCCCTCATCACTGAGTATGCCTATTTTCTCGCCGTTCTTTATCATCTCACTTGCTAACGCTTCGGGAGTAGTGTCGGTGACATTAAGGGTAAGGGGATATATGGGCTCAAGGTTTTCAAGTTCCATTGCATACTCCTGCGCCTTTTCAAGACAGGCATTTTTGCCCTTTGATACGCTGTCAAGCTGTTTGGTTAGTGCCGCTTTCTTGAACTGGTACTCCCTTATAAGCGGTTCTCTGCGCTGGTTTTCTTCCCTCCGGAATGAGTAAAGGGGAGCAGTAAGTGCCTTGAATACACCGGATTTTCTTTCGCCTGGTTCGGCTATTGTGAGAGTGTAGAGGTTTAATGTTTCGGTATTGCCGCCGCCTGGGTTCAAAATCACAGCCTTACCCTGTGTGACAAGGGACAAAACGGACAAAAGGGGCAGTACGCACATATCCGGACTTACCTGAACATTCGCCGAAAGTTCCTTTACAAACCGTTCCAGTACCTCCGGCAGACACCCCAAAGGAAACTCCGCAAGCTGAATCTCTTTCCCGAACGGCTTTGGTGTTTCCCACAGTTCGGGTACATTCCACAGACTGGCTTGTTCCTGGTAGTGCTGAAATACTGCGTCAGACACTCCAAACTCCCTTGCCTTGTCCATTATTAACCGAAAATTCTCGGCACGTTCACGCTCGTCCATGGAAATTGTGAAAAAGATGTCGGTCAGAGCTTCGCTTGTCAGCTTATATGCTGTATCCTTTGACACGTCTGATAAATCAATTATGCTCAATATGTATCACCGCCTTAAAGCCTTACCGGAATAGGCTGAATACCGCCGCTTGTGTCAGTTTGCTCCTCATTACTGATAACAGCATTTTCAAAGTAATCATTAAGGCTCTGAATGTTTACCAGTATCTTTGAGTTTGGCGAATTGCTCACCCTTACGGCTTTAACCTTGCCCTCTAAAGCAAGAGTTCTTACAAGGTGCTTAGGCAGTCCGAACAGAGCCGCCGCCTCTTTTATCCCCTCCATGCGGACTATGGGGGAATTAGTTTTGTTGCATCTGCCGGATTCATTTATAATAAATTCGTTCATAATCTTTCCTTTCGATTTGCCAAACTCCAAAATATATGTTATAATTGGAGCTGGCAAGTATTTTTGGTGTGTTTTTATATATTTGCTTTCAACGTCTTTACTGCGCCAACAGTAAGGGCGTTATTTTTTACTGACCACATAGGCTTTCAACTCCTGTTACAATATAATTG
>DBQM01000034.1 GCA_002305725.1 Ruminococcus sp. UBA1394 | reverse complement strand
CAGAGATTTTTTCGCAGGGCCGTAAATCAGTTCATCAATGCTGAAATTCTGTTTCAGTTCCTTTATAGAACCGATTTCATGGCTGTTCATAACCATTCCACTCACCTCCAGTTTGCAGCAAAGAGGGAAAAATAAGCTTTCCCTCCTGTATTATTTATCCGTTGATATGAGTGTTGGTCCATGTAAAGCTGTAGTAGTCCCCATAATCTGTTGCCTCCCAGTCAACAGTGACAGTAAGCGGATAATCGCAATTTGTACTTTCGCTGTGGCGTGTTGCAGTTAAAACAATAGTTCCTGTATACGGATACATTGGATCTTCATTGGCTGATACGGTATAATTGGAATAAGTTTGCATTCCGTCTGATTCACTATAGTAGCCATTTGTAAGAACATAGCCATAGCTATATTCATAATTTACAAAGCCACACCATGTTCCCTTGTCAATTAAGGTGTTAGCTGCTTTTCTTGCAAGCTCCGTGTTGGCAGAAACATGAATTCCATAGTTGTTTGATGATACCGGTGCAGATGATGAAGATGAATCATCAGTATTTCCTGTGCAGGCGGTTGTAAGGATAAGTGATGACACTGCAATTGCTGCCATAAGAATACCGGTTGCTTTTTTCATGATTTTCTTGTTCATAATCAAGTCCTCCTTAAATCCGGGTTAATATTTATAATCTTTCTGTAAGCATATAATACCACAATCCAAAGGACATGGGAATACAAAACAGTTACCGGATTTTTACGAATTTCCGGAACTGTTTTTGCAGTATAAAAAGAAAAATGCGCACCGCATGGTACGCATTATTTTATAAGATCTTCAGCCGAATCCACCATCATATATTTTATTCTGTCTTCCATTGCACTGGTAAGATAAAGCTTTGCAAAAAGCAGTCCTTTTGTCTTGTCCGGGGACAGCTTTTCAGCGTCGGCAAGACGGTAAAATTCCTCCACATATTTCTGTGTATCGTCCTCGTTGTATACAGCGTTTACAAACTCCTTGAACAGGTCGAAATGATTGTCAAGGGTGTTGTCAAAAGCAATTTCCATAACCGGATTTTCCTCAACAAAATCGCCGAAATAAGGAATATCGTTAAAGAACCAGCTTTTGAACCCATAATATTTCAGAATCGTCCGTTTCATCTGCATTGGGATAGGCTCGTTGGGCTGACAGTTTTCGTGATACCACTCGCTAAGATTTGAAAGATTTGCAAAGCAGTAATCAGAAAAGCCGATATCCACTTCCGGGTCGTCGGAATAGTGCCGCTGTAACTGTTCGTACAGTTCAAGATAAGACTGGTAAGTATCGAAATTTTTGCCGTTGTCGTCGTAAATCTTGTACTCCTTATACTTGAAAACGTCTTTAAGATTAGGTGTATAGTCCGCCCTTTCAAGCATCATCTTGTGCTTTCGGCTGAGTACTGCGCTGTAAATATACGGCTTGACGGATTTCATCTGTTCGTTGGAATTGACCAGCCGGACAAGCTCTCCAACATTGTTGAGATATAGATTGTTCTTGTAGCCGTACTTGTAAATAAACCCGTGTTCAAGGGACATTTTGTAGAGGTTAGCCTGTTCTTCAAGGTCAGCTTTTTCAGTGGGACTTTTCTTTATGGATTTTACAAGATTTTCAAGGCGGCTTCTGTATACGGGCAATCCCTGCAAATATGCCATAAGTTCATCAACTTTGTCTTTAATGTCCAGCCAGCAGAGAATCATCTGTTCCTTGTCGGTAATGTTTTCAAACAGCAGAATTCTGTCATTTACAGCCATGCTGTACAGCCGGAACATTCCCTCGTCCTTGTAAAAATCAGTCTGTTTGCATATGTCTATCAGAATTACTTCGGGTATCTCGCTGTCAATACCGTGACTTTTCAGCAGACTGTAAAATTCATTTTTGTAATCGCAGGCTTTCTGGTACGCCTCGTCAAATGTCAGTCCTATGGCTTTCAGACGCTTTTTTGTAGGAACATAATTGTCTGCCGCCTCTTTTATAAATTTGTATATTTCGTAATCTTCGTCGTATTCCATGTTTATTCCCCTTTATTGCATAAATCAATATTATGACTATACTTCTGGAGTAAGTTTTCAGCACTTATATTTCTTTTAAGGGCATCACTCATAAGCAAGAGCATTTCCGACTCTTTTTCAGGAAGTTCTTCAGCTGTACATCTTTCAAGCTGAGTCAGGACAGCGTGCTGATGTCCGTAACACATTTTCCCGTTATTTTCGTATACAACATCTATATATTTTTCCATATCTGTATAGTCACCAATATCACGATGCATATTTTCAGTTTCTTCTTTCAGTCCGCCAAGAACTCCATAATACACGTCATTTTCTTCGCATCCGTTTATCACTTTTACCAGGTCACCAACTTTAAATGGGTGGGGTATGGAAATGTAGAAATCACTGATAAAGTATTCAGAATTATTAAATCGGCATGGATAATAAACATCAACTATTTCAAGATTGCTGTTGAATAAATATTTGTAAATTTCATCGTCATTATCGCTGGTGTAAAACTTCTCTCTTGTGATAGAAACGTTAGTATTACTGACATCAAGTCCATCGTTTATATATTCATTTCTGCATTTTACAAGATACTCATATGCAGAATTGTAATCCCTGAAAAAGCGGCAGTCATCAATGGTAACTCTGTATTCGGGATTTTCTGAAAACTCTGCAATGTAAATAACATTATCATCTTTATCATATCTTTTATCAAGAACTGATTCATAAGTACTTACAGTATCAGAAATGATTTTTATGAATGATATGTTTTTATCAGTTTCTGGTTTTTCTGTGGAGTTTCTATTGGGATAATCAAGGTTACATTCTGAAAGTCTTCCGACATTCTCAGACTGAAATTCTTCTTCTGAGTAAAAATCAAGCAGAGTATTCCAACCGTCAATTTTTTTTGAAAGAACTGCTTTCTGGCTTAATTCTATTAACACAGCTTGTTCAATCGGCGTAAACTTAGTGTCCTTGTTGTATTCTCGTATATCCTTTGAATCAATAAAGTCGAGTATGTTAAGCATATTGTTCCACCTCCGTTTTTCTTTATCATATCACAATTTGTCTGATATGTAAACAAAAACAGTTACCTGATTTTGCAGAGTATTAAGAATTGTTTTTTAATAGCATAAGAAAATATTTTCCAATCAAAACTATTCTGTGTCATGTGTCAATTTCTTCAAAAAGTACTATATATTTTTTCATCTTGAAACTTTTTAATTTCTTTGACACATGACACAATTTTTATTAAAAATTAGTCAAATAGTTACTGTTCCTAAGTAATCGTCCAATAAAGCGCGTCT
>DBQM01000024.1 GCA_002305725.1 Ruminococcus sp. UBA1394 | reverse complement strand
ACAGAGATTTTTTCGCAGGGCCTCCTGCAAAGCTTTTCCGTCGTTGCAAGGAGCAGCGACACCTGAAACTTGTCCTCCGCCGACTGCCTGTCGTCTTCCCGAAGCGTTGCTATCCTCTCCCACAAACTCGCCAAGTCCTGCTGTGGCACGGATAAGCTCGTGTTCTGACGTGTATGTGGCAGTTGCGAGAACACATTTTCTTTTCTCTCTAAGCTCATTTTCTATTCCTTTCCTTGTGTATAAATCTCCGAGCTTGCTTCCTCTGACGGAAACAAGCTTTCCGTTTTTGTCCTTGTATTCGGGGTGGCGATAGGAAACCGTGTTCCCCGCAACACGACATTCGACGTTGTAATGCGCAGACAATGCTTTTATTACATCATCAAAACAGCGGTTGTTTCGGTCGGCTATGCCTGTCAGTGTTACGGTGTTGGCGGTTTTTATATTGCCGTAGCCGTGGTCTATGCCTATTATTTTTGTTCCGTTTCTTAATTCTCTCATGCTGATTCCTCCATATATTCCGTGTTTGTTATTTTGTTTTCAAGCAGCTGTATGATGAGCTGTTCGGGTTTCTTTTCTGCTGTTTTATCCGCATAGGAGCTTGCGACAAAGGTTATCTTTCCAGCCTTTTCGCTATGCTCTCCAAGCGGAGCGTAGCTTTTCTCTGTCAATCACATCTTCCTTTCGATATACTTATTCGGCTGTTACGCTATCACTGCCGGCAAGTGTGATAGCATTTTGCTGTGATTTAAGTATATCGCTTTTGGGGAAAAAGCACATTGTATGAGAATTGTGTGAAAATTGAATAGAATGACGTTTTTTCTTGATAGTATTATCAACACAGCAAAGCAGCCCTGCTTCATTTGAGAAGCAGGGTTGCTACTTTATATTTATCTTTTTTGCTTGTTGTTTGGTCAACTTTTTATCCGGCTATTTTGATGCCATTGCATATGAGCAAACTACTCAGTCGGAGCTTTTCCCTTGTTATGCCAGAGATAGACATACTCCGTTCTGGAGCTCATGCTACCCATGCCGACGCTGGTATATATGGATATCTTATCGCCTTCCTCGTTTCCACAGGGAGCCGGCGCGGATACCTCGACATTTACTTTGGGGTTGTTTCCGTATTCCGTTGATCTCCAGCTGGTTGGGGCATAAAGCCAAACGTTTAATTTGACATCTTCTCCGTCAGCATCCATTGCCGTAAAGTCTATCGCTCCATATGTGCGATGACTCATTTCCACATCGACTTCGTCAAACCGGACAAATGCATCGCCGTTGAAATCCCAGAAATGCTGTTTCGTTGATGAAATCGAAAGGTCAACCTTTAATTGTATCATTTCCCCACCGTCAATGTGCTTTGGAGGTGTCGAAACACTGCCTTGCACCATTGCATTTTCGCCGTTTTTCGGTCTGGGGGCGTAATCGTCTTTTTCACTGGGTCCTACATAAGTTTCGCTGAATGTTCCGGTACCGGCAGAACCACTCTTACTCTTCGACCAATAGTCCTTGTTGGTAAGTTCCTCGTTATAATCATAAGTCTGGTGACGAACCTCGATACACTCCCAATATCCGTTTCCTACTACAATTTCTTCCAAATACCCCTGTTCGCGCATCCAGTCATAGAATTTAGCTCTATCCTTACCAAAACTCAGCCATTGGGCAACAGCCCAGTTCAGATTGTCTTCGCATTTCTTTTCATTGCCGAATACGGAAATATCTCCGTCAACCATAATGTCAGGCGAACTTGATGTATCAGAAATAGACTTTTAATAAAACAACAAGGAGTTGATAAAAATGCCATTCACAGAAGCCAATTATGAAAATTCAGTAGTAGAACTGTTTGAAAATATGGGCTATAAACATATTTACGGACCTGATATAGCAAGGGATTTTAAAAGCCATGTTTATGATGAAATCCTGTTGGATTCGCTTTACAGGTTAAATAAAAGCTTGCCTGAAGATGCCATTGCAGAAGCTTTGGAAAAACTTAAAAACTTTGAAAACGGCGAACTTATACAGAAAAACGCTGTGTTTATGGACTATCTTCAAAACGGTGTAACTGTTCGCTATTTTGAAAATGGTACAGAGCGTTCTGCGATTGTGTATCTTGTGGATTATAAAAACGCTGAAAACAACTCCTTTATTGTTGCGAACCAATGGACATTTATTGAAAACAGCAATAAACGCCCTGATGTTATTCTGTTTATAAATGGTTTGCCACTCGTTATTATTGAGCTTAAATCTCCGTCACGAGAAGAAACCGATGCCTCAGAAGCATATCTGCAATTGCGAAATTATATGCAGGAAATCCCTTCTATGTTTATTTATAATGCGGTTTGTGTGCTAAGCGACCAGCTCACCTCAAAGGCAGGCACAATAACCTCAGGCGAAGACCGTTTTATGGAATGGAAAACTAAAGACGGCAGTTATGAAAATACTGAATATGCACAGTTTGACACGTTTTTTGAGGGGCTATTTCAAAAGGAAAGACTTCTTGATATACTCAAAAATTTCATCTGCTTTTCAAATGATGGTACAGCTTCATATAAAATTCTTGCAGGTTATCATCAATATTTTGCTGTTAAAAAGGCAGTCGAATCAACTGAAAATGCAACTAAAACCGATGGTAAAGGCGGTGTTTTCTGGCATACTCAAGGAAGCGGAAAGTCACTTTCGATGGTTTTCTATGCCCATTTATTGGGGGAAGCTCTTGATTCCCCAACAATAGTAGTATTAACCGACAGAAACGACCTTGACGACCAACTTTTCGGACAGTTTGCAAAGTGTAAGAATTTTTTAAGGCAGGACCCTGTTCAAGCTACTTGCAGAAAAATTACTGAGCAGTCATCAAACAAAGAAATTGGTTTAAAAGATTGGCTTGCAGGACGAAAAGCAAATGGAATTATTTTTACCACTATGCAAAAGTTTGAGGAATCAGAAGAGGCTTTATCTGACCGCAGAAATATTATTGTTATGGCTGATGAGGCTCACAGAGGTCAGTATGGCTTATCTGAAAAAGTTGATGAAAAGACAGGAAAACTTAAAATAGGTGCAGCAAGAGTTATCAGAAACAGCCTGCCTAATGCTACATATATAGGGTTTACAGGCACTCCGATTTCGGCAAAAGACAGAAGCACTCGTGAAGTCTTTGGAGATTATATTGATATTTACGATATGACACAAGCGGTTGAAGATGGTGCAACTCGTCCTGTTTATTATGAAAGCCGTGTTATAAAGCTTAAGCTTGATGAAGCAACATTGCGGTTAATCGATGCTGAATATGATATAATGTCTAATAATGCGGATGAACAAGTTGTTGAGCAAAGCAAACGTGAACTTGGACAAATGGAAGCTATTTTAGGTAATGAGCAGACTATAAATTCTCTTGTAACAGATATTATAGACCATTACGAAAATAACAGACAAAACCTATTAACCGGCAAGGCAATGATAGTTGCATATTCACGCCCTATTGCAATGAAGATTTATCAGCGTATTCTTGAGGTTCGACCTAATTGGGAAGAAAAAGTCGGAGTTGTTATGACAGATACAAACAAAGACCCTGAAGAATGGCGTAAGATTATCGGCAATAAAAGCCATCGTGAAAACCTTGCTAAAAAATTTAAAAATAATAATAGTGATATGAAAATTGCTATTGTTGTCGATATGTGGCTGACTGGTTTTGATGTTCCCTCTCTTGCTACAATGTATGTTTATAAGCCTATGCAGGGCTATAATTTAATGCAGGCTATTGCAAGAGTAAACCGTGTTTTTGGTGATAAAGAGGGTGGCTTGGTCGTTGATTATGTCGGAATTGCATCAGCTTTAAAGCAAGCTATGAATGACTATACAACTCGTGATAAAAAGAATTATGGCGATACAGATGTATCAAAAGTTGCATATCCAAAATTTATTGAAAAGCTTTCTATTTGCCGTGATTTATTTCATGGCTTCGATTATTCTGAATTTATGAAAGGTACAGAATTAGAAAGAGCAAAAGTTATTAGTGGTGCAGTGAATTTTATCATTGACAGAAGCAAAGAAGCCGATAGAAATAATTTTATAAAAGAATCGCTGCTATTGCATCAGGCACTTTCATTATGTTCATCTTTAGTTCAAGAAGATATGCGATTCGAAGCTGCTTTTTTTGAAGCTGTAAGAGTTCTTGTTAATAGATTAATGAATCAAGGACAGGGTAAAAAAATATCGTTGCCAGAAATGAATGCAAGGATAAATGAACTCTTAAAACAGTCAATAAAAAGTGAGGGAGTAATAAATTTATTTTCAGATATAGGTCAGGAATTTTCGCTATTCGACCCTAAGTTTTTAGATGAAGTTTCAAAAATGAAAGAAAAGAATTTAGCTGTTGAACTTCTAAAAAAATTAATTGCTGAACAGGTATCTATTTATAGACGCACAAATGTAGTTAAATCAGAAAAATTCAGCAATATTATTCAAAGTGCAATGAATAAATATTTGAATGGAATGCTAAGTAACGAAGAAGTTATTTCAGAACTTTTAAATCTAGCAAAACAGATTGCAGCAGCTCAAAAAGATGGTGAGCAACTTGGGCTAACAGCCGATGAACTTGCATTTTATGATGCACTTACAAAGCCGCAAGCTATTAAGGATTTTTACGAAAATGAAGAATTGATTGCCATTACAAAAGAGCTTGCTGACGCTCTTAGAAAAAATCGTTCTATTGATTGGCAAAAGCGTGATTCAGCAAGAGCAAAAATGCGTATGATGATTAAAAAGCTTTTGAAAAAACATAAATACCCACCAGATGGGATGGAAGATGCAGTTCAAATTGTGATGACTCAATGCGAGTTGTGGACAGATAGCGATGTTAATATTCATGTATGAGATATGAATATTATATCGCTGTTAATTAAACTTAAAATAAGGATTGGTACAAATATGGATGGTACAGTCAGAAGCAATATAAAAATAGGCACAAAGGTTCAAGTTGTACAGAAACAAGACCAACGGACTGGTAAATTAACAGAAGGTATCGTGCTGAGAATATTGACTAATTCCCCCAATCATCACAGAGGAATTAAGGTAATGTTAGAAGGCGGTATCGTAGGAAGAGTGAAAAGTATTTGAGCTGTTTAAGGGGGCAAAATTAAATGGGAAAAATGATAGTATATCACGGTGGATATACAGAAATCAGAAAGCCTGAAATCATAGTTGGCAGAAACACAAAGGATTTTGGTACAGGCTTTTATTGCACAGTAATAAGGGAACAAGCTGAACGCTGGGCAAGACGCTATGATACACCTATGGTTAGTTCATATACAGTTCGAATGAACGAATCCCTTAACATTCTTGAATTTCAAACAATGACTGAGGAATGGCTTGATTTTATAATAAGCTGCCGTCATGGTAAACCTCATAATCATGATATTGTAATTGGTGCAATGGCTAACGACCAAATTTACAACTTTATTTCAGATTATATTGATGGGATTATAACAAGAGAACAGTTTTGGATTATGGCAAAATTTAAATATCCAACACATCAAATAAGCTTCTGCACAAAAGCGTCTTTAGAATGTCTTGAGTTTCATTCCTGTGAGGAGGTTTTTTAAATGAACGGTCGTGAGGATAAAAAAGATAATGATCTATTTTTTACTTGCAGCTTAATAGAATATATTGCAAGAAAAACAAAAAATCACCGCAGTATGGTAGTTGATACACTTGGAAAAGAACGTATCAGCAAAATTTATGAGCTTGCAGACATCTATCACAGTGATAATATCGAACGTGTCAGTGATGACTTTATCGCTGAATCAAATCTTCAAAACGGTGATTTTGATAATGTCACTCTTGCAAGATATGCAGTTCCCTCTTATTGGGATATTGGGAAAGTATACAAGCGATTAATCCTTGGTATTGCTAAAGAAAAAAATATAGATATAGTAGAAGCACTTTTTTCTGCTTATAAATCTTTTGTTTCAGAAAAAATTGATGATTATAACAGCAGCTTATATTACGAAAATCCTCAGTATATTTTAGATGCATATTTAAATAATACAATTAAATAAAGCCCACTAATGAGTTTTTCATCAGTGAGCCCACAGCAGAAATATAACGTGGTCTTGGGTCTTATTTGGGTCTTATTGATACAAAAATATATGTTTTTTAACGATAAGCTGAGACAAGCCAAGTGCTCACAAAGCCCATAGAATAGGCATTTACACCACTTTAAGATAAGCTGCAAAATCCGTGTCGCTTGATTCAATTCCCGTACGGGTCACCAAACCACAATCCCGAAAATGACGTGTTTACGTTGTTTTCGGGTTTTTCTTTTATAGTGAAATACAATTTCTGTAAGTTGCAGTAAAATATAGTACCAATATAAAAAAATAAAGGCACCTGTTCAGAACAGGTGCTTTATTATATCACTCATACCTCAGAGCATCAATAGGATTAAGATTTGCCGCCTTAACGGACGGAATAAGTCCGAATACTATTCCTACTATCATTGAGAAAATTACTGATACCAGAATTGAAACCGAACTTATCGCCACAGGAACGTCAGCAAATTTTGAAATCAGCTGAGACAGGACTATGCCCAAGACAATTCCTATAAGTCCGCCGATACTTGTCAGTACGGCTGCCTCTGTCAGAAACTGTCCCAGTATCACCTTTTTCCTTGCACCAAGCGCCTTTTTCAGACCTATCTCTCTTGTTCTTTCGGTGACTGATACAAGCATGATGTTCATGACACCGATACCGCCTACAAGGAGTGAGATTCCGGCAATGCAGATAACAAGTGTGTTTGTGGAATCGCTGAGCTTCTGCAGGGACTCTGCCCTTTCAAGCTGGTTTTCACTTTTGTATTTTATGCTTTCGTCCTGAACGGAAATAGTGCCGTTAAGTATTTCCTCAGCCGCCTTGCCGACAGCTGTCATACTGTCAGTATCAGCCGCAACAATAATGCAGTTCTGCGGTTCATCATACCGAAAAATAACCGGCCATGCATTTGTCGGTATAAAAATCTTTCCGCTTGAAGTGTCCTGATTGTAAAGCTGGTAATCCTCATAAGTGTTAATCACCGGCTCAAATTTACTGCTCTGAACAGCAACGCCGACAACCTTAAAAGGCTCGCCCATAATATCAATTATCTCACCAACTGGTTCTTCACCGGGAAACAGACTTTCCGCAGCCTTGTTGTCAATTATCACAGTTTTCTGCGTACCCTTAAAATCTCTTTCGCCAAAGCCCTTTCCGGATTTAATTCTGTAACCGGCAGCGGAAAAATAATTTTCATCAATGCCGTAAACACTTCCGCCCTCAAGAGAAGTGTTCATGTGGTATATTGATTCACAGTAAGTGCGCTGTCTGTAGAGCGAAACTGTTTCTGCGTCCTTTATATTTTCAAGCTCTTTTTTCACATCATCTGATATGACCGGCATTCCCTCCGGAGGCGACTGATACTGAAAATCCATCTGCCACTCTCCCTGATACACCGCCACATTCACGTTGTTGTTTCCCGAACCGATAAGATTGCTCTTTATCTGCTCATTAGTACCCTTTATGGTTGAAACAATAGCTATAATAGCGGCAATACCGATAATAATACCCAGCATTGTGAGGAAAGAGCGTACCTTGTGAGAAAAAATCCCTTTAAATGAAAGTCTTATATTTTCAAACATTCTCTTTCCCCCTTACCACAGTACTTCGTCAGAGTCTTTGGTTTTTATGCCCTCTTTAATGTTCTTTCCGTACGGAAAACAAATCTTGTCCGATTCAGACAGACCGCCCAGTATCTCAGTTTCATAGCCGTAAATGGTTTTTCCGGTTTTGACATACTGCTTTTTAAGACGTCCGTTTTCGTCCGCTTTGAATACATAGCTTCTTCCGTCTTCCTCACGGACATAAACCTTTGGAATATAGATACTGCTGCTTTCCTCCTGATATGGCAGAGTGATTGATATTCCGGCATCTGACGGGACTGTTATATCGTCAGTCACAGCCGCAGTAAATTCATAGGTACTGCTGTTGGGATTTTCGCCCCAGTTCTGCGACTCATAGGAAACAGGCACATTGTTGACTTCCGTAACCTCAGCCTCAGCCATTTCCCCTGTTTCCCAGAAGGTTATATTAACAATACTTCCCGGAGAAACCTTGTCCAGATTAAGCTCACCGATATAGCCCTTGACAGTCAGACCGCCCTCGCCCTGTACAACCAGATAAGGCTGACCTGATTCAAGGCTTTCAGCGTCATTTATCTGCGTTACAACACCATCTATTCTTGCAATAACGCTGCCGCTTTCTTTCTGCTCTTTGGCTATTCTGTATTCAAGCTCTGCTGATTTCTTGTCTATCTCAAGCTTTGTTATCTCGTTTTCCTTTTCAGAAATCATCTTTGCAAGTTCAGCTTTTGAGTACATATAGTCCTCGTCATAATTGCGATGAACCGAGTCATAGAAATTCTCAATGTAGCTTTCATAGTCAAACGGTTCTTCCTCATAGGATTCCTCATAACTGTAATCTTCCGGAATATCGCTGGTTTTCGGAACGGTATAACTGCCAAAAGTATTTTCCGACCAGCTTACAGTAATATTCCCGTCCGCATCTGCGCTGACATTTTCACCGATAACCTTGTCAGAAATCTGTGCATCATTAATATCAGCACCGGAAATCCTCCACAGATACAGCATTTCCGAATTTTCATCATAGACATTGAACGCGGCATATCCGCCGCTTTCTTTAAGCGCACTGAAAAATTCTCCTGTCACAACCGTTTCCGGAGTGCAGTTAAACACAAGAGGATTTTTGCTGCTGCCGTCCCCCGAAACAGAATCCGCAGTATTTTTTATAGTATCCTTAGTTTCAACAACTGGATTTTCCGGCTGAGGAGGCTCTGTCGGAGCTTCTGTCGG
The DNA here is from genome assembly GCA_002305725.1 of Ruminococcus sp. UBA1394. GTDB lineage: Bacteria > Bacillota > Clostridia > Oscillospirales > Ruminococcaceae > Porcipelethomonas. Next base: position 2,748 of record DBQM01000024.1, on the reverse strand, counting down.
AGGAAAAGTTGGTTCCGGAGGCTCCGGCATCATCTCGGACGATTTAAGATTTTTAAGCTTTGTAAGCTCCTTGTTTGCAGTTTTTATATCCGAATCTGCCACAGCAACGGCATTTTCCTTCTGCTTTAAATCAAGTTCAAGAGCAGTTATGTCATATTTAAGCAGAGGGTCACCCTTTTTAACGCTGTCGCCCTCTTTTACAAGCACCTTTTCAACAAGCTTCTGGTCATCCGGCATGACATTCTGAATATTTCCCGAAGAAATCATACCGCCCAGTTCAAGAGTATCACCGTAATAATAATCTGTCATCAGCGAAACAGGAGTTACTTCTGCCACAGCTTTGTTTGTTTTGCGCTTTTCGTTAAGCTTGTATGCGCCGAACGTTCCTCCGGCAGCAACCGCCACAGCCGTAATGGCAATAATCAGTTTTTTCACAGACTATCACCTCCGTTTAAATTACTAAGCTCTCCGTCACGGATAAACATGATTCTTTTTGCGTGGTCGGCAATTTCTCTTTCATGGGTTATCATTACAATGGTAACGCCCTCATCATTCAGTTCACGGAAAAGCTCCATGACCTGTTCGCCGGACTTTGTATCAAGGGCGCCTGTCGGCTCGTCGGCAAGCAGCAGACGTGGACTGTTGACCATAGCCCTTGCAATGGCAACTCTCTGCTTTTGTCCGCCGGAAAGCTGGGTAGGGCGGAAATTCATTCTGTCCTCCAGTCCGACTTTAACCAGCGCCTCTGCCGCTCTCTCACGGCGTTCCTTTTTGTTTACTCCGGCATAAAGCAAAGGGAGTTCAACATTTTCCAGCGCTGACTGTCTTGGCAGCAGATTGAAATTCTGAAATACAAAGCCGATTTTCCTGTTTCTTATTTCAGACAGTTCCTTGTCTTTGCAAGTCGAGATATCGGTATCATCAAAAATAAACATACCCGAAGTCTGTCTGTCCAGACAGCCGATTATATTCATAAGTGTGGATTTTCCGGACCCGGAAGGTCCCATAACAGCAAGGTATTCCCCCTCCTCAACAGAAAGGTTGATATTCCGGAGTACAGGGACAGCGTCTTTGCCCTGCATATAATCCTTGTATATTTCTCTTAATTCAAGAACCATTCCGATACCCCCGCTATTCTGCATCAGCCATATCGGCGTCTATCATTCCGTCGTCTATTATGATGTCACCATCTATCATGCCATCGTCAATCATGCCATCATCAGCCATATTATCTCCGAAGTCCTCTTCAAAATCGGCTTCTTCAATATTAGTAGTTGTGTGCATTCCCTCTTTATAATCGTCTGACGGGTAAGCAATGCAGTCGGATTCATCAAGTCCGCTTACGATTTCGGTATCACCATACATATCATCACGCTCGCCGGTTTCCACATAACGCTTTTCAAGCCTGTTCTTTTTATCCGTTGCCCAGACAAAGCTTTTACCGTCGGAATCGGTCTGGATATAGTCCTCATAAAGCCATATACCCTCTTTTTCAACCGTGCTTATCTGACCGCTGTCCGGCTCAATTATAACGTGCTGACCAAGCATAAGACCGTCAGTAGTTTCAGGGGTTATATAGAAATTATAGTTTGACGAAGTAGTCATATCATCAGAATTTCCGTCCATGTACATATTCTGAGTATCAGTAGCCGGCTCTGTTGAGATTTCAGAAACGATGCCGTTCCATGTGACAGTATCATCAATTCTTGAACGGATAACAACCGGCATTTCCTCATAAATCAGCATCATATTCTGCTCATTGATTTTTCCCTTTACTCTGAAATTGCCGCTTTCGGTAATGGTAATCAATACATCTGAGCTTTCCTGACCGTAGCCGTAATAGTCGTTCATATATTCGTCATCAGAGCTATCAGAAATGTTGTTTACTTTGCTGACTGTTCCGCTGACTTCCGACTTGACAGTTGAATTGCTGATTGAGTTTTTGATTTTGTCAATATCAGTATTTTTCACCTTGATATCATACTCAACCTTTGCAACGTCCGTTTCGAGTGACTGTATCTGTGCAGTATAGGAATACTGCTCGTCCTTGGACACGTTCTTTTTCTCGGATTCAAGTTCGGAAATCTGCTTTTTCATTGAGGAAATCTCATTGTTCATTCGCTCAATTTCAAGCTCAGCCTGTTCCTGTTCAAGCTTCATTGCCTCAACGTCATAGGTGAAAAGGTCTGTTCCCTCTTTGACAGTATCCCCCTCTTTGACAAGGATCTCTTTAATTTTTTTGGTCGAGTCATACTTCACATCATAGCTTTTCTGCGGTTCAACCACTCCCGAAAAGCACTCTCCGCCAAGTGAAAATAACGCAGCTGTGTTCACTTCTTCGACCTTGCTCACATAAACCTTTCCGGAATCTTCAAATTCGTCGCTGCTGTTTTTCCAGATGAGTATTCCGCTTACAGCAATTGCCGCAGCTGCTGCTACTGATACAGCAGAAATAATAATTTTTTTCTTTTTTGTCATTTTCCCGCCTCCATTATTTATAGTACTAACTGTATTATACACTTTAGTACACAGTATGTCAATAGTAAATCAAAAACTTTCATATGTTTTTATTATATTTATCAAATTAAGTATATTATTTTTTTACTTGAATAAAAAATACGAACGCTGGAAGAGTTCGTATAAAATGAGATTATAATGCATATTTGAGGCAAAAAAAGATCAGATAAAACAAAAAATCCGAATTCTCAAAAAGAATTCGGATTAATGGCTCCCCAAGCGCCGTACAAT
>DBQM01000011.1 GCA_002305725.1 Ruminococcus sp. UBA1394 | reverse complement strand
GTGATTTATATTGGTGCAGCATTTGTTACTGCTGTTGTCAAGGACTGCAGAGCCGCAAAAGAACGTGACTCTGAAAAGTCCGAAAAGGAAAAATAACACATAACTGAAAAACTCCTGTGAACTGTATAATAATTCACAGGAGTTTTATTTATGCTATAATGATGCTTTCAGGGACTGCACGGCAGTATTCAGCAAAAGAGTATTTCCGCTTTAGTATGTCAGTACATTTCACGGCTGTCTCTTTATCGGGGAAAATTCCGAAAACAGATGAACCGCTGCCGCTCATTAATGAGGTTAGAGCACCATTTTCAGTCATCAGATTTTTCAGATCTGTGACATCTTTCAGATTTGTGACACTTTCAAAAATATTTTCACAAAGTTCACATCTGGATAAAAATTTTCCCTTGTCTATTGCTTTAAGCAGCTTCTGCGTCTGGGGATGAGCAGGGTAAACAAGGCTGTCAATTTTTCTGTAAGCTTCCGGAGTTGATATGCCGGACGCTCCTTTTGCTATAACCATATCAACCTTTGGAATATAGCGTATTGACTGAATTTCCTCACCAATTCCACTTACATAAGCTGTCCCGCCTACAGTAAAAAACGCAGTATCAGCGCTGACCTTTCCACCCAGTTCGGTAAGCTCTCTTCCGTAAAGACCGGTATCATAGAGCATATTCAATGCATACAGAACACCCGCACCGTCTGAACTTCCTCCGCCTAAACCAGCCTGCGACGGTATCTCCTTTTCAATATGAATTTCAGCACCGCCGATTATTTTCGTTTCCCGGAAAAAAAGCTCAGCTGCCTTGTGAACAATATTGCTTTTGTCGCATGGAACATCGGGATCACTGCATGAAATAACGATTTCCGGTCTGTCAAGCTTTGTAACAGTTAAGGTATCATAAATGCTGACGCTCTGAAAAATACTTTCTATCTCGTGGTATCCGTCATCTCGTTTCCCGGTCACATCAAGGGAAAGATTGATTTTGGCAGAGCATTTTAAAGTTACAGTATCCATAATATCATTCCTTCAGATTGTCAATAAATGCCTGAATGCGTTTGAGCGCTTCCATAAGGTGTTTGAGGGAATAAGCATAGGAAACTCTGATAAAACCTTCGCCGCTTTGTCCGAACGCATTTCCCGGAACAACTGCAACTTTCTGATTTTCAAGCAGCTTTTCGCAAAATTCCTCACTATTGAGTCCTGTACTTTTAATGCATGGGAAAACATAGAACGCTCCCTCCGGATTAAAGCAGGTAAGACCCATTTTATTAAAGCTTTCCACGAGCAGTCTGCGCCTTATGTTGTATTCCGCTACCATGTTTTTTACTTCACGGTCGCAGTGCTGCAGAGCCTCGATAGCTGCGTACTGGCTGATAGTAGGGGAACACATTATAACATACTGGTGAATTTTGAGAATCTGCTTTACTATCGGTGCCGGTGCTGCAAGATATCCAAGACGCCATCCGGTCATGGCAAAGGCTTTTGAGAAACCGTTTATAAGAATAGTTCTCTCTTTCATACCGTCAATTTCAGTTATTGAGCAGTGCTTTCTGCCATAGGTAAGCTCGGAATAAATTTCGTCGGACAAAATCATGATGTTGGTGTCACGCAGAACCTCCGCTATACTTTCAAGGTCCTCCCTCGTCATGATAGCACCGGTCGGATTGTTAGGAAAGGGGAGGATAAGAAGCTTTGTTTTGTCAGTTATTTTTTCACGGAGAAGATCGGCAGTAAGCTTGAAATTATCCTCAATTCTTGTGTTTATAGTAACCGGAACACCGCCTGTAAGCTCAACAATCGGAGCGTAGCAGACAAAGCATGGCTCAACGATAAGCACCTCATCTCCCGGATTTAAAAGTGCTCTGATAGAAATGTCAATAGCCTCAGAACCGCCGACAGTAACAATAATTTCATGCTCAGAGTCATAACGTACATTGATTTTTTTCTCTATGTATTTTGCAATTTCTGACCTGAGTTCAGCAAGACCGGAGTTTGCGGAATAGACAATTCTTTTTTTCTCCAGAGTATCAATAGCTGTTTTTCTTACAGACCACGGCGTCTGAAAATCCGGTTCGCCGACGCCGAGACTGATAACATTGTCAACTGTTGACGCCAGATCGAAAAATTTTCTGATTCCGGAAGGCTTTATCTCTTTTATTGTATCAGATAATACTTCATCATAGTTAATCACGGAGCAACAAAACCCCTTTCATCTTTATCTTCATTCTCAATGAAAATTCCCTTTTCCTTGTAGGTTTTGAGAATGAAATGAGTAGTAGTTGAGAGTACACCCTCAATTGTAGAAAGGCGCTGTGCCACAAAAAGTGCAATGTCCTGCAAATTCTTTCCTTTGACAGTTACAGAAAGGTCATAAGAACCTGACATTAAGGAAATGCTGTCAACCTCGTCATACATCATAATGGTTTTAGCAATTTCATCAAATCCGCAGTCACGCTGAGGAGTAACTTTAAGCTCAATAATTGCCATGACCATATCTTTGTCTGCAAGACTTTCGTCAAGAATTACACTGTAACCCTTTATTACACCGTTCTGTTCAAGTTTTTCAATCTGTGCTGCGACATCAGCCGGAGTTGTACCCAGCATAGCCGCAAGCTGTTCATTTGAAAATCTGGCATTCTGATTTAAAAGCTTAATCAAATCATTCATGTTAATGACCTCCGTTAAATATTGATAAAATAAGGTTTTCTTTCTTTAAAATATGCAATTCTGGTGAACCCTGCCTGTGCCGCAATTTCAATGCCTTCCCTAACTCCTTTTGCAAGGTCGGCGGTGGTGTGACTGTCAGAACCGACTGTCAGAATCTCGCCCCCAAGCTCACGGTAGAGCTTTATGTATTCAAAGGACGGGAAAGTGTCGCCGAATTTCTGTCGCAGTCCGGAAGTATTTATCTCAATACCTTTTCCTTTTTCAATTACAGTTTTTAGAATTTCTCTGATAATGTCCTGATACGGCGTCATGTCAACAGGAATATTCTGATTACCCTGTATATATCTCAGCGCATAGGTTATGTGACCCAGAACATCAAATTTCCCCCACTTTGCAATTTTCAGAATCTCATTGAAATCCTGTTCGAGCAGCGCCGGGACATCTTCCTGTGAGTAATCCAGAAAAGCAAAATCATCATGACCTGGCATTTCATGCATTGACGCAATGATAAAATCAAGCCGTTTGTCCTCGAGGATTTTCTCAGTAACTTCCATGTCTGCAAGGGGCTGACCAAGTTCCAGTCCGCAGATGAGATTGAGTTTACCGCTGTAAAGTTCTTTTGCAGCGGTTGTTTCAGCCATTGAATTTTCAAAAGCTTTGTTAAAGCCGTAGTCATCATATTTCTGCTCATAGTCGATTTTGTAATGGTCTTTGTCAAAGAATCTGTTGACTTCACAATGATCTGTAACTGCCATTGCGTCAAGTCCGAGCTGTATCGCTCGTTCACAGCGTTCGATAACTGTATCATTATCTGCGTCGAATGAGTTGCGTGTATGCGTATGACAATCAATAATCATGTAAGCCTCCGTTAAATTGTTTTATGGTCAAAAGGGATTGCCATTAAGTAAAAGCTTGTGCCTATATTGATTATATCATAAATTCTTAGAAAAAACTACATGAAATTAAGAATTTTTTTGAAAATTATGTGATAAAACAAAAAATAGTTTGACTTTTAAAAGGATTAATGATATTATGTTACATGGAAAAAATATGGAATATGGAGGCTGAATGAATGCTTGAATTAAAAAATATCAAAAAAACGTACCATGTAGGTGACGTTGAAACAAAAGCACTTGATGATATCAGCGTTTCTTTCAGAAAAAAGGAATTTGTTGCTATTCTTGGAACAAGCGGTTCAGGAAAAACTACCTGTCTTAACATTATAGGCGGTCTTGACAGATACGATTCCGGCGACCTTATAATAAACGGCAAATCGACAAAGGACTTCAAAGACCGTGACTGGGACGCTTACCGCAACAACAGTATTGGTTTTATTTTTCAGAGCTATAATCTTATAACACATCTGAGTATCGTAGCCAACGTTGAAATGGGCATGACTTTAAGCGGCGTTTCAGCATCAGAAAAGCACAAAAGGGCAATGGAGGCTCTTGAAAAGGTCGGACTGAAAGACCACATACATAAAAAGCCTAATCAGCTTTCCGGAGGACAGATGCAGAGAGTTGCAATTGCAAGAGCGCTGGCAAATGATCCGGATATTCTTTTGTGTGACGAACCGACCGGTGCACTTGATACGTCAACAAGCGTTCAGATAATGGACCTTATAAAAGAAGTGGCAGGGGATAAGCTTGTAATCATGGTTACTCACAATCCTCAGCTTGCGGAAAAGTATGCAGACAGAATAGTAAGCTTTCAGGACGGCAAAATCATTTCTGACACAAATCCGTACAATGAGCAGGAGGAAACAAAGGAATTTTCGCTGAAAAAAACCAGTATGAGTTTTCTTACAGCGTTAAAGCTGTCAGCAAACAACATCAGAACAAAGCTTGGCAGAACCTTCCTCACCTCCTTTGCCTCCAGTATCGGTATTATCGGTATTGCAGTTATACTCAGCCTGTCGGTTGGATTCCAGATGCAGATAGACAAGTTTGAGGCTGACACCCTCCAGCAGATGCCGGTGATGATAACACAGCAGAGCATAAGCATGGACGCTGAAACAATGGAGAAGATGAGTAAAGAGGCGACGAAATATGAGGAGTACCCGGACGAGCAGAAGGTATACGTCATGGATTCCATGCAGGAAACGATGATGCACACAAACAAGTTCACAGATGAGTACCTGGAATATGTGGACAATATTGACAAGGACCTCTGCAAAGGCATGGGTTATTCAAGACTGGTAAATCTTAATATGATAAGAAAAGACGGCGACCAGTATGTACCAGTAACAGCCGGAAACATGACCTTCACTTCCTATCCGGTTTCACTGAAAGACGACAAAAACTCATTTATGGAAGAACATTACGATGTGCTTTGCGGAAGAATGCCGGAAAATGAAACAGAGCTTATTCTCGCTGTGGACACAAAAAACCGTGTAAACAATACAATTCTCAAAGAACTTGGATTTGATGTTGATTCGACTGAGGAATACAGCTTTGACGATATAATCGGCACAGAAGTTAAAGTTATCATGAACGATGACTACTATGTTCCTACTGAATACGGTACATACACATTCAATACAGATTACAAGGCAATGTATGAGTCTGAAAACAGCATAACTCTTACTGTTGCCGGCATTGTACGTCCGAAAGAGGATTCTCCTACTTCAATGGTATCAGACGGCGGTGCGCTGGCATACAGTGACGCTCTTGCCCAGAGGGTTATAGATAATTCCATGAATTCTGAGATTGTAAAGGCACAGGAGGAGTCTGATGTAAACGTTCTGTCAATGGAAACCCTTGACGAGGAAACAAAAAAGCAGACTTTAGCTTACCTCGGCGGAAACGCAACGCCTTTTATGATTCAGCTTTACCCCTATGACTTTGAAACAAAGGACAAGATACTTGAGTACCTTGACGAATTCAACGAGGGACTTGAAGAGGACGACCAGATAATCTATACTGATACAGCAGGAATGGTTTCCTCAATGTCCGACGGCATCATGGACGGTATTACGATAGTCCTTATCGCTTTTGCCGGAACAAATCTGATAGTCAGCCTTATCATGATTGCGATTATCACATACACTTCAGTACTTGAAAGGACAAAGGAAATTGGTATCTTAAAAGCACTTGGAGCACGCAAAAAGGATATCACACGAGTTTTCGACGCAGAGACCTTTATCCTCGGCGTATGCTCCGGACTCCTGGGTATTATTATCGCAAAACTGCTTACGTTCCCGATAAACTCAATAATTTATGCCCTGACAGACCTTAAATCAGTGGCACAGCTCAAAGTAAGCCATGCGCTGATACTTGTATGCATAAGCACAGTTCTTACAATTCTCGGCGGTCATATACCGGCAAGAATGGCGGCTAAAAAAGACGCAGTTGAAGCACTCAGAAGTGAGTAAAAAATTATCCGTATGTCATTTAAGGCATACGGATTTTTCATTATGTAAGCTTTACAGCCGCAAAAATCAGAAGTACAGCATGAAGTATCATCATAAGAGGAACAGTCAGCGTAAATTTCAGATGCTTTGTTTTGTGTCTGAAAACCTTCATTGCTGAAAATGCACCGAAACTTCCTCCGGCAAATGCAGCGGCAAGAAGTGTGGCTTCCGGAATGCGCCAGCGGTGGTTTATGGCTTTTCGCTTGTCTGCAAAATAAAGAATAAATGTGAAAATATTCATTATAATAAAGTAAAGTGCAATAAAAATCAGCGGATAATTCATCAGTTTTCCCTCATTTCGTTTTTGTAATTATAGCATTTCTTGTATCAGATGTCAAATTTCAAAAAAACTATTGACAAATCCTCAAAAATAATGTAATATAAAAATACAATAAAGGGGAGTAGCCGGCGGTTATTAAGGAACCAGTGATTCCTTAACTGTTTATACCTCGTCAGTACACGATTGAATGATTCAATCCGTGGTATATGTAAACGGCAAGACTTTTGTTGAAATCAATTGCTGTACGTCTTTTCAGTTGGTTTCGACAAAGGTCTTTTTTATTGCCCTCATAAAAAGGAGTATAAAACATGAATGATTATTTGAAAAGCAAGGAACAGATTTTCAGTGAAACCGTAACGTCTGCTGACGGTCTGACAAGTGAGCAGGCAAGTCTCAACGCTGAAAAGTACGGTAAAAACGAGCTCGCAGGGGAGAAGAAGAAAAGTGTTTTTTTGATTTTCCTTGAACAGTTCAAGGATTTTCTCGTTATTATACTTATAGCAGCGGCAATTATATCGGCAATTTTAAACGATATTGAGAGTACTATTGTAATTCTTGCGGTTATTACCATGAACGCTATACTTGGTACCGTCCAGACTATAAAAGCAACTAAGTCACTTGACAGCCTTAAAAAGCTTTCCGCACCAAACGCAAAGGTAATGAGGGACGGACAGGCAACTGTTATACCGTCAGCTGACGTTACAGTCGGAGATATTGTTCTGCTGGAGGCAGGCGACTACATCTGTGCAGACGGACGTATTATCGAGAATGCAAGCCTTAAAGTAAACGAAAGCGCACTCACCGGCGAAAGCCTTAATGTAGAAAAAGAGGACAAAGTCTTTGAAAAGGAAGTGCCTCTTGCAGACAGGCTCAACATGGTTTATTCCGGAAGCTTTGTAACCTACGGACGTGCAAAATTTGTTGTTACTGATACCGGAATGAACACGGAAGTGGGCAAAATCGCAGGACTTATCAAAAATGCAAAGGAAAGAAAAACTCCTCTGCAGGTAAACCTTGACAACTTCGGAAAAAAGCTTTCAATCGGTATTCTTGTGGTATGCGCAGTAGTTTTCGGTCTGAGCGTTTTCAGAGGCGAGGAAATAATGAACGCTTTCCTCTTTGCAGTTGCACTCGCTGTTGCGGCAATTCCGGAGGCTTTAAGCTCTATTGTTACGATAGTGCTGTCTTTCGGTACGCAGAAAATGTCAAAAGAAAATGCAATTATCAGAAAGCTCCAGGCTGTTGAGGGACTGGGAAGTGTTTCTGTTATATGCTCCGACAAGACCGGTACACTTACACAGAACAAAATGACAGTAAAGAAGTTTTACGTTGACGGCGAAATAATTGACGCCGCAGACGGTCACTTTGATACCGACCATCAGAAACGTCTGCTGCTGAGCAGTATCCTCTGCAACGACGCAGTTTGTAAAGACGGTGAGGAGATAGGTGACCCGACTGAAACAGCGCTTGTAAATTTCGGCAGCCGCTACAATTTCAATGCAGACCGTGTCCGTGAAAAATATCCCCGTCTTTCAGAGATACCCTTTGATTCAGACAGAAAGCTTATGACTACCGTTCACAATGTAAACGGCGTTTTAACAATGCTTACAAAGGGTGCGACAGATGTTCTTTTAGACAGAATGATTTTAAGCGATGATGAAAAGGCAGCAATCAAATCAGCTACAGAACAGCTTTCAGAACAGGGACTTCGACTTCTTGCCTTTGCGTATAAGGAAATCAAGTCAACAGATGTTACCCTTGATGACGAAAACGGCCTTACATTTATGGGGCTTATTGCCATGATGGACCCGCCGAGAGAAGAGTCCAAAGCAGCAGTTGCTGAGTGTATCAGCGCCGGAATAAAGCCTGTTATGATAACAGGTGACCACAAAGTTACAGCGGCGGCTATTGCAAAGGAAATCGGCATACTCAAAGATTTCTCCGAGGCGGCTGAGGGTGCTGAGATAGACGACCTTACAGACGAACAGCTGAAAGAATACGTTCCTACAAAGTCAGTTTATGCGAGAGTTTCTCCTGAGCATAAGATAAGAATTGTCAGAGCATGGCAGGAGAGGGGAAATATTGTTGCCATGACCGGTGACGGTGTAAACGACGCCCCGGCTCTCAAACAGGCTGATATCGGCGTTGCTATGGGCATAACCGGTACTGAGGTGTCAAAGGACGCAGCTTCAATGGTTCTTGCGGACGACAACTTTGCCACTATTGTCAAGGCAGTAAACAACGGCAGAAACATTTACGCAAATATCAAGCGTTCTATCCAGTTCCTGCTTTCAGGCAACACAGCCGGAATACTTGTAGTGCTTTTTGCCTCACTTGCAGCGCTGCCTGTTCCGTTTGCGGCAGTACACCTGCTGTTCATAAATCTGCTGACCGACTCTCTCCCTGCGATTGCACTTGGACTTGAACCACACACAAAGGACGTTATGAAACAAAAGCCACGTCCGATAAATGAATCAATCCTCACAAAATCTTTCATGCTCAGCATTGTTACCGAGGGACTTATCATAGCAGCTGCAGCCGCAGCCTGTTTCCTGTTCGGACTCAGAACCTCTGACGAAGCGGGAATGACAATGGCGTTTGCGAGCATCTGTCTTTCAAGACTTATTCACGGCTTTAACTGCAAGTCGGAAAATCCGGTGCTGTTCACTAAGAAATTTTTCAATAATAAGTTTACATTTGCAGCATTCGGAGTTGGTCTTGTACTCCTTTGCGCAGTACTTTTCATTCCGGGACTTTCCGGTCTTTTCAAGGTTGCAAAGCTCACAGGCGTTCAGATTGGACTTATTGCCGGAACTTCTGTAGGTACAATGCTTCTGATTCAGCTTCTGAAACTTATTAAGAAGATTTTCAGAAAAGGCTAAATTTGAATATTTACCCCTTGACATAATCTTATAAAGATTGTATAATAATAGAAAAGGAGCATACCCGATAGACGGTCGCTCCCAAACTTTAGGATTATATTAAGATAACCGCTTTAAGTTGACAGCTGTGGGCGGTTATCTCTTTTTATTGCTGTTTTGAAATATCTGAATGATATTGCAGACAACAAGTGCCAGTGTGAGGAAATCGTTCCAGGTCATTGGCATTCACTCCCTTCCGGGAGTAGGATTTGACCGCCTACCGTTGTTTCAAGGTATGCTCCTTAACAAGAATTATACTGTAATTTTCATTAAAAGTCAGTATAGATTAAACGTCATGGTTAGCAAAATGTACTTTAATAAATATATTTTTTCATTCTAAATTCGTCAACAGCTTGCAAAATACTCTGAAGTATGCTATAATAGAGTGTAAATCTTAAATATGCATTAAATAAAACTGCCGGAACGTATACAGATTTTGCAGTATTTCACAATATATAATGCCTGTTTTGAAGATTTGATATATTAACTGCTATTTTTAAGGAGTGCTGAACAATGAAATTAACCGACATGGACAAAGGCGGAATTCTTGCTCTTAAAAATCAATGGGACGAAGAGTACAAAAGCTTTAAGGCAATGAATCTGAAGCTTAATATGGCAAGAGGAAAGCCCTCTCCGGAACAGCTTGACGTAAGCATGGATATGCTCAATATTCTGGACGAAAAAAGCGTTCTTGACGGCATAAACGGAGATGATTACCGCAATTACGGCATTCTTGACGGCATTCCCGAAGCAAAGAGGATTTTTTCTGATATGCTGGGTGTTTCTGAGGACGAAATTATAATCGGAGGAAACGCAAGCCTTAATCTTATGTATGATATAATTGCCGATTCCTATGCTTTCGGCGTGAACGGTTCAAAGCCGTGGTGTAAACTTGACAAAGTGAAGTTCCTGTGTCCTGTTCCGGGATATGACAGACACTTTGCTATCTGTGAAAAGTTCGGTATTGAAATGGTAAATGTGCCGACTGACGAAAACGGTCCTGACATGGATATGGTTGAAAAGCTGGTTGCTGAGGATGACTCCATAAAGGGTATCTGGTGCGTACCGCAGTATTCAAACCCGACAGGCTATGTTTACAGCGATGAAACAGTTAAGAGATTTGCAAATCTTTCTCCTAAGGCAGAGGATTTCAGAATTTTCTGGGATAATGCTTACTGTATTCACCACTTAGTAGACAACCCGAGAATTATTCTCAATATTCTTGACGAGTGCAAAAAGAACGGCAAGGAAAATATGGTTTATATTTTTGGTTCAACTTCAAAGATTACTTTTTCCGGTTCAGGCGTTTCGGCTGTGGGTTCAGGCAAGGACAACATTGCATATATCAAGAAAAACATGGGCATCAGAACAATCGGTTACGATAAAATCAATCAGCTGCGCCATGCACTGTATTTCAGGAGCTATGACGGACTTGTTGAACACATGAAAAAACACAAGGCAATCATTGCACCTAAATTCAAAGTAGTTCTTGATACTCTTGAAAAGGAGATTGCACCTCTTGGCATAGGCAGCTGGACAAAGCCGGAGGGCGGATATTTCGTTTCATTCGATTCGCTTCCGGGCTGTGCAAAGAGAATTGTTGAGCTTTGCAAGGAAGCAGGGGTAACACTAACCGGTGCCGGCGCTGCGTTCCCTTACGGAAAAGATCCGGAGGACAAGAACATCAGAATTGCTCCGACTTATCCGACTGTTGATGAACTTCAGAAAGCTATGGAAATATTCTGTCTGAGCGTTAAGATCGCAAGTGCAGAATTATATCTGAAATAAATTTTATTGTATCAAAAAAGCTATGTCACACTAAGTGGCATAGCTTTTGTTTTTATTAAAGATTGCTCTGGTCTGAACCCATATCGGGCGGCATCATACCACCGTGTCCGAATCCGTCCGGAGGGGTCATACCGTTTTCGTTTCCGTCGGGAGGAGTCATGTTGTCCGGCATTTCACCCTGAAAATCCTGACTGCCGTCCTGCATGAAGTCTTTTCTTCCGCCCTGCATCATACCGCCTTTACCGCCGCCCATAGTTCCGAGCGTACCTGTTCCTGCCTGTGTTACAACTGAATCCGCAGTTACAGTTTCAAGGAGAGTACCGTCAGAATAATTTCCGCCGCTGTAAAGTCCGTCAGTTTCAGTACCAGAACAGCTGCCTCCGTAATATACGCTGTATGTTCCTCCCTGTATAATTTCCGGAGTGCTGATAATTACAGAAGAATAGGTTTTGGACGGCGAATATGTTATAATACTGTTTCCTTCTTCATCTTGCAGACTTACCAGTGAGCCTGCTTCCTGTGACTGCTCAAAGCTTACAGCAACTGAATACTGAGCAGAGGTGTCAGACGGCGTTTCAGCCATTCCGGAACTACCGGCAGCAATAAGCGTACCGCCGTTTACGTTGATTTCAGTACCGGAATCAAGAGCACCGTTGCCGTCATTGACAGGGCCGTCAACAAGAGTTGTACCGCCGTTTATATTCATAACGCCGTTTGAGTCAAGACCGTCACCGCCTGCATCAACATATATATAACCGCCGTTGATATTGAGGATGCAGTTTTCGGAAACATCACCGAATCCGCCTCCCATTCCTCCGCCGAACTGAGCACCTGTATCAGTATCGGAAGAACCCTCGCTTGCATTGAAACCGTCATCACTTGCAGTCAGATGGATTTTACCATCATTTATATTGATAACAGTAGATTCAATACCCTCATAAGATTTGAGAATAGTAATTTCACCGCCGTTTACATCGAGCTGACTGCCTGCGTGTATGCCGTCATCACCGGAAGAAAGACTGAGCGTACCGCCGTTTATCTCTGCAGTATCATTTGAATGAACGGTATCGTCTGCACAGTCGGCAGAAATATTACCGTCATTGATTATAAGTGAACGGCCGGCTTTAAGACCCTTTTCGCTGTCCTCAGTCTGATTAGCGTTGCCTTCTGCTGCCATGCCTCCACGTCCGCCGAACATCTGGCTGTCGGAAACAACATTTTCAGAACCGCTATTTCCTGCACCGTTACCGGTTTTAATAATGAAAGTACCGCCGTTTACGATAAGGTCAGTTTCAGCCTGTACTGCGTCCTGAGCTGCGGTAATGTTAAATTCTCCGCTCTCAATGGCGATATATCCCTTGTCAGTTTCCTCGGCGTTTGAGGATTTCAGACCGTCACTCTGTGAATCCGCATTAATAACAGCGTCCATTACAGCAAGTGAGTCCTTACCCTTGACGGAATTGCCGACAGAAGTCACATTCAGCGTGATACCGCTTATTCTGAGGTCATTTTTGCTTGCAAGACCCTCGTTGTAATTTGCAGTAAGATTAAGAGTACCGCTGCCGTTTACAGACAAATCGTCCTTGCTGTATATAACTGCGTCCGGCTCATTGTTCTCTGCAGTTTCATAGACGTAATCTGCGGAATCAGTCAGACTGTTTTCGCCGCATACAGTTATTACCGCATTATCCGAATCCTCAATAAAAACAGGGGAGGAGTCGGAACATGAAATGTTTACACTGTTTAATACTATGTGGACTTTTTCTTTTGTGTTGACATATATCTGGCCGTCATCAAGAGTACCGCTGAAAACGTAAGTACCGCCGGAAGTGATACTGATTTTCCTGTCGGCAAATTCTGCGCCGCTGCCCTTTATGTCGGCAGTACTGCCGCTGAGAGTTATTTCTGCGTCCGGATCATCAAATGATGTGTCAAGGTCATCAGCGTCAAAGTATTCCGAATTTATCTCTATAGTACTGCTTGTTTCAGCCTCGGAAGAATTTGCAACTGCGTTAGCTGTGACTGATTTTGAAGAAGATAAGTCAGCTTCTGAAACAGACGAGCTGTTATCTGATTTATTGCAGCCCGTAAAAGAAAGCATTAATATTGCTGTAACCACAGCGAAAAGTTTTTTTAATTTGTTCATGAAATCACATCCTGAATAAAAAATTATTCCCCCTGTGATTCTTTTTATCTTTTGACTTATTATCTCATATAAATGTGGTTGTTTTGTGAAATCCGGAGTAAAAACTTGTAAAAAATCTGTAAATATATAATTTTAAGTTAAAGTTAAATTTAAAAAGTCAATTTAAAACTGCCCTTAAAATTTCATCCACATCAGAACGTAAGCTTTCGGGATTTTTAATGTATTCGAAAATTTTATCATGAGTCATATTTTTCAGCATATACTGACCCAAAAAATATGAAATAGAATATGCATCCGGTAATTCAGTATAATTAAATAATAAATCTTCTTTTGAGCACAACTCTTTAGGACTTTCAAGCATTTGTCCTGATAAGTTTGTTGCCAAAGCCTCCCAGAACCATATACATCCATTACAGTCAGGATTAACTGCCTGCTGGCATATATGCACAAATTCATGAATTATAAGCTTTGAATAATCATTTAAGCTGATAGTCTTATGAGAATTTATTTTTTGACAAATATCGATAGATACTATATTAATATTTCCGTCAAAAGTATCAGCAATCATCCAATCATAATACTGCTGATTGCATTGTTTTATGTGCGAAATATATTCATCAATGGTTGAATATATATAAATATTAACTTTTATATTATTTTGGTTTAGTTTAAAAAAATCAAGTATTCTTTCCGAATTAGCAGTTAAAATCTGAATTAATTGTTCTGCAGCTTCGGTATATTTTTTATCACAGAAAACAACAAAATTATCTGAGGTAATCTTCATTTCATCACATCTTTCCGGAATATTTGAAAAGCCTGAGAATCCAAGAAATTCCCAGGCTTAAATTTTTTCCATAATTTATTCAAAAAGCGCTTTAAGTGACTGAACCTGATTTTCAAGCTTGCCGGCAGTCATTTCAGCATCAGAGGAAATCTCTGCATTCTGCTGAACAACATTTGAGATTTCAAGCATACTTTGCGAAATCTGCGTAAATGCCACAGACTGTTCGTCCGCCGCAACAGCAATACCGTCAATCAGCTTGTTGCTCTCGTTGACTTCCTGAATCATTGAACGGATACTTTCAGCAGTTTCATCAGCAATTCTTGTACCGTATTCAACCGACTGCTTGGTTTCTTCAATGAGTGCAGCAGTGCCTTTAGTGGATTCTGCGCTCTTGTTGGCAAGGTTTCTAACCTCGTCCGCAACAACAGCAAAGCCTTTTCCGTGCTGTCCGGCACGAGCCGCCTCAACGGCTGCATTAAGAGCAAGAATGTTTGTCTGGAAAGCTATGTCATCAATAGTTCTGACAATGTTGCTGATTTTGTTGGAGCTTTCCTCAATTTTCTGCATTGCTTTCTGCATTTCACCAAGCTTTTCAGCACCGGCGTTAAGATATTGAGCAGCCTCGTTTGAGATGTTGCTTGCGTTTTTTGCTGATTCTGCACTATCCTTTATCTGCTTTGAAATAGTGGTGAAGGAGGCTGAAAGTTCCTCAATTGTTGCCGCCTGTACAGAAGAACCTGCAGAAATTTTCGAGGCAACGTTTTTCATTTCTGCGGACTGAATGCTGATATCCGTTGAAATGCTGTTTATCTCCTCAAAGAGATGCTGCTGTTCGTCCGTAAGCTTGACAGTTTTATCCATATTGTTCTTTATGCTGTCAAGCATTGAATTGATTCCATCGCTGAGTTTTTCGTATTCAGGGCAGGTCCTTACATCAACGTCAGCGTCTAAATCACCGGCTGAAATGGTTTCCATAGTTGTGAGAATTTTGTTTATGCCGTTGATAATTACCTTCTGTATCATGGAATTGATAAGGCAGATTATTATAATAAGCATAATAATCGTTGCGCCTGCAAAGAAGAATACCAGTGCTACAGTGCCGCTGTAGACCTCGCTGCTTGGCAGTACAGTAATAATTATGTACTGGTCATTTTCACCAACACAGCAGTAAATCAGCTTTCCCTTAATTCTCTGTGAGACCATTTTGCCGCTCTTGGCATTGAGCAGTTTGTCGGTGATTCCAGCCTCTTTTGCTGTGAGACCGATAAGTGATTCGTCAGGGTAGTATGCTAAAGTATTATCCTCTTTAGAAACAGCAAAAACAAAGCCTTTGCTGCCAACTGTGTAATCAGCGAGAACGCTGCCTATACTGTTTTTATCAATCTGTGACTGTAAACGGTCAGGAGTAACACCTATCTGTACAATACCCGTTTCGTCCTTTCTCGCAACGCTGACATACTGAAAAAGTTTACCTTCTGCACCGTTTGGCTGTGGGTCCTGAGCAATTTTAATGGACGGGTCATCAAGGATAGGGATAAATTCTTTAGCCTGGTCGCTTGATGCGAAGTCAAATCCGAAGTAATCCGGAACGGTACCCCACTGAATAACACCCTTATCGTCAGTAACATGAAGTTCGTCAACGTCAAGCATTCCGGCAATTTCAGAAAGCCTTGCGGAATCTTCAATAATAGTCGGGTCAAGGGCAATCATTTCTGCGAAAGCGTCTGCTTTGGCAATGTAGTCCGAACCCAGCTGATTTGTCAGTTCTTCAAGTTCTGCGTCGTTTGTTTCAAGTTTTTGTGTGACGTCGTCAATGCGTGATGTAAGCGTTGTAAAGGCATTTTTCTGCATAAGGTTAGCCTGGACTAAAAATACAACTACAATCATAAAGACTAATGCAATAGCGCTTGCGAAAAAGATACGCTTGTTTATTATTTTTTTCATATAAAACCCCCGAAATTTATATTACATGACATATTATAACAGATTACAACATAAAAGTCAATAATATTGTTAATGTTTTCTAAAAATAATTGTTTAAAACCTGTAACTTATGTAGTGATTGAACAAAGACAGGAATAATTACTACTTTTATCCGACATTATTTTACATAAACTTGACATTATTCTGAATTTGTGGTATAGTATAATCTGAAAGACAATTGTATTTCATGGGTGGACTTTATAGTAAACGACAAATGTATTTGACGTATGCTATTTGCCGATACCGCACGCAGCGAACGAAAGTGAGCGAATGTGCGAGGCATTTTAAATTAGTTTTTATAGTGAATGTTAAATTTTTATTGACGTTCACTGTAAAATTCAATCAATAGGAGCTGTAATGAACAAATCACATTTAATAGTTGTTGATTCATCAGTATTGCCGGAAGTTATTTTAAAGGTTCTTCAGGTCAAAAAAATGCTTGCAAACAAGGAGGCAAAAAGTTCTGCCGCCGCCTGCAAGGAAATCGGAGTTTCAAGAAGCGCATATTACAAATACCGTGACTGCGTTTATTCCTATGAAGAAAAGCTGATGCAGAAAATCATCACACTTTATATGCTTTTGAAGGACGAACCGGGTGTGCTTTCAAGCGTGCTGGTTTCACTTCACAATTTAAATGCCAATATACTGACAGTTAATCAGAGCATTCCTATTGACGGAGTGGCAACGGTCACGATTTCGCTCAGGCTTAACGAAAGCTTTGACGAGGCGATAGCCATGAAATCAATTATTGCTGAATTAAGAGGAGTTGTAGATATACAGCTTCTTTCAGGAGAATAATATTTTTCGGAGGGTTTTATGTCAAAATTTGCAGTTTTAGGATACGGTGTAGTAGGCTCTGGTGTTGTCGAGCTGTTTTACAAGAATAAGGAAAAGATACAGAAAAGAGCCGGAGATGAAATGGATGTCAAGTATATCCTTGATATAAGAGATTTTCCGGACAGTCCTTATAAGGACAAGTTTGTGAAAACTATTGATGAAATAGTTAACGACCCGGAGATCAAGGCAGTTGCTGAGTGTATGGGCGGAGTTGAACCGGCATTCACATTCTCTAAAAAGTGTCTTGAAAAGGGTATCAGCGTTTCAACATCAAACAAAGAACTTGTTGCGGCAAAGGGTGACATTCTTCTTGCACTTGCAAAAGAGCATAACTGCAATTACTTCTTTGAGGCAAGTGTCGGCGGTGCTATCCCGATTATCAGACCGCTTCACAAGTGCCTTGCAGCCAACGATATCGACAGCGTTGCCGGTATTTTAAACGGTACAACAAACTTCATTCTTACAAAGATGATAAACGAGGGCATGAAGTTCGATACAGCCTTAAAGCTTGCTCAGGAGCTTGGCTATGCTGAAAAAGACCCGACAGCTGACGTTGAGGGACATGACGCATGCCGCAAGATTTGCATTATTTCTTCCCTTGTCTACGGCAGACACGTTTATCCTGACAGCGTACACACACAGGGTATTTCAGATATAAAGCTTGAGGATGTTCAGATAGTAAACAAGTGGGGCGGTTCTATTAAGCTTATTGCTAAGGTTTCAGAGCTTGAAAACGGTAAGATTCTTCCGCTCGTAATGCCTATGATAGTACCTTTTGACAATCTTATTTCAAGAGTTGATGATGTATTCAATGCTGTACTGGTTTCCGGTAATGGTATTGACAAGACTCTCTTCTACGGCAGGGGCGCAGGAAAACTTCCTACAGCAAGCGCAGTACTGGGAGATGTGATTGATTCTGTAAAGCACGACAGAACAGTATTTTCACAGTCATGGGAGTCTGTCAGCGACAATTCATTCGTTGAAGACTGGCACAATTACAAGGCTCCGGTTTATTTCAGAGTTGACACAGATGTTACTGACACAGTAAAATTTGTTAAGGAAATGTGTCCGGAAAACTGCGAACTGGTTGACGCACCGAACGGTCAGCTTTGCTTTATCACACCAGTTGTTTCACTTACAGAGGCTGACAGTCTGAAAGAAAAGCTTGAATCAGCCGGTGCAAAGGTTGTTTCGCTTATACCTGTACTTAAATAATAATAGTCTTATTTACGGCACTGCCTGTTTACTGAATTTCAGGCGGTGCTGTTTCTTTAAAGGAATGATAGAATGAAAAGATTTGCTGCCGGAATACTCGCCCATGTCGATTCCGGAAAAACCACCCTTTCAGAAGCTTTGCTTTACAGTGCCGGAGAAATACGCACCCCCGGACGTGTTGACCACCGCAATACCTTTCTTGACACAAATCACCTTGAGCGTGAAAGAGGTATCACAATTTTTTCAAAGCAGGCGGAGATAAAGTTTAAGGATATGGAGGTTACTCTCCTTGACACTCCCGGACACGTTGATTTTTCCCCCGAAACCGAAAGAACCCTGCAGGTGCTTGACTATGCAATACTTGTTATAAGTGGTACTGACGGCGTTCAGAGTCATACCGAAACACTCTGGAGACTTCTGATAAAATACAGTGTACCCGCCTTTATTTTTGTAAACAAGATGGATTTAGCCGGTGCTGACAGGGAAAATATCATGTACGAGCTGAAAAAGCGTCTTGACTACCGCTGTGTTGACTTTATGAATACGGACAGGGAGAAATTCTTTGAGGAGATTGCCGAGTGTGACGAAAGAATCATGCAGGATTACCTTGAAAAGGGTGAAACAGATGACAGTGTGATTGCACAAGCAGTGGGGGAGCGCATGATTTTTCCCTGCTGTTTTGGTTCGGCACTGAAAATGAACGGCGTGGACAGGTTTGTTGAAATATTTTCAAAGTACACAAAAGGCTTTGAGGGGAAAAATGATTTTGGTGCAAAGGTATTCAAGATTTCCGAGGACGAACAGGGCAACAGGCTTACTCACCTTAAAATAACCGGCGGTGCACTGAAAGTAAGGACTATCCTTGAAACCAGTGAGGGAGCGTCGGAAAAGGTAAACCAGATAAGGGTGTACAGCGGCGAAAAGTACCGCACTATTGACGAGGCGACTGCCGGAATGGTCTGCGCTGTTACGGGTCTTACTCATACATTTTCCGGCGAGGGAATAGGCGCTGAACCGGATTCGGAAATGCCAGTCCTTGAACCGGTGCTTACCTACCGGATAGAGCTGAAAGACGGTACACCGGAGCATATTGCGGTGGCAACACTGAGAAAACTTGAAGAGGAAGAGCCACAGCTGCACATCATCTGGAACGAACAGCACAGAGAGATACACGCTCAGCTTATGGGTGAGATACAGCTGGAGATACTCAAAAGCATTATTTCTGAGCGTTTCGGCATGGAAGTGGAGTTTGGACAGGGGAGCATTGCCTATAAGGAAACCATTGCTGCACCTGTCGAGGGAGTTGGTCACTACGAACCGCTTAAACACTACGCAGAAGTGCACCTTATACTTGAGCCTCTTGAACGTGGCAGCGGACTTAAATTTGAAACCGACTGCCGTGAGGACAGCCTCGACAAAAACTGGCAGAGGCTTATCCTTACCCACCTTGAAGAAAAGGCTCATGCCGGCGTGCTGACAGGTTCGCCAATAACGGATATGAAAATCACACTTGCCGCCGGAAAGGCACACCAGAAGCACACCGAGGGGGGCGATTTCCGACAGGCGACCTACAGGGCAGTAAGGCAGGGACTGCGAAGCGCTGAAAGCATTTTGCTTGAACCGTGGTATAATTTCCAGCTTGAAATTCCGGCTGAGAATATCGGCAGGGCAATGTCAGATTTGCAGAGAATGAATGCGGACTATGAACCTGCTGAATCAGACGGACAGACAGCAGTGATTACGGGCAGTGCGCCTGTTGCGGAGATTGGCGGATATCAGTCGGACATAAACTCATACACCCACGGCAGAGGACGCTTTGTCTGTTTTCTCAAAGGCTATGAGCCGTGCCGGAATGCCGAGGAGATAATTGAAAAAATCGGCTACAACTGCGACAGTGACGTTGAAAATACTGCGGATTCCGTTTTCTGCTCTCATGGGGCAGGATTTGTGGTGAAGTGGGACGAGGTGAAAAACTATATGCACCTTGAAAGCGTACTGAAACCCGACAAGCCGGAAGATACTCCCGAAGAAAATCACAGGCGTGCCGAAAGCTACTGTTCACGCCTTGCCACAGACAAGGAGCTTATGGAGATTTTCGAGCGTACCTACGGCAAGATAAACCGTGAGCCGAGAGAGGCGTTCAGGAAGAAAATACGGCGTGAGCCGGAGAGTACCGCAAAGGTCAGACCGCTGCCGAAAGGTCCGGAATACCTGCTTGTGGACGGCTACAACATCATTCACGCATGGGATAATCTTAGCAAAACTGCAAAGGATAATCTTGACCTTGCAAGGAGTCAGCTGATAAATACCCTGTGCAATTATCAGGCGTTCAGACAGTGTGAGCTGATACTGGTGTTTGATGTGTACAAGGTCAGCGGAAGTCCGGGGGAAGTGGAGAAATACCACAATATCAATATTGTCTACACAAAAGAGGCTGAAACTGCGGATATGTACATTCAGAAGATAACCAGTGAACTGGGGAAGGAACATAAAGTCCGTGTGGCGACTTCGGATGGTGCGGAACAGCTTATTATTCTGGGAAACGGAGCTTACAGGGTTTCAGCATCGGAATTTTACGAGGAAGTCAAGGCAATCGAACGTGCAATAAGAGAGTACATTGACAACTGAACGGAGGTACTATGGAAAATCAGATGATAGAAAAGGAAAGCGAGTACAGGGCAGTACTGATAAGTGCGGACACAGGTGAATTTGATGCGGAGCTTTCCATAAGGGAACTTGAGGAACTGGCGCAGACTGCCGGAGTTGAAACGGTTTTTTACTCCATTCAGAAGCGTCCGGCTTATGACAGCGCCACCTGTGTTGGTGCAGGCAGACTGGAGGAAATTGCGGAGAACGTGAAAAGCATGGACATAAACCTTGCCATTTTCGACTGCGAGCTGACCGCAAACCAGACTAAAAACATTGAAAATATCCTTGATGTACAGGTTATCGACCGTACTACGCTTATACTTGACATTTTCGCCCAGAGAGCGCTTACCAAAGAGGGAAGAATACAGGTGGAGCTTGCTCAGAACAAGTACAGGCTTGCACACCTTGCCGGACGGGGTGTTGAAATGTCAAGGCTTGGGGGCGGTATCGGTACAAGAGGTCCGGGCGAATCAAAGCTTGAAACGGACAGACGTCACATCAGAACACGCATTGAAACTCTTACAGAACAGCTGAAAAAGCTTGAAAAGAGAAGAGAGCTTCACCGTGCAAGGCGCAAAAAGGACAATATTCTGACCGGTGCGATTGTGGGGTACACAAACGTTGGAAAGTCAACATTGCTCAATGCCCTGACAGACGCCGGAGTACTTGCGGAAAATAAACTTTTCGCAACCCTTGATATCACGTCAAGAATGCTGGAACTGCCGGACGGAAGAAGTATAATGCTTGTGGACACAGTCGGACTGATACGCAGACTGCCACATCAGCTTGTGGAGGCTTTTAAGAGTACTCTTGAAGAGGCAGAAAGTGCTGATATTATCATAAATATCATAGATATAAGCGCTGAGGACGGTCTTGAACAGGCAGACGTCACCGACTCTCTGCTGAACGACTTAGGCTGTGCGGATATACCGAAAATCCGTGTTTTCAACAAAGCTGACAGGCTGGAAAACGCTGAAAATATCCCCCATGATGACAAGACAGTCATTATTTCAGCGAAGAATAAGACAGGCTTTGATTCGCTGCTTGAATGTATAGCAAAAAATCTGCCCGAAACGGCAGTACGCCGGAAATTCCTTATCCCCTATGACAAGACCTCTGTTATCGGAGCAATTCGCACTGAGGGAAAGATTTTCTCTGAGGAGTATACACCGGAGGGTACGCTGATAGACGCACTTGTTGATGTAAAACAGCTTTATCTTGTGGAGGGATATACTGTTAATGACTGAGCATTTCAAAAGAAGTGCTCATTTCTTTATTAAATAAAGTTTGAGGCAATAATTTCTTTTTATTTGTTACAGCAACTTTACAATTTGCAGAAAATGTTGTATAATATAAAGAGTGTATTACTGTATTTGCAGCCGGAATACAGGAAAAAATTTATACAGGCTGAGAATGGAGCTTTAATATGAATTATTCTCCAAAAGAAATATTAAGTTTTGTGGAAGAAAATGACGTTAAGTTTATAAGACTGACATTTACTGACATTTACGGTCAGCTTAAAAATATCGCAATTATGCCAGACCAGCTTTCACACGCATTTGAGCATGGCATTGCCTTTGACGCAACAACACTTGCAGGCTGTCATTCGGACCTTCTGCTTTTCCCTGATATATCAACCCTTTCGGTACTGCCGTGGCGTCCGAAGTCGGGAAGAGTTATCAGATTTTTCTGCAATATCAGATGTACCGATGGTACTCCGTATAAGGGTGATCTGAGAGCTGAGCTCAGCAATTACATTGAAAAAATGCGTAAGAAGAATTACTCCTGCGAGATCGGTACAAAATGTGAGTTTTACCTTTTCAATACCGACGACGAGGGAGAACCGACAAAGGTTCCTCACGACCGTGCAAGCTATCTTGATATTGCCCCGCTTGACAAATGCGAAAATGTAAGGCGTGAGATCTGCCTTTCTCTTGAAGAAATGGGATTCAATCCGCAGAGTTCAAGGCATACACACGGTCCGGGACAGAATGAGATTGACTTTATCAGAAGCGATGCTCTGACTGCTGCGGACAATATGGTATACTATAAGACGGTTGTAAAGAATATCGCCGCTCAGAACGGTCTGTATGCGACATTTATGCCTAAGCCTATCGAGAAAAAACCGGGCTGCGGTCTGCATATAAGTATTGCTGTCAAGGACGGGGGAGAATTCCTGTTTTCGCCGTCTGCGGAAAAACAGACTGAAAAGGGAAGTCATTTTATTGCAGGTATTTTAAACAGAATTCGTGAGATAACCTGTTTCCTTAATCCTGTTACAAATTCATACAAGAGATTCGGTGAGGATTTTGCTCCCAAGTATGTAAACTGGTCCTTTGAAAACCACTCTCAGCTTATCAGAATACCTTATACTGCCGGAGGAAAGCACCCGAGGATTGAAGTACGTTCTGCCGACGCCGCCTGCAATCCGTATATTGTGTTCAAGCTTTTGCTTGCCGCAGGCTTTGAGGGCATTGAAAACCGTGAGGTACTGGGGGAAGATACCTTTACAAATTCCGCTACCGGTAATTTTGCCGAGCTGCCGTCATCTCTTGAAGAGGCGATTGAACTTGCGAAGTCCAGTGAATTTGTAAGAAAGAACCTTGCTCCTGAAATTCACGAGGCAGTTATCAAAAAGCTTGAATATGACCTTGCTGAATATAATTCTGCAATAGACAAGCCTGCATTTGAAGATGAATATTATTTTAAAACTATTTAAAAGGTTGTGAATTTTATGGGCAGAGTGCTGTTAGCATCGGGTTCTGATAAGGGGATTGAACTTCTTTCACAGCTTTTAAAGGTGTCAGGGTATTCTCAGATAACCAATACAAACAGCGGAAATGATGCAAGACGATGTATTGACCAGACTGAATATGAACTTATCGTCATCAATACACCTCTGTCTGATGAATTCGGACATGAATTTTCGGTCAAAGCGGCAGAGTCATCCAATTCCGGAATTATTCTTATCTGCAAATCGGATATTGCCGATGATGTTTCCGACAAACTCAGCTGTTACGGTGTATGCGTTATTCCGAAACCTGTCAACAAAGCAATTTTTCATCAGTCCGTAAAGCTTGTTTCTGCAACACGTTCAAGAATGCTGGGACTTCAGACAGAAAACTTCAAGCTTCAGACAAAAATTGAAGAAATACGTCTTGTAAACAGAGCAAAATGCTGCCTTATTCAGTATCTGAAATTTTCCGAGCCGCAGGCTCACAGATATATAGAAAAGCAGGCTATGGATACAAGACAGACAAGAAAAGAAGTTGCTCTTAATATCCTCTCAACTTATGAGCAATGAAAAAAGCCGTTTCTGATTTTTTTCGGAAACGGCTTTGTGTTTGATTTTGCGCAGTGTCTGTGATATAATAAACTTAGCGATAAATCGGAATTTATAGGAGTAAGCAATGAAAATAATAGCTATCGGAGCTGTGACAGCAGGCGGAAAAACAACTGTTGTCAATGCAATTAAAGATATGTTACCAAGAACAACCTCGCTTCACTTTGATGACTACTCATTCGATGGAGAAGTCGACGACTTTACCAAATGGGTATCGAAACGTGAAGAATATTATAATGCATGGGACCTATCACCATTAAAAGCAGATGTTGAAAGAATTATCGACAGCGGAGAGTATGATTATCTGCTGTTGGATTATCCGTTTGCATATCAGAATAAAATGATGAAAGATTATCTGGACTGCTGTATATTTATTGATACGCCATTAGACATCGCAATGGCTCGAAGAGTGCTTAGAGATATGAAAGAATCTTCTGCGGATGATATCCATAATGAAATGAATACATACTTGAACTTTACAAGAAATTGTTATGTTCAAATGCAAACAGATATTTTACCAACTTCTGATTATGTGATTGACGGAGCAAAGAAACTTGAGGATATAATCAACGAAACTATGAAAATTATTTCAACGTGTTAAATTCCAATTTATCAAACTGTTAAAACTCAATTTTTACAAAAATAACCTGAGAAAAATAACTTCTCAGGTTATACTTTTTTATGGTGCTTTTATCAGTAAAGCTCATTTTCAATTATATCAAGATTAGCGTCAATGTCAATTTCAAGCACTGACTGACCGTCAATCGTTGAACCCCAGTAGGTATCCTCTGCCGGTATTCTCACCTGTTCAATGTCGTACCCGATAAGGAGTGACGGCAGACGAAGTGAGAGGAGATACATACTCATTTTGCTCATATTTGTATCCATTGACGGAAGAACATCCTTTGCGGATTTTCCCAGCTTAAATGGGTTTGTAGTTCCGGCGCTTTTAATTATTTCCGTAAGGACCTTACGCTGTCTTTCAGTACGCTCAAAATCGGCATTTCCTACATATCTTAAACGTGAATAGCACAAAGCCTGCTTGCCGTTAAGCTTGTATGTACCGCCGCCGTTTAAGTAGTCGCTTTCGTCCGGCACACCGAAAAGTGTGTTGCCCTCTTTGCTGTCAAGCATAACGTTTATGGCGTCCGCCTCATCATCACTGACTTCGATCTCAACACCGCCTACTGCGTCAACAATATTTGCAAAGGAAATGAAATTCACCATGAAATAATCGTCTATTTCAATATAGAAATTTTCTTCAATTGTATCCATTAACAGTTCCGGACCGCCGTAGGAATAGGCAGCATTAAGCTTGTCCCCGCCGTAACCCGGAATCTGTACATAGGAATCACGCATAAGTGAAACAAGGGATATCTTGTTTGTACTGCTGTTTATCGACAGAAGTATCATAGAGTCGGAACGTCCTCTGTCTTCACCTCGTGAGTCAGAGCCGATAAGAAGAATGTTTCTGACTGATGAAGAACTGTAAAGAGTGTGTGACGGCGTCAGACGTTCTCCTGTGTCAACAACATTTACCTTGCTTATCAATGACCATGAAATTGCTGAGTATATCACAAATAACAGTATCAGCAGGCTGAGCAAGGAAATTATTATTTTTGTAAGGCAGCCCGTTCTGCGGTGCTTTTTCTGCTTTACCGGTTTTGGCTTTGCCGGCTGGGTTCTCTTTGGCTGATTTGCCGGTGCTTTTCTCTGAGC
Organism: Ruminococcus sp. UBA1394; assembly: GCA_002305725.1. Classification (GTDB taxonomy): domain Bacteria; phylum Bacillota; class Clostridia; order Oscillospirales; family Ruminococcaceae; genus Porcipelethomonas. The sequence continues at coordinate 10,650 of DBQM01000011.1, read as the reverse complement.
AGATTGCTGTCTTTGCGGAGGACGCTGACCTTGTGGTCTTTGTTGCCCTTGCTGAGGGCGTTGACCTTGTGATCTTTGCTGATTCTGTGGTGGACGCTGTCCCTGTGGTCTTTGCTGATTCTGTGGTGGACGCTGACCTTGTGGTCGTTGTTGTCCCTGCTGTGTTCGCTGAACCTGTGGTCTTGGCTGTCCCTGCGGATACTGCTGATTCGGGGGATAGTTCTGCCCCTGATAATGCTGACCCTGGGGATATTGCTCATAGGAGTAATCGCCCTGAGGGTATTGCCCGTTCGGATAGTAATTCTGATTATACTGTTCCTGCGGATATCTGTTCTGCGGGCGTCTGCGTTCTTCCGGCGGAACTGTGAATGCAAGGGTATCTTTTGCGTATGAATCCTTATCTCTTTTATTGTGTTCTGACATATTATTTACCTCCCGACCTTAACGACTGAGAAGCGGCAGAAGCACAAAACCAATCAGTATAACAGCCACCATAACAATAACTGCTATTCTCATTAACAAACTTTTATTTTTCATTTCTGCCTCCTGTTGTTTATATACACTTTAAATTACATTTTAACATAATTCCTCAAAAAATGCAATATCGGAATTCTGGAAAATAAAAAATACTGCCCTGTTAAGGCAGTATCTGTAAATTAAAGCTGTGGAAAAATCATTGTTGCTATTGAGAAATAGATAAGCATTGAACAGGTGTCAACAATAGTACTGATAAGCGGCGTCGCCATAAGTGCCGGGTCAAGCTTTACACGCTTTGCAAGCAGCGGCAGTACACAGCCGATAAACTTTGAAATTATGACAGTACCGATTATCGAAAGGGCAATTGTCAGAGAAAGCTGAATATCGTGGTCGTAGAATATGAAAATTCTCAGACCGTTTGCAAGGGCAAGAATAACGCTGACAAGCAGTGATATTCTGAACTCTTTATACACGACTTTGAAAAAGTCACGGAATTTAATTTCCTCAGTTGCAAGTCCTCTGATAACGGTTGTGGAGCTTTGCGAACCGCAGTTTCCGCCGGTTGACATCAGCATTGGTATAAACGAAACAAGGAGAGGTATCGCCTGAAATGCCTCCTCATAATGTGTGAGCAGAGAACCGGTTATGGTAGCTGAAAACATGAGTATAAGAAGCCAGCCGATACGGTTTTTGGCATGGGTGAAAACTGAGGTTTTGAAATATGCGTCCTCAGCCGGCGCCATAGCAGCCATTTTGGAGAAGTCCTCCTCGTTTTCCTCCTGGATAACGTCCAGAACATCGTCGAATGTGATGATTCCGACAATTCGGCAGTCATTGTCAACAACAGGCATTGCAAGAAAATCATATTTGGAAAATTTCTTTGCAACGTCCTCTCTGTCCTCATGAGTATTGACGTAGATAACATTGGTGTCCATTATATTTTTTATCTTTACGTCCTCGTCTGCTGTCACAAGGTCAAGTATAGTCACAAAACCTATAAGCTTTCTCGCTTCGGTAACATAACAGGTATAGATTGTTTCCTTTACAACGCCGACCTTTCTTATCCATTCAAGCGCTTCACGGGTGGTCATTTCCTTATGAAGATAGACATACTCCGTTGTCATGACACTTCCGGCGCTGTCAGCAGGATAATTAAGGATAGCATTAATCTGCTTGCGTGTTTCGCTGTCAGTATTCTGAAGAATTCTTGATACAACATTTGCCGGCATTTCCTCAATGATGTCTACAGTATCATCGACGTATATCTCATCAAGGACTTCTCTCAGTTCCTTATCGCTGAAACCGCTGATAAGGTGCATCTGTGTGTCGCTGTCCATATATGTGAAGGTTTCGGCAGCAAGTTCCTTTGGCAGCAGACGGAATATCAGAGTGATGTCACGGGGTTCAAGAGTTTCGAGAAGTGCCGCAAGGTCAGCCGGATACAAATCCCGGACTATTGACTTTATTTTAACGTAATTTTTCTCTTTTAAAAGCTCAGTCAGTTTTTCTGTCATAATCATTACCTCCAGACATTTTTGAATAAAAAAACCGTATCTGAGCCTGATACGGGTAATAATCATAATGAATTATGAAAACCGTTCAAGCTTTAGCTTCGCAGGGCATGAAATTGCGTTAAGATATGCCTTCTTTTTTCGACATACCCTGTTGACCATCTCATAGTGTCTCCACTATTTTGCGGCAGCAACCCGTATCCCTGTGGTAGCCTTACCTACCGGACTTTTTAAACCTTATTTATTTTACAATATTTTTATCAGTTTGTCAATATTTCTTAGAGAATGCACAGAAATTTAACAAAAAAGCATTGTGAAATTTACACAATATTTGTGCATTTCTTTGGCTAAAATAACAAAATTTTATGAAACGATTAAAAAAAGGTTACAATTCAGAAAATAATATGGTATAATAATATTGTTTTTGTAACATTTTTAAAAGGAGTGGAACTGATGAAGTCAAAAACCAGGAAGATAATTACAGCTCTGACAGCTTTGGCTATGACATTATCAATGAGTATGAGTGCGGGTGCTGAAACTCTTTTAGATGCAGCAGACAGCAATACTTTTCTTACAGAAACAGAAAACAGCAGCGCAATATTGAACTTTGACCCTGAAAGCAATACATACGAACTGCTTGACGGTGACGGCAATGCGATTGATCTGGAAGATGAGGCGGAAGAAGAACTTCCCGAAATTTCATCTGAAGAAACACAGACAACTCTCAGGATAAAAGCAACCGTATCAGAAGCAGTAACTACTGCGCCGGCCGATAACACAGAAACCGTTACAACAACGGTTACAACTGTTCCGCTGAACTGGTACATAGCAAGATACAGGGCAGATGCTCAGTCTGAGGTCGCTGCAATGACAACAGTAAAGCCTGTCACAACAGTTAAAAAGACAACCACCAAGGTGACTACAACCACAAAAGCCACAACAACTACAACAAAATCAAGATATAAGGGAATAGACGTTTCAAGACACCAGGGAACAATAGACTGGGCAAAGGTCAAGAAATCAGGAATAGAATTTGTAATGATAAGAGCCGGCTACGGAAAATATTCTGACCAGGTGGACGCAAACTTCAAGACAAATATTACAAATGCCCAGAAAGCAGGGCTCGACTGCGGAGTGTACTGGTACAGCTACGCTTTAAATACGTCTGACGCTCTCGCAGAGGCAAAGACCTGCTACAACACAATAAAAGGCTATAAGCTCAGCTATCCTGTTGCATTTGATATTGAGGAAAGCAGCCAGATGGCTCTTACAACAACTCAGGTTTCCAATATCACAAAAGTTTTCTGCGAATATCTCGAAAGCCAGAAATACTACGTTTCGGTTTACAGCTTTGCAAGTATGCTCAAGGACAAGATGAACAGCAGCGTTCTTACAAGCTATGATATATGGGTGGCTCACATAAACGTTTCAAAGCCTAACTTCAGCGGAAATTACGGAATGTGGCAGTACAGCCATACAGGAAGTGTAAGCGGAATAAGCGGAAATGTTGACCTTGATTACAGCTATAAATATTATCCGGGAATTATGAAGAAACAAAAGCTTAACGGATATACATAATTTTCTGAGGGTACTGTTTTTTTCAGTACCCTTGTTTTCTATTTTAACAGGAGGAAATAATGCTCAGATTTATACTTGGCGGTGCAGGCAGCGGAAAGTCATCACGGCTTACAGATTTAATAGACAAGGCTGCGGAAAATGACAAGAGAGTAGTTGTTATTGTTCCGGAGCAGTTTTCATTTGATTCGGATAAAAAGCTTTATAAAAAACTGGGGTGTCAGCGTTTCAATAAAATTCTTTCTGTGAGCTTTACTACAGCTGCACGGGAGATTTTTGAAAAATACGGCAGCCGTTCGGGAGAATATGCTGACGAAATGAGCAAGCTTATAATAATGCAGAAAACTCTGGAAAAGCTCATGGAAGAAAAACAGCTGCACTATTTTGCCCGACAGGCGTCAAAGCCGGACTTTATAACAGACGCTCTGAAAATCATTACTGAGTTCAGGCAAAGCGGAGTAAGTGTCGACGATTTTGCGGCTAAAATGACCGGTGCGGACGTTACACTTTCAGACAAGATATCAGATCTTTCGCTTATTTATTACACCTATGACAAAATGCTCAGTGAAAGCGGACTGAGGGACAGTCTGACAAACATTTCCGAGGCGGCGGCTATTGCGGAAATGAACGGTTTTTTCAAGAGTGCTTATGTATTCTTTGACGAGTTTGAAAGCTTTACCGGGGACGAATATCAGCTTATTGAAACGATAATTTCACAGTCAGACGAGGTGTGCATTTCCCTCAGACTTGACAGTACACAGAAAAACCCAAACGGTGTTTTCGATTCTGTAAGGAATACATGGAGAAAGTTTTATCAGACTGCCAAAAAGTACGGCGTTCCGATTGAAACTGAAATGATGGAAAAGCCCCTTAAATACAAAAGCGCTGACCTTGCACATCTGAACATGAACATTCTTCGTCCGGTCAGAGAGCGTTTCGGAGTATCTGAAAACATAAAAATTGCAGAGTGTGCTGATCTGTACGAAGAGGCAGACTGGATATGCTCAGAAATAAGACGGCTTGTGCAGGAGGAAGGTTACAGGTACAGGGATATTGCGGTAATGTCACGTCAGCTTTCGGAATACACCTATATATTTGAGGCGGCGTTTGAAAAGTATGATATACCCTTTGGCATGGACGTGAAAAAAAGCGTCATGCACACTTCCATTATGCAGTATGTTTCGGGCGTTGTAGGAATAATCGCTCAAAAGCATTTTTCCTCCGAGATGATTTTCAGATACGCCAAAACACACCTTTGCAGTATTTCACAGGAGAGAATAGCCGACCTTGAAAATTACTGCTTTGAGTGGGACATTGACGGTGACAGGTGGCTTACTCCCTTTAAGGCTGGTACTGACGAACACCCCTTTGCCGAACAGACAAGAGCAGAAATCATTGAACCCCTTGTCAGACTGCACAAAAAGTGCATGAACACCGACTGCAGGGGGATATGCAAAGCCATTTTCGACTTTGTAACTGAAATGGACGTTCAGAAACGTGTCGGCGGAATAATCAATGAATTCAGGGAAAAGGGACTTGTTTATCTTGCAAAGGAATTCAAAAGGATTTGGGGTATCTTTACTGATATTCTTGATACCCTTGCTCAGACCGGAGGAGAAATCTCCCTGCTGGAGTTCTGTGACCTGTTTATGATGATGCTCAGGCAGGTAACCTATTCTGTACCGCCCCAGACTCTTGACGGCGTAAGGATTTCCCCGGCTGAAACTGCAAGACCGGACAATCCGGCTGTTGTGTTTGTGGCTGGAGTGAACGAGGGGTATTTTCCGCCGAATATAAACCAGTCGGGACTGCTCAATGACAGGGACAGAATGCTGTTTGAACAGTCGGGGATAAGTCTTTCAAGGAAAAACGAGGAGCTTATTGCAGACGAAAAGCTTATAGTCTACAAAACTCTTACCCATGCATCAGACAGACTTTACATTTCATATCCTCTCAAGGACAGCAGCGGCGGAAACAGGTATCCCTCTTCAGTATTAAAGCAGATTACCGGAATGTTTGACAACGATATACTCGAATTTGCAGGCAAGAAAAGCCTTATCAGCTACTGCTCCACTCCGAGAGCAGCGTATATAAATCTTGTGAGATATTTCGGGGAGAGCAGCAGGGAAACAGAAAGTATCAGAGCTGTCCTTGAAAAGGACGAGGAATACAGCACAATGATAAACTACCTTGAAAGCGTCAGCCGTGAAAGAAAGCTTGAAATAAGCGACAGCAGTCTTATGCGTCAGCTTTACACCGAAAGACTGAACATTTCCGCAACCGCAATTGACGATTACAACACCTGTCATTTCAAATATTTCTGCCGGACAGGTCTTAAACTGCGTGTGAGAAGAAAGCGTGCCGTTGACCAGATCGGTGTGGGAAATCTGACACACAAGTGCCTGGAAGAGATTTTCTCCTCATGCAGTACCAAGGAGGAATTTGACAGCTTAAATCATGAGCAGATAAGAGCCTTTACGGAAAAGTGCAGCAGGGACTACATCGAAGAAACTCTCGGAGGAGAGGAATTGCAGACACCGGCGGCAAAGGCGGCAATTGAAACTATCTGCGAGGGTATAGAAGACCTTGTAAAACACATTCAGAAAGAGCTTGCGCAGTCGCAGTTCCGTCCGGCAGCATTTGAGCTTGACATAAGCGAGGGTAACGACCGCCCCATACTGAAAACAGACGACGGCATAGAAATATGGCTCAGAGGAATTGTCGACAGGATAGACGTCTTTGAAGAGGGGGACAAAAAGTATCTGAGAGTCATCGACTACAAAACCGGACCCAAAGTGTTCTCCATTGCTTCTCTGCTTTACGGTATCAATATGCAAATGCTTATCTATATGTTTTCCGTTACCGGAAACAGCGGAAAATTCAGCGGATTTGAACCGGCAGGAGTACTTTATCTGCCGGCAGGGGAGGCAGGCTGCGGACGTGACAGGGACGACAGGACTTCCATAGAAGATTACCTTGCTTCGCACTACAAAATGAACGGCGTCGTTCTGCGTGACAGGACTGTTTTAAATGCAATGGAAAAGGATATTAAGGGAATATTCATTCCGGCGGCACTAAAAAAAGCTGACAAGGGAGAGGGTGCACCTGACCTTGACAAGCGCTATTCCTCCTGTCTTTCTGCTAAGAATTTCGACAAGCTGAGAGAGTACACGGACGGTGTGCTGAAAAAGATGTGTGACGAGCTTTACAGCGGTAAAATTGAGGCGGACCCTTATATTTCCGGTCAGAAAACACCTTGTGACAGATGTGATTACTGGTCGGTCTGCGGAAATATTCCGATAAGGGAATATCACTGTCCGGAGGAGGACGCAGAAGATAAAATGATGGAGATACTCGGAGGTGAGGAAGATGAGTAAGTGGACATCAGAACAGAAAACCGCTATTGACGCAAGGGGCTGTTCCCTTATTGTATCGGCGGCTGCCGGAAGCGGAAAGACTTCCGTCCTTGTTGAAAGGCTTATGAGAATAATCAAAGACAGTGAACACCAGACACCTGTCGAAAAAATGATTGTGGTGACCTTTACAAAGGACGCTGCCGCAGAAATGAAACAGCGCCTTGCAGCATCTCTTTCAAAGCTTATTGAGGAAAATCCGCAGGACGGCTGGCTTGCAAGACAGAATTCAATGCTTGGCTGTGCGGCGATATCAACTATAACATCTTTCTGCCTTGACCTTCTGAGAAACAATATCAGTCAGCTTTCCTTTTCGTCTGGTTTCAGAGTTGCAGACGAAACAGAAGAAGCGATACTGCGCACCGAAGCATACAAAAACACATCTGACTATTTTTACAGCGAACGCTATGAAGATATGATGATACTCAGAAAGAATTTCTGCAGGACAAATGATTACGCCCTTGAAAATATGATTTATGACCTTTACAACTGTGTTTCCTCTGTACCGTTTTTTGAACTGTGGCTGGATGGTGCGGCAGAAAAGTATGACAGCGGAATTTATGAGGAAACCTACGCACGTTTCATTGAAAACGACATAAAGGCGTGCAGAGAGATTTTTGAAAATGCAGAAAGCGCTGTTCTGAAGCTTGAAAATGAAAAGGTCTCTGAAATATTCAGCTCTGAAAAGTATTCCTTTATGAGTGCGCTTGAAAAGTTCAGAGAAAAGGATTTCTGTGCTTTTACTGATATTCTTTCGGGTATGCCTTTTCCGACATTTCCACGTTCCAGAAAAACTGATGACCCGGAACTCAGAGCAGTTGCAGCGGACAGCCGCAGTCGTTATAAAGAACTGATAAAGTCACTTGCAAAGAAAGCTTCTGTGTATTACCATGCCGGAGAGGATATGGAAAAAAGCCGTGAGGTTCTGCGTGTGGTGTCAGACTTCTTAAAGCGTTTTGATACAGAGCTTATGTCAGCAAAGGAGAACAAAAACGCAGTAGGCTTTGACGACGCCGAAAGGCTTGCGCTGAAACTGCTTGCCGAAGTACACGAGGATGGAACAATTGAAAAAACTCCGCTTGCAAAGGAGCTTTCGGAGTATTATGAGCTTATCATGGTTGATGAGTTCCAGGACTCAAACAACAGACAGGACATGATTTTCCGTCTGCTTTCAAGGGGCGGTACTGCACAAAGCTACGGCAGCAATCTTTTCTTTGTTGGTGATGTAAAGCAGGCTATCTACCGTTTCAGACTTGCAAATCCGGCAAACTTCATAAACGCTCTTGATTCCTCTGCGCCGTACAGCGAGGGTACTGACAGAAACTCATATATCAGACTTAATAAAAATTTCCGCAGCTCAAGGGAAGTCATTGACTTTTCAAACTACATTTTCAGCTGTATCATGACCCGTTACTGCGGTGATATTGAATATAACGAGGACGAGTATCTCTACCAGGGAGCGTCTTTCTGCGAGGCGGACAGAAAACCTGTTGTAATGCTTTTTGACAAATCGGACAAGGAAACTGAAAACCTTGAGGCAAAATGTGTTGCGGCGAAAATTGCACAGATGTTAAAAGACGGCGTGCCCGTCAGCACAGACGGCGGAAAAGGCTCACGTCCCTGTGAAATGCGGGATTTCTGCATACTTATGAGGGGTAATAAAAATATACCTGTCTATGCGAAAGAACTTGAAAACCTGGGGATAAATACCGAGTGCAATGCAGAAAGCGGATATCTTAAAGCAAGGGAAACCTCTGTGCTGATAAATCTGCTGAGAGTTACGGACAATCCGCTTCTTGACACGCCTATGATGTCAGTCATGCTTTCGCCAATGTTCATGTTCACTCCCGACGAAGCGGCAAGGGTAAGGCTTGTTGACAAAAAGGCAAGTATCTACACCAATTTATGCCAGGGTATAGGACTTAACAGCAATCCTCCGATTTTTGAGGGTGAACTGCTTGCAAAGGCGCAGTTTCTGCACAGTATCATAACTGAACTGAGACTTTATGTCAGCGCCTGTACGTTACAGGAGCTTGTGAGAAAGATTTACGACAGCACTGACTTTCTGTCTGTCATGCAGCTTTACGGTGACGCCGGCAAAAAGAAAGCAAACCTGCGTATGATGCTTGAATACGTTGGAAACTACGAAAAAAACTCAGACGGCGGACTGTCCGGATTTATAAGGTATATCGACCGCATTATCGAATCCGGCGGTGACTTTGAAATGGCAGGCGAACCTCACGGCTCGCAGAACGCAGTTTCCATAAAGAGTATGCATAAATCAAAGGGACTGGAGTTTCCGTTTGTGTTCATTGTGGGAACATGGACTAAATTCAATAAAACTGACAGCGCAAAGCCTTTCCGCTTTTCCTATGATATGGGACTGGGCTTTAAGCTGCAGAATCCCGAAAAGTATGAACGCTGGTCATCTCTGCCTTATGAAGTAATAAATATACAGGGCAGACTTGATGATATAAGCGAGGAAATGCGTCTTTTATATGTTGCACTCACAAGAGCAAAGGAACGCCTTTTCATAACCATGAACTGCGATGAATCAGCGCAGAAAAAAGCGCAGTCCCTTGCAAAGACCATATACGAACAGCAGGGTATAACTCCGGCAGTTGCCTCCTCTGCAAACTCTATGGAGGACTGGCTTATGATGTGCCTTATCTCACACAGCAAGTCAGCAAAGCTGAGAGAAATTTTCGGTATCTGCGAGAGCTTCCGGTATGACAATGACTTTGAGATTGAATACGAGATGTGTACCCCTCCGGTGGAAACGGAAGAGGAAATTAAGGAGGTTTCTGCAGTCCGTGAACAGCCCGACCCTCAGATGATGAAGAAACTGGAGGAAATGTTTGCCTTTGACTATGAAAAGTCCGTTTTGTCCTTTTTGTCACCTGTCCCACAGGGTAGTAATTCAGAAAATGATGGTATATCACCGGTAACTCTGTCGGCAAAAATATCTGTTTCTGATATTGCAAAGGATGATTCTGATTTTGAAACGCCACTTAAACGTCCGGAATTTGCAGGAGAATCAAAGCTTACTCCGGCTGAAAAGGGTACGGCACTTCACAAGTTTCTGCAGTTTGCGGATTTTGCTGTACTGGAAAATGACATCAGTTCAGAGCTTGAAAGACTTTACAATACCGGTTATCTGACAAAAAAACAGAAAGAGGCAGTCAGAGAGGACGACGTAAAGGCGTTTTTAAATTCGGGTGTTTACAGGAGAATGAAAGAATGTGTTAAGGTGCACAGGGAAAAGAAGTTCCTTGCCGCCATTGATGACCTCGGACTTGACGGTAAAATCGGTGAAGAGTACAGGGACACTATGGGAATGATAAACGGTATAATAGATATGGTGCTGGAGTTTGATGATTATCTTGTTCTTGTGGACTACAAAACAGACCGTGTAACTGACATAAACGAGCTTGCAGAGCGTTATTCCGGTCAGCTGGAGCTTTACAGAAAGGCGCTTGAAAAGACTGAAACAAAGCCTGTTAAGGAAACTCTGATTTATTCATTTTACAAAAGGGCAGAACTTCAGCTATGCAAATAATTTTTGTAGGAGGCGACCAATGGTCGCCCGATTAAATACAAACCATACGAAAGCCACGGGAGAACAATGCTCTCACATACATTAAAAATTTAAAAAATGTAAGTTTGTCAATCAT
>DBQM01000053.1 GCA_002305725.1 Ruminococcus sp. UBA1394 | reverse complement strand
GCCCGGAAAAATAGGTGTCGCCGGCTCTTCCCTTTTTTAAAATGCGGATCTTGTTTTTTACAGGGTCCGCCATATGCACCATTAGCTCAGTTGGTAGAGCAACTGACTCTTAATCAGTGGGTCCTGGGTTCGAGCCCCCGATGGTGCACCAACTAAGCACAGCGAATTTATTTTGCTGTGCTTTTTTGTTTATATCTGTAAGTTAAATTGGAATTGTCGCTGAGAGGTGAATTAATGGCAAATTTGATAACAAGTTGCAGAATGCTGTGTAGTATAGTACTATTATTCTTTCCCGCATTTTCTCCTACATTTTATGTTTTGTACTGCTTGGCAGGATTTACAGATATGATTGATGGGACTATTGCAAGAAAAACAGATACTGTAAGTGAATTTGGATCCAGACTGGATACCATTGCAGACATGGTATTTGTTGCGGTTTGTTTAATTAAATTGCTGCCAGCGTTGACAATACCTGCATGGCTGTGGATATGGACAGGGGCAATTGCAGGAATAAAGGCTATCAATATTATTTGTGGCTATATAGTTCAAAGAAAAATTGTGGCAGAACACACCATTTTGAATAAGCTTACAGGTGCTATACTGTTTATTTTTTCGTTGACACTGTCTTTCATTGATTTAGCTTATAGTGGAAGTATTATTTGCGTCATTGCCACCCTTGCTGCAGTGAATGAAGGATATTTGATAAGAACAAATAATTAATAAGCCAGATAAACCTGATTTAATAACGAAAGGAAAAATTATGTCAAAAATATTCTGGAACGGCGGAACACTTCTCTCACCAGTCCCTCCGGCAATGGTGTCCTGCGGTACGCTTGAAAAACCAAACATCATAACTATAGGCTGGACCGGAATCTGCAACACCAAGCCGCCCATGACCTATATTTCCGTCAGACCGGAGCGGTATTCATACAACATTATAAAGGAGTCCGGCGAATTTGTCATCAATCTGACCACTTCCGCACTTGTCAAAAAGGCGGATTTCTGCGGTGTCAAGACCGGCGCTAAAGTGGACAAGTTCAAAAGCTGTGGTTTTCATGCTGTTGCGGCTCAAAAGGTCAGTGCTCCTTTGATTGAGGAGTCGCCGCTGAGCCTTGAATGTGTTGTTAAACAGATTATTCCGTTGGGAAGTCATGATATGTTTCTGGCGGAAATTGTCGGTGCGGATATCGACGAACGGTACATCGACAGCAAGGGCAAGCTGAATCTCCAGCAGGCTGGTCTTGCCGCCTACTCCCACGGCGAATATTTTGCGCTGGGAAGAAAGCTTGGAGATTTTGGGTTTTCGGTGCGCAAAAAGAAAAAAGGTAAAAAATGAGACGGTTAAAATCAACCGTCTTTTTTATTTTATCTCGAACATCGTCCTGCAAAGTTTTTTCCCGGTTTCAGTCCTGAAAATCTTCTCATACGCCGAACTCACCGACTTTTCGCTGCAACCGTCCTCATAAAGATTCACAAGGAAATCAGCCTCAACCAGTATCTGATGCTCCGGACTGTCAATTCCCGAATAAGTATGATGATGCCCTACAAGCCAGCACACACGCTCTGCCGTTTCACTCTCAAACCCCAGTTTTTCAAGCATTTTTTCAGCCTCCGGCGGACCCTCTGTTTCCTGCTGACTGCCGGTACAGCTGCCGTACTTCTGCTCGCTGATTTTTATGCCGATATCGTGAACCACGGCGGCAGTTTCAAGAGTGAAAAGTTGTTTGTCCGTCAGATTTTCATTTTCGCCGATCAGCTTTGCAAAGGAATGTACCTTGATGAAATGCTGAATACGCTTTGGGTCGCCGCTGTAATATGAAATCATTTCTGCAATAAGCCTGTTAATCACTTTCATCTCTCCCTAAATCTCATTTGCTGACTTCTGCAATGCCAGAAACTCCTCCGCAAGCCGTTGAGCGTCCTCGTAGGTTTCAAGGCTGTAGCACTTTGCACGGAATGCCGCTGCACCGTAAAGTCCTTTCATATACCACGATGCGTGCTTTCTCGCCTCTTTCATGGCACGTTCTTCACTGCCGTCCTCTTTCTGCGACAGTATCAGCCGTATGTGATAAAGCATGACTTCCATTCGCTCCTCAATGGTCGGGGGAGTGTACGGTTTACCCTCAAAACAGGAATCTATTTCCCGGAAAATAAAAGGGTTGCCGTAGGTGGCACGACCAATCATCACCAGGTCACAGCCGGTCTGCTCATACATGGCAAGGCATTCGGTGAGGGTTGTAACGTCGCCGTTGCCGATAACTGGTACTGACACAGCTTTTTTCACCTGCGTGATAATATCCCAATCCGCCTTGCCGGAATACATCTGGTCTCTCGTTCTGCCGTGGACTGCCAGAGCGTCTGCGCCTGCGTCCTCCATAGCCTTTGCAAACTCAACAGCGTTCACGCTCTCGCCATTCCACCCCTTGCGGAATTTCACCGTGACCGGCACGTCAGAGGCTCTCTTTGCCGCCCTGACCAGAGATGCTGCAAGCTTTATATCCTTCATAAGCGCACTTCCGGAGTTGTTGTTGACCACTTTCGGCACAGGACAGCCCATGTTCAGATCAAGAATATCCGGCTTGTAGGTCATGCACTTCTCAACTGCCCTTTCGATAAAATCCGGTTCACTGCCGAACAGCTGCAACGCCATTGGGCGTTCATTATCGGTCACGGTGCAAAGCTCGGCGGTTTTGGTGTCCTGGTAGCAAAGACCTTTCGCCGAAATAAGCTCGCTTACCGTGTAACAGGCGCCGTACTCACGGCAGAGAGTGCGGTAAGCCCTGTCCGCAACCGACGCCATGGGGGCAAGGGCGGCAGTCCTTTTGATTTTTACGTTTCCTATGCTGATATATTCCATAAGTTTACCTCGTTTTGTTTTATACATCTATTGTATCACATTTCTGCGGAAAATGGTAGGGAAATTATTTGACTTATGCAGAAAATTGTGGTATAATATTGTCATATTTTTTGTAAGGAGGACTGTCGAATGAAAATAAGACAGAAAATCGCAAGTGTAGTGACAGCAATGGTATGCACTGTGAGTATTTGCGCTGGTGGCTACGGCTCTATGACTGGTGTAGCTGAAACTACCAGTGATGAAATGAAATACGGAGATTATCTTTCCTATAAGCAGGTTGATGAAAACTCAGATGATGTTTTTGATTTTGTACGTATTACCGCTTGCGAAGACGAAGCAACAGAGGTTGAGATTCCGGAAAAAATTGACGGACTGAAGGTTAAAGAAATTGGTGATTCTGCTTTTAAATCAGGTTTTTGGTCTTATGGAGAAAACGAAAACTTAAAAAGTGTAGTAATTCCCGAGGGTGTTAAGTTGATTGGAAGCTCTGCATTTGAGAATTGTGTTAATTTAACCAGCGTAACATTACCGGACAGTGTTACTTCAATTGATTACGCTGCGTTTAACAATTGTCCAAGCTTAACAAGTATAACTGAATTGCCTGAGAGTCTGGAATCATTAGGTTGGTATGCTTTTTCTGGCTGTGCAGGGCTGACAAACATAACAATCCATGAAGGACTTACTGGTATTTCAAAGTATGCGTTTAAGGGTTGCACAAATTTAAAAAGTGTAACACTTCCTGAAAGCGTTACATCTATTGGATATGATGCTTTTATGGATTGTACAAGCTTAACAAGTGCACCGATTCCTGAAAATGTTACATATATTGGGGAGCATGCTTTTAAAAATTGTACAAATTTAGAAGGCATAGAATTACCGAAGAATCTTGAAACTTTAGAATATGAGGCTTTTTATGGCTGTGCAAGCATAACAAGCGTAGTAATCCCGGGTAGTATTGATACACTTAACAGTAATATGTTCAGAGATTGTTCAAGTCTGGAAAGTGTGACAATTGAAGAGGGCGTCAGATTTATTGATAATTATGCGTTCTGCAGCTGCGAAAGTCTGAAAAATATTACAATTCCGAAAAGTGTTAAAAGTATTAGCAACAGTGTATTTGCAGGTCGTATGACACTGGAATCCATAACTATCTTAAATCCTGATTGTAAGATAGCTGATGAAGAGTATACTATTTACGAAGATGCTGTAATTCACGGCTATGCTGATTCCACAGCTCAAGCATACGCTGAAAAATATAAAAGAAAATTTGAGGTAATTGAAGAAGAGCCTATAGTGACAACTCCGGCGGTAACAACAGCAGTTACAACTACTGCGACAACAGTTACAACAACAGCTACAACAACAGTTCCTGTAACAACAGCACCAGTCACCACAACAGAACCAGTGGTACAGGGGGACATCTCCGGCAACGGTGCTATTGACCTCTACGACGCAATCGAGATATGCAGAAACATCATGGGCATGAGGACTTTCACAGAGGAAGAAAAGGAAATCGCAGACTTTAACGGCGACGGCGCTGTGAACCTTTATGACGCGATTGCAATTGCAAAGTATATCATGAGCGAATTATAATTCTATGGGACGTTCTTCGGAGCGTCCTTTTATTTTTGTAGGGGCGACCATTGGTCGCCCGTGAATTTACGTGTTTTTCTGAAAATTGATTTCCGTGTTATTTTTTCAAAAAGCATGGTGTTTTGGGTAAAAATCTGCTATAATAATAAAGACAGAAAAATACGGTGAGCCGTATACCGGAAAGGCGGCGACGGAGAAACCATGAAATTACTTGCAATTGACGGAAACAGCATTCTGAACCGTGCATATTACGGCATAAGACTGCTTACGAATAAAAACGGCGTTTACACAAACGCAATTTTCGGTTTTATGAACATATACTTCAAAAACGTTGAGGAGGTTCAGCCGGACTGCGTTGCTGTTGCCTTCGATCTTAAAGCGCCCACATTTCGCCATAAAGCGGCAGATTTTTACAAGGCTAACCGAAAGGGTATGCCGGAGGAACTCGCCCAGCAGCTGCCCCTTGTAAAGGAATTGCTGACCTATATGGGCGTGAAAATCGTGGAATGTGAGGGGTATGAGGCGGACGACGTTCTGGGTACACTCTCAAAAGCCTGTGCCGACAGCGGAAACGAGTGCTATATCGTGACAGGGGACAGGGACAGCTTACAGCTTGTAAACGATAAGGTGACAGTGCGCCTTGCCACCACAAAGGAAACCGTGATATATACTCCGGCAAAATTTGAGGAGGACTACGGCTTTGAGCCGATACACCTCATAGACTTAAAAGCGCTTATGGGGGACAGCTCCGACAATATCCCCGGAGTTGCAGGCGTTGGACAGAAAACCGCCGGAAAGCTTATTTCAGAATGGAAAACAATCGAAAATCTCTACGATAATTTAGACAGCGCCGGACTGACCAAGAGCGTTTACAACAAGCTGGTAAATGGTAAGGAATCCGCAGAACAGAGCAAGTGGCTTGCAACGATATGCCTTGAAGCGCCGGTTGAAACGGATATCAGCAGCTACATTCCGGCGGAGCGTGACAATGAAAAACTCAGCGAACTGCTGACGGAGCTGGAAATGTCCAAGCTTCTCCAGAAGCTGAACCTGCAGCCGTCTGAGAAAAAGGCGGCGGAAAAGACAGTAAAAGCGGCGGATATCGAGGCGGTGCAAAAGAATATCGACAGCGAAACTCTCGAAAAGCTTGAAAAAAGCGACAGCCTTTACTGCCTTTACCGTGACGGCATTTTGCAGGTTTATGAGAAAAACAGCGATAATGAATGCAGTATATACACAACGGAAAACAGCGATTATATTGTAAGACTGCTTTCGGGTGATTCTCAAAAGTACACATTCGGCGCAAAACCTATGTACAGGCTTTGCTTTGCCGGAGGGAAAAACCTTGCGGAAATGGCGTTTGACGGTGAAATTGCGGCGTATCTCCTTGACCCGTCCTCCTCTGAGTACAGCGTTGAAAAGCTTTGTTTCCGCTACGATTCGCCATATTACAAGTCGGCAGGGGACTGGGCGGATATTGCAAGTCTGCCGGAGCTTTGCGGTGCGCTGAAAAAGGAAATTGAGGCGCAGGGAATGGCAAAGCTTATGTTTGAGATTGAACAGCCGCTGACTGAGGTACTGGCGTCAATGGAGCATGACGGTGTCGGCATAAACGTTGAGGGTGTTAAGAAATTCGGCGAAAACCTCGTTGACGAGATTGGCGGACTTGAGTCGCAGATATACTTTATGTGCGGTAAGGAGTTCAATATATCCTCCCCGAAACAGCTTGGTGAAGTCCTTGTTGAAATGGGCGTGCCCCTTAAAAAGAAAACCAAGACAGGTTATTCAACTGGTGCGGAAATACTGGAAGAACTGAGGGACGATTATCCGGTTATCGACCTTGTCCTGCGCTATCGTCAGCTGACAAAGCTTAACTCCACCTATGTTGAGGGACTGTTGAAAACTGTTGCCGATGACGGAAGAATCCACACCTCGTTCCGCCAGACCGAAACAAGAACAGGCAGAATTTCCTCCACCGAGCCTAATTTGCAGAATATCCCTGTAAGGACGGAGCTTGGACGTGAAATGCGCAAATTTTTCGTGGCACAGGACGGCAGAATACTCCTTGACGCCGATTACAGTCAGATTGAACTGCGAATAGTTGCCCATATCTGCGGTGACGAAACAATGATCAAGGGGTTCAATGAGGGCGCAGATATTCACACGGCAACTGCGGCACAGGTTTTCGGTCTGCCGGCTGAAATGGTGACTCCGGAAATGAGAAGTGCGGCAAAGGCGGTAAACTTCGGCATTATTTACGGTATCGGCGCATTTTCGCTCTCAAAGGATATAAACGTCAGCGTTTATGAGGCGAAAAAGTATATTAAGGACTACCTCCACAACTTCCCCAACGTTGAAAAGTTTATGAATGAAACGGTTGAGAACGCCAAAAAAGATGGTTATGTCACAACAATGTTCGGCAGAAAGCGTTATGTTCCGGAGCTTTCGGCGTCCAATAAGAATATGCAGGCGGCAGGCAAGAGAATTGCCATGAATACGCCGGTTCAGGGAAGTGCGGCGGACATTATAAAAATCGCAATGGTGAGGGTTTACAACAGACTTAAAGAAGAAGTGCCGGACGCTAAACTGATTCTGCAGGTGCATGACGAACTTATCGTTGAGTGCAGCCGTGAGGACGCTGACAGGGCGGCGGAAATACTTGCGCACGAGATGACCCATGCCTGCGAACTGAAAGTGCCGCTGACTGCGGACGTGAACAGGGGTGAAAGCTGGTATGACGCAAAGGGCTGATGTTGTAAGGGCGGACAAATCCCACATAAAGCGAATAGCGGAGCTGGAAAAAAGCTGTATCCCCGACGGCTGGTCTGAAAACGCATTTGAACAGGCGCTCGGCAATCCCAATGCGCTGATTTTTGCGGCGGTCCGGGGCGGCGAGGTTGTGGGATTTTTAAACGGTTCCTACGTCCTTGACGAAGCGGAACTTTTAAACATTGCGGTGTCGGAAAAATTCAGAAAATCCGGTATTGCCGGAATGCTTGTGACTGCGTTTGAAGATGAACTGCGAAAGCTTGGGGTGAAAACTGTTTATCTTGAAGTAAGAGAGAGCAATGCTCCGGCGAGAAAGCTGTATGAAAAACACGGCTTTACACAAAATGGACTGCGAAAGAATTATTATCGCAGTCCGGCTGAAAATGCAGTATTGATGGTGAAAATGATTTAGCAGGGGCGACTATTGGTCGCCCGTTATTTTGCGATTTGTAAACAAAAAAGGCGGCTTGATTAAAGCCGCCTAAAAGTTTATTCACCTGTATAATATTTAAGCTGAACGTCCATGCCTACAAGGTACTCGTGAAGTAATACAAGGTCGGAAACTTCAAGCATACCATTTCCGTTTGTGTCAGCAGCAAATGCATGAGGTGCTAAAGCCGCAGGAGCGTCATCCATAAGCATTTCCCTCAGCGCAACAGCGTCAAATACATTGACAATCTCATCTTCCTTTACGTCACCAGGAATGAAACCTAAATCCTCCGGATAGGTAGGTCCTTCGGTTGGTTCTTCTGTCGGATTTGTCGGCAGTTCTCCGGATTCGTAGTTCTTCCAGTCAGGAAGTTCGCTCAGAGTAATGCAGTAATCACTTGTGTAAATCTTCTTTAACTCGTCGATATCCTGATATTCTTCACCGGACAGGAATTTCGGTGAACTTTCCTCGTCGTACCACGGGCAGAAATACAGCCAGCCGGCATTCTCTATCATAATATTGTCAAGTGCAG
Organism: Ruminococcus sp. UBA1394; assembly: GCA_002305725.1. Classification (GTDB taxonomy): domain Bacteria; phylum Bacillota; class Clostridia; order Oscillospirales; family Ruminococcaceae; genus Porcipelethomonas. The sequence continues at coordinate 52,445 of DBQM01000053.1, read as the reverse complement.
GGATAGTGTCATTTTCCGGCATGGAAACCATTTTGTTACCCTTTACTGTGTCATAAAGCTTCCAGAAAATGCCCGATTCAGCGTCTAAGTTCGGACCGCTTGTTTTGCCGTCATGACGGTTGTATGTTGTATTGTACTTGTCGTATCCGACAATATCAACATAATCGTCGCCAGTATACCAGTCAGCTGATGCTGGTGACCATGCATACAGGTTCTGTTCCCAGATAAGGTTGTGTACACCGTACTTATCCCGGAGTTCGCTCTGGAGGAATTTCCAAAGATTGTTATATACTTCCGGACCTTCCTTGCCCCACCAGAACCATGATGTACCGCCGTTTGAGTAGTTACCGTCTGCCTCGTGGAGAGGACGGAAAATAACCGGAACATTTGCCTCCTGGAGTCTCAGAAGCTGTTCAGCAAGGTTTGCTATACAAAGCTGGAAGTAGTCATATTCAAGAGTACCCTCTGTATAGGCGTTGGACGGGCTGAAATCACATTTTTCGCTGTATGTGGTCTTTGAGAAGTCCAGCGGTTCGCCGAGAGTATAATCTGCAAGAACGGTAGGAACGTTTATATGCCATGAGGCTGTGCAGATACCGTTTTTGTTGTTTGTCCAGTCTATCATACGCTCAACGACGCCGTCGTCCCACTGATAGCACGGGCAGTTTGCACCAAAGTCAAAGCCCTGGATTGCGGACATATCGCCGACAGTAGCCTGGAGATACTTTAACTCTCTGTCGTATTCGTTGTAAGTGTAGTTGCGGTTCTGTGAATTGTAGTTGTAAACCTGACCGTCATCACCGACGCACTTCCATACGAATGTGGAGCCGTCGTCAGCAACAGCCTTGTCAGCTTCGTCGAAACTGTAAGTGTTTCCGTCGGAATCAACGCAGGTATTGGTTGACGCATCATAGCGGATAGTGGTAGTCATACTGTGACCGCCGCCGTAAATAGTCTGCTGTCCGGAGAGAATACCGTTTCCGTACACGTCGCAGAGGTAGTTCATAAGGCTCTGTGCTTCTTTGGTAGCCTTTTTATCGCAGAGTACCGGTGAAACTTTCAGTTCAGGGAATGAGGCTTTTTTTACTGTAATAGTATCAAACGCCGCATAGCCGTATTTTGGCATAAATACAAATTTGTTTGTACCCTTTTTCAGTCTTACCATTGCAAACTGATAGTCCTGCCATGTGTCGGAATATGGCATGGTTGTGCTGTATTCTGAACCGTTTACAGCAAGGGTCTGAAGTCTGCCCTCCTCGCTGAGTATCTGGGCATACCTTACATTGATTTCATACATACCCTCCTCAGGTGCCTCAACCTCGAATTCAATGTTGCCGGCTGTGAGGTAAGCGAAACCATCGCCGGAATATCCCGGGAGCTGTTTGTCATAAATTGATGTCCAGACCTGTGTATCCTCGCCGAGAGTTTCACACTCTGCCTGGAAAATGATGTCTGAGTCATCCGCCGCAATTGCTGACGGCAGTACAGCAGATGCTGTAAAAACCATAGCCGCCGCAGTCAGCGCAGAAGATAATCTTTTAAGTGCTTTTATCATCGTACATTTCCCCCTTTTTGATTAAGAAAAAATTTCTCTTTATACATTATAACTTTATAAACTGAGATTGTCAATGATTCATACAAAAAATCGAAGTAATGTGCTGAAAATATAGCGCATTAGACAAAAAAGGATGAAATTATTGGTTAAAGTGACGCATACCTTTAATATGAAAAAATATGACAAGTTTTCTTGACATTACAGCGCTGATATGGTATTATAAAATGTGGAATTACTGCAGAAAGGACTCATTATGGATAAGGACGAAATTCTTAAACGGGGACGTGAAGACGGTCCTGACGAAAGAGAACAGAAAATTTACCTCGACGCTCTGAGAATATCCGGAGTGGTAGTGTGCGTGCTCTGTATTGTTTTTATCATTCTGAGCATTATAAAGGGCAGAAGTATTTATCCATATTGTATAATGGCAATGTCATACTGCTGTGCTGACAACCTTTACAGATTTATCAAGCTGCGCAGAAAGGGCGACTGTGTTTTCGGCATTATTTCCGCTGCAGCTGTTATATGCTGGACTATACTTTTTATTCTTGATTTCTGACAGGAGGATATATAAATGGAGGGATTGATTCTTCAGAACCGTCTGAAGTCTGTCAGAGCTGAAAAGAAATTATCGCAGGGAGAGCTTGCGGAGATGGTGGGGGTTTCCCGTCAGACCATAAGCTCAATTGAGAATAACCAGTTCTGTCCGAGCGCAAAGCTTGCCTTACTGATTTGTGTGGCTCTTGAAAAGAATTTCGAGGAGCTTTTTTATTTTGAATAACGAAAGAGGAATCTTAAAATGCAGGAAATTATTTTGGTGAAATACGGCGAAATGGCGCTTAAAGGCCTTAACAAAAGAACCTTTGAGGACATTCTCGTGAAGAATATAAAAAGACGCATAAAAAGCCTTGGAAAAACTGAGATTACAAGGGCGCAGTCCACAATATGCATAACGCCGGCGGACGAGTTTTACGATACCGAAGAGGCAGTTGAACGCCTTAAAAAAGTTTTCGGCATTGCGGCGCTTTGCCGTGCGGCTGTGTGTGAAAAGGACTTTGAGGATATCAAAAGAGTAAGCCTTGAATATCTGGAGGACGCTTTAAGCTGTGCTTCAACATTCAAGGTAACAGCAAAAAGAGCGGACAAAAGCTTTCCTATGAAATCCCCGGAAATATGCCGTGAGCTTGGCGGAGTACTGCTCTCCCGTTTCCACAATCTGAGCGTTGACGTGAACAATCCGGAGGTTACTGTTACCGTTGAAATCCGTGACACCAAAGCTTATGTACACGGAGAAAATATAAAGGGCGCAGGCGGACTGCCTGTTGGTACAAGCGGTCACGCAATGCTGCTGCTTTCCGGCGGTATTGACAGCCCTGTTGCCGGCTATATGCTTGCAAAAAGAGGGGTACACATTTCAGCGATACACTATGTAAGTCCCCCTTACACCTCAGAAAGAGCAAGGCTGAAGGTTGAACAGCTGTGCGAAAAGCTTACGCCTTACTGCGGAAGCATCGCCTTTTTCTGCGTTCCCTTTACGGAAATTCAGGAGGCTATCAAAAACAACTGTCCGGAAGAGTTTTTCACTATTATAATGAGAAGACTTATGATGGAGATTGCCCAGAGGATTTCCGACAGGGAAAAGTGTATGGCACTGATTACCGGTGAAAGCGTGGGACAGGTGGCAAGCCAGACCATGAGCGCCATTGCCTGCACGGACGCTGTGTGCAGAATGCCTGTTTTCCGTCCGCTTATAGGCATGGACAAGACTGAAATTGTCGAAATCGCAAGAAAGATAGACACCTTTGACACTTCCGTCCTGCCTTATGAGGACTGCTGTACGGTATTCACTCCCCGTCATCCGAAAGTAAGACCGCTGCTTGCGGACGTTGAGGCGGCGCAGAACAGCTTTGACTTCTCGGGACTGGTGGAAAAAGCCGTAAATGAAACGGAACTGAAAATATTTAATCTTGATTTATAAACTAAAAGCTAATTATGTGAACGAAAAATTGGTGAAAATATGGAAAAACCGGATATGAATTATGACGAAATGGTACAATCTAATGAAGTGACCCCCGAAAATCTTGACAAATTGGTTACAGATGTAGTAAAATTGTTATTAATTAAAGGAGTCACTATCGCAACAGCCGAAAGCTGTACCGGAGGACTTCTTTCCGAACTGATCACATCAGTTCCGGGTGCGTCAAAGATTTTTGAGATAGGCGTATGCACCTACTCAAACAAAATCAAGCATGAATATCTCGGCGTTCCCAAGTCCATGTTCAAACAGTACGGTGCAGTAAGCCGCCAGGTAGCGCTTGCTATGGTTGCCGGACTGCAGAAACAGTCGGGGGCAGATATATGTATATCCGTTACCGGAACGGCAGGTCCCGGAGGCGGTACGCCGGAAAAACCGGTTGGTACTGTATATGTGGGTATCAGCTGCGGCAAAAAGCGTATCGTAAAGCTTCTGAAGCTGTGGCAGCTTGAGGACAGAAGCCGTGACAATATCAGAATGAACACGGCTTACAGAGTTTTTGAGTTCCTGCAGCAGATGCTTGAGGTAATGCCGGACAATCTTCCGCAGAAAAGGGACCTTTCCAGTCAGAAAAAGACTTATAAGGACGTTCTGAGAGGACTTGTCCCGTGGAAAGGCGACAGTGTTCCGGAGGTTATCAGAAAAATCGTTTTTCTGGCTGCTGTACTTGTTTTCAGCGTTTGTCTGTTCCTTATTGTCGATTACTACTGGGAAAACTACAAGAACAGACAGCTTGGAAATGAAATAGAAGAAATTTATGAAGACGCCAACAAGAATGTGCTTCCCGATTCTTCCGCAGACAATGCCGAAGAACAGGCTGCATACAAAAACTGGGAACTTAAAGAGGGCGCAAAGCTGCTCCTTGAAAGAAACAAGGACGTTGTCGGATATATCAAGATTCCGGGTACTGACATCAGCTATCCTGTTGTTCAGCGCAGAAAGGAAGACGGCAACGAATACTACTTAAACAAGAATATTGATAAAGAGGACGCCAAGGCGGGTACTATTTTCCTTGACTGGAGAAATTACTTTGACTATGTTGTTGACGGCGTCAAGGTGCTTGAAAATTCGCAGAATCTGATAGTTTACGGTCACGACATGAAGGACGGTTCAATGTTCGGCGGACTTCAGCAGTATGAGGACGTGAACGGTTTCTACAGCGAGCACCCGGTTATTGAGCTCAGCTCAAACTACGAAACATACAAATACAAGATATTTGCTTACTTTATTATAGACGCAGAGGACGAGTCCGACACAAAGTTTGACTGCTGGAATTACCTGAACTTTGCCGGTGAGGAGGACTTCTACGAATTTGTAAATAACGCTAAAAAGCGTGCGCTTACATTCAATGACGTCGATGTCAGATACGGCGACCAGCTGCTGACACTCTCAACCTGCAACAGCGTTTTTGACACAGGCAGACTTATAGTTATGGCAAGACTTGTGCGTGACGGCGAAGACCCTTATGAGGGAACGGATAATGTAAGAGATAATCCGAATATTCTGTGGCCGTCAATATATTATAACTGGAACGATAATACATACGATCCGGATGCCGAATTTGAAGGCTATCCGCTTACGACAGAATAAAATATGAGCCGTTGAAATCTGTGGCTCTGAAAGATATCGTATGAAGGGGACTAAAACAAAATGTTATCAAAAAAAGGATTAATTACTATAGGCTGCACCGCCGCAGTCGCAGTTATTGCGCTTGGCGCAGTTATGATTTTCGGCGGAAAGGAAGACAAAAAAGAAGTAAGCTCTGCTGCTGATGTACTGGAACCTGTCACAGAGGCTCCGACAGAACCGGAGTTGCCGGTAATCGAAAATTTCTCGGACGAGCCGGGACTTACCGGTCTTGCAAAGGTACTGCTGCATGAAAACAAGGATGTTGTGGGATACATAAAAATCAGCAATACCTATGTTGATTACCCTGTTGTTCAGTATCACGGAGATGACCTTGATACAGAGGGCAACGCATATTATCTGCACAGGGATCTTGACAGAGATTATCTTGAATCCGGTTCCATCTTTATGGACTACAGAGATGACTTTAATGCTGACGAGAGCAAGCAGTCAGAAAATATTGTGCTTTACGGACACAATATGCTCAACGGCTCAAAATTTGCAACCCTGCATTATTACAGGCAGGACCCTTCATTCTATGACGAAAATCCTATAATTGAGTTCAGCTCAAATTACAGGGATTATCAATATATTATCTTCGGCGTTTTGCTTACTTACGGCGATTACGGCGAAAGTGCCTACGGTGAGGAGTTTGCCTACTGGGATCAGGAGGAGCTTGACACCGAAAAGGATTTCAACAAATATGTTGAAACAGTTCAGGACAGATCCATGATTTCGCCGGATATTGATGTGGCATATGGAGATAAGCTTTTAACTCTCCAGACCTGCCATCTGGACGAAGATAATTCACGCTTACTTGTCGTCGCAAGACGTTTGCGTGACCACGAAACGGTGGACAGCATTGATAAGGTACAGGGCGCAGACAAGCCTGCTGACAGTGCTGATTCAGAGGAAGAAGACGACGATGACCAGTAAGAACTTGTTCAAACTCTATGACAAAAAGTTCTGAAATGGTCTGAAGACATGAAAAGTATGGAGTGAAAACAAATATGGAATTACGAATACCACGAAAGGGCATGGCGGTTATTACAGCTGCTGTATTGCTGGGTTCTGCTCTGTTTACAGCAATGCTTAATACCAGAAGTGTTTCAGCTGTGGAAGACAAACAGGAGGCAACACAGGCAACTGCTCCTGCTGCCGTAACGGAAATTCCTGAAGCAACCGCAGCGACCGGTGAAGAATACGGGGTTACTGCATGGTGGAAAGCGGATTTGTCCGATTACAGAGAAAATCTTTCACTTGTAAGCTATGAAACAGTTGAAGTGCCGACAGAAGAACCTACAGAAGCACAGCCGGACGGCGTTGTTGTCAATGATACCGGCGTAAGCTATATTGAGCCGGATTCAGACTATCAGGCAATTCAGATAGTACCGGAGGCAGGATCAGCACCGGTTCAGCGTCCGGAATCAGACCCTGTTGATGTTGCGCCGGGCAACTTTGCCTTTACAACTTACGGCTACGGTCACGGCGTAGGCATGAGCCAGAACGGTGCAAACCATTATGCAAGCTATTCAGGCTGGAACTATCAGCAGATTCTGCAGCACTATTATCCGGGTACATACATTCAGAATACCGGAAAAACAGATGCCACAATTTCTGCCGGCGGAGTAAGCGGTTCTGTGCTGGATATCGTTTCAATGGTAACATATAACGAAGTCGGCGGCTCTATGGCAAATGAGGCAATAAAAGCGCAGGCAGTCGCAGTTTATACATATATCATGTATAAGGGCGGAAGTGCCGGTGACCTTTATCCTAAGTCAAATCCTCCGCAGAATGTTATCGACGCTGTAAAGTCGGTTCTGGGTGAGGCTATTTATTATGACGGCAGCTATGCGCTGGCTATGTTCTGTGCGTCAAGCGGTGGAAGTACAGCGTCATGCTATGATATTTTCTATCAGGATATCCCTTATCTGAGAAGTGTTTACTGCGAATATGACAGCGAGTGCGACCCGCATTACGGAACTGTTGAAGTTATAAGCGCTGACGAAGTAAGGGCTGACCTTGAATCTGCTCTGGGCATTACATTGTCGGACGACCCGTCAAACTGGATATCAGTAATCGAGGGCGACGGCGGCTATGCGGCTTATGTTGTTGTTGACGGTCAGGTGACAATCAAGGGAAATGATTTCAGAGTATATCTTGGACTGAAATCACCTAATTTCGGATATGTTTATTACTAAAATAATCAGGGCATTATCGTCTTTGGACGGTAATGCCTTTTTTTATCATTTTTATGTAGGGGCGAGCATTGCTCGCCCGAATCAAAATATCACAGTAAATAACGGGCGACCAGTGGTCGCCCCTGCAAATTCGCAAATGTTGAAATATTGCGTCAAATATGGTATAATAATATTCATTATTGTAATTTTAAAGAAACGGACTGATTCTATGGAAATATATCTTGATAACGCTGCAACCACAAAACCGTGCAGAGAGGCAGTCAATGCGGCTGTGGGCTGCATGACGGAAAATTACGGCAACCCGTCCTCCCTCCATTCAAAGGGACTGAAAGCGCAGCTTGTGACTGATAATGTCAGAAAAATAATTGCAAAGGAGCTTGCCTGTCCGCCGGAATGCGTTTACTTTACCTCCGGAGCAACGGAGAGCAATAATACGGCAATTCTGGGTACTGCTGCTGCGCACGGCAAAAGGCGTCCTAAAATAGTCACCACATCTGTTGAACACGCTTCTGTCAAGGCGGCGATGAATGAGCTTGAAAACAGAGGCTTTGAGGTTGTGAGAATATCTCCGGACAAAGACGGCGAAATATCCCATGAGCAGATAATAAACGCCGTTGATGACAGGACCTGTCTTGTCAGTATGATGCTTGTCAACAACGAAACAGGGTATATTCTTCCGGTCAGACGTGCGTTTTACGGTATCAAGAAAAAGTTTCCACAGTGTATAACCCATTGTGACGCTGTGCAGGGATTCATGAAATTGCCGGTTAAGGTCAATACAATCAATGCCGACCTTGTTTCCTTGAGCGCACATAAAATTTACGGCTGCAAAGGGGTCGGCGGACTTTACATCAGAAAGGGAGTACACATTTCCGGTATGCTGTTCGGCGGCGGTCAGGAAAAGGGATTTCGTCCGGGGACGGAAAATGTCCCTATGATAGCGGCGTTCGGAGCGGCGGTGAAAGCGCTGAGCGGTACGATACAGCAGCGATATGACGAAATGGAAAGACTGAAAAAGCTGTTTTGTCAGAGATTGGAGAGTATTGAGGGAGTTGTGGTCAATTCCGGTGAAAACTGTTCGCCTTATATTATCAATATTTCAGTACCGGGAATACGTTCGGAGATAATGCTGCACTATCTTGAATCCAAGGAAATTTTTGTTTCAAGCGGCTCGGCGTGTTCAAAGGGAGCGCAGAGCGGAGTGCTGACGGAATTCGGTCTGAAACCGCAGTTTGCGGATTCGGCGCTGAGAATTAGTCTTTGTCCGCAGAATACACTTTCTGAACTGAGAGTGCTTGCTGAGACTATTGAAGAGGGAATGAGAAGGCTTGTTCATACGAAATAAATGTTATCACAGGCTAACAAATTTGCTAATTTTTAAAAAAAGAGTTATAATAATCAATACGACAAAATACAGAGGTGAACGGCATAAAAAAGGTTGAGATTTTTACAGACGGCGCCTGCAGCGGAAACCCCGGCCCCGGCGGCTACGGCGTTATTCTGCGGTTCGGTGAACATATAAAGGAACTCTCCGGCGGTGAGCATGAAACCACCAACAATCGCATGGAGCTTACAGGAATTATCACCGGTCTTTCTGCGCTGAAAGAACCCTGCGAGGTCACTCTTACCACCGACAGCAAGTACGTTGTTGACAGTATCACAAAAGGCTGGGTCTACGGCTGGAAGAAAAAAGGCTGGATAAAGTCCGATAAAAAGCCTGCGCTGAATGTTGACCTGTGGGAAAAGCTCCTGCCTCTCCTTGAAAGGCACAAGGTTAATTTTGTCTGGGTAAAGGGTCATGCCGGTCACCCCGAAAATGAAAGATGTGACAGGCTTGCAGTTATGCAGCGTGACAAATACACATACTGATAGATTAAGAAGGTTTTTACAATGGAAAAAAGATTTATTTATGCGGACAATGCCGCTACAACCAGGGTTTCAGAGCCGGTTTTACAGGCTATGATGCCGTATTTTACAGAACAGTATGGAAATGCATCAAGCATTTATGAGCTTGGAAGAAGTGCAAAAAAGGCTCTTGAAACAGCAAGGGAAACTGTTGCAAAGTCAATCGGTGCAGAACCGTCTGAGATTTTCTTCACAAGCTGCGGTTCGGAGTCTGACAACTGGGCAATCCGTTCGGTCTGTGAAAGACTTGCCGCAAAGGGCAAAAAGCACATCATCACTTCCGTTTTTGAGCATCATGCCATTCTCCACACCTGTCAGGCAATGGAGAAAAACGGTTTTGAGGTGACATATCTTCCGGTATATGAAAACGGTATCGTAAAGCCGGAGGACGTTAAAAACGCTATCCGTGAGGATACTGCAATCGTCACAATCATGTACGCAAACAATGAAATCGGCACAATTCAGCCGGTTGAGGAAATTGCGGCAATATGCAGGGAAAAGGGCGTTATTTTCCATACTGACGCTGTTCAGGCTGTGGGACACGTTAAAATAGATGTTCACGCACAGGGAATAGATATGCTTTCAATTTCCGGACACAAGATTCACGCACAGAAAGGCGTCGGCGCACTTTATGTCAGAAAGGGTATACCAATGACCAATCTGATTTACGGCGGCGCACAGGAGCGCAACAGGCGTGCCGGAACGGAAAATATTCCTGCCATTGTCGGTTTTGCAAAGGCTATGGAGCTTGCAAATACTGATATTGAGGAGAGAGGCAGAAAGACTGCCGTACTCCGTGACAGGCTTATAGACGGCATTTTAAAGCTGCCCCGTACACGTCTTAACGGCGACCGTGAAAAGCGTCTGCCGGGAACAGTCAACATCTCCATCGAGGGCGTTGAGGGCGAAAGCCTGCTGCTTATGCTGGATATGAACGGTATCTGCGCATCGTCCGGTTCTGCCTGTACATCAGGTTCACTTGACCCGTCACACGTTCTGCTGGCGCTTGGTCTTAAACATGAAGTTGCACACGGTTCACTGCGTCTTTCCATAAACGAGGATACAACCGACGAGGACGTTGATTACATTCTGGAGGTCGTACCAAAGGTCGTAAACCGTCTCCGTGATATGTCACCGCTCTGGGAACGCATCTGCAAGGAGGAATCAGTGTAATTGGCACTGACGGGGATTTTCAGAAAAATATTCGGACGCAGAAATAAAACCGTGATTCTTGACAGCGGTGAACTGTCAAAGCGCAGGCCTACATTGGAAGAAAATAAAGTGAAAGAGGACAAGTCTATTTTTGAAATCTTTCATGCGGTATCAATGAATGAATGCAGAATGCTTATTTCCGGACGGGTGAAAAGGGGTATTTTCAGAACAGGCGACACAATTGCGATATGCAGTCCGCTGGAAACGATACCAAAGCTTAAAACGGTTATTATGGACATAAAGACAGTTCTTGTTGACGTGAACAGAGTTGGCAGCGGAACGCAGGCAGAGTTTGTGGTAGATGTCTGCGGTGATGAAATAAAAAATATTGCGCCCGGTGACAGGGCATATAAAATTAAGGAGGAAAAATCAAATGTTATATAGTGAAAAGGTTCTTGACCATTTTTCAAATCCGAGAAATGTGGGAGAGATTGAGGATGCAGACGGTATCGGAGAGGTTGGAAACGCAAAGTGCGGCGATATCATGAAAATGTATCTCAAGATTGACAACGGCGTTATTTCCGATGTTAAGTTCAAGACATTCGGCTGCGGTGCTGCGGTTGCGACTTCTTCAATGGCAACTGAGCTTATCAAGGGCAAGCCTATCGAGGACGCATTAAAGCTTACTAACAAGGCTGTTGTTGAGGCTCTGGACGGACTTCCGGCGGTAAAACTCCATTGTTCAGTCCTTGCGGAGCAGGCTATCAAGTCAGCGCTTTCTGATTATTACACAAGACAGGGTATTGACCCTCTGCCGATTGTCGGAGAAATCGGCGAATGTGAACATTGTCACTAAATAAATCAAGGCTTTTGCGGTTTATTGCAAAAGCCTTTTTCATTGTGGTGTTCATTTCTTGTCTTGCAACAAGAAACGAACCAAAGAAATGCACCGGCTGCCGCCGGACTGCCATGCCGCCGGAGGCGGCAAATCACTTGTATTTTGTTTCTGAACTCAGCTGGGTCGGTACATACCTGGTGATTCATAATTGTAAATCTACTGCGCTAACTTTAATAAAGAGGATAATAAACATTATTTTGTTAGTTTTTATTTTTGGGCTTTTTCGCATATTTTTACACTTTAATTTTTTACTAACCAATTAAAGTTCACTCAGGCTTTCATTATAATAGAACGACTTTATCTGCAATTATGATGTAGTCAGTTTATACAAAGCAGTCATGCCCCGTAACAAAATACAAGTGATTTGCAGCGCAAGCTGCACAAGCTGCCCACGGCGTCTGAGTGGGTGTCTTTTCTTTGGTACTTTCTTTGGACAAGCAAAGAAAATACATAATTCCTGTTGACAAACACATAAAGCAGTGATACAATGTAATTAAACAGAATAATCTTCGGGGCAGGGTTTGATTCCCTACCGGCAGTTAAAGTCTGCGAGCCATTGGCACGATCCGGCGAGATTCCGGAACCGACAGTAAAGTCTGGATGAAAGAAGATAAGATGAAATTTTTGTCCCTGAAAAGTAATTTTCGGGGACTTTATTTTTTGAACGCTCCGCTGTAAAAGGTGGAGTTTTTTGATTTTTCGGAGGAACGCTTTGTGACTAAGGAAGAATATATGAAAATCGCTCTTGACGAGGCGGTGAAAGGCATAGGGTTCACTTCTCCCAATCCTATGGTGGGGGCGGTAATTGTCAAAGACGGCAGAATTATAAGCCGTGACTATCATCACCGCTGCGGAGAGTTTCACGCTGAGCGAAACGCCATAAACAACTGTAAAGAGGATATGCACGGCGCAGAAATTTACGTTACCCTTGAGCCATGCTGTCATTACGGCAAAACTCCCCCCTGCACCGAGGCGATTATCGAAAGCGGTATAAAAAAGGTGTACTACGGTTCTGACGACCCCAATCCGCTGGTTGCCGGAAAGGGTGCGGAAATTCTCAGAAATCATGGGATAGAGGTCGAGAGCGGAGTTTTAAAGGCGGAATGCGACGCAGTAAACGACGTGTTTTTCCACTATATAACCCATAAAACGCCATTTGTTGTCATGAAATACGCCATGACTGCTGACGGAAAAATCGCCTGTTACAACGGTGAATCAAAGTGGATAACCGGCGAGGCGGCAAGGCAGAATGTGCAGAAAAGCCGTCTGAGGTATTCTGCCATAATGGTCGGGGTGGGTACTGTCCTTGCCGATGACCCTCAGCTTACCTGTCGCCTTGAAAACGGAAGAAATCCTGTCCGGATAATCTGCGACAGCCGTCTTAGAACGCCCCTGGACAGCAATATCGTTAAGACTGCCTTTGAAGTCCCCACGATAATAGCCTGTCTTGAAACAGCGGAAAACGGTGAAGAATACGAGAAAAAGGGCGTTAAGCTGCTGCGTGTGGGCGAGAAGGACGGTCATATTGACCTTGCGGAGCTTATGAAAAAACTTGGTGAACTGAAAATCGACAGTATTCTCTTAGAGGGCGGCGCTCAGCTCAATTACAGCGCTCTGCAAGCAGGAATAGTTAACAAGGTGCAGGCGTATATTTCCCCGAAAATATTCGGCGGCAAAACTGCACCGTCACCTGTCGGCGGCGAGGGTGTCAGCAGTCCGGCGGAGGGATTTATGCTGGAAAATCCCCGTATAAGCAGTTTCGGGGAGGATTTTCTGATTGAATGGGAGGTGAAACGCTGATGTTTACGGGTATTGTTGAAGAAATAGGGAGCATTTCGGCGGTGAAAAAAGGTGCAAAGGAAACACGGCTTGTCATAGGCGGAGAGAAGATTTTCAGTGACCTTAAAACCGGTGACAGCGTTGCAGTAAACGGCGTCTGCCTTACAGCCGCTGAGATTTCCGGCAAAACCTTTACAGCCGACGTTATGAACGAAACCTTAAACCGCAGTTCACTTTCCGGTCTGAAACCGGGCAGTCATGTAAACCTTGAAAGGGCAATGGCGGCGGACGGCAGATTCGGCGGTCATATTGTGGCAGGACACGTTGACGGTACGGGCGTGATAACCGATATCCACAATGACGGAAACGCTGTGTGGTATACCATAAGCGCTGATGTGGGTATAATGAAGTATATCGTGGAGAAAGGCTCGGTTGCCATTGACGGTATCAGCCTTACCATTGCAAGGGTGACAGCGGAGAGTTTCAGCGTTTCGATTATTCCCCATACGGCGAAAGAAACGATTTTATCGGAGAAGAAGTGCGGAGATAAGGTAAACCTTGAAAATGATATTATAGGAAAATATGTTGAAAAACTGATGGGGTATAAACAAGAGAAAAAGCCGGAAAGCCGGATAACAGCGGAGTTTCTGGCGAAGAACGGGTTCTGATTTAAGGAGGCAATTATGTTTGAATTTAACACGGTTGACGAGGCGCTTGACGACCTCCGTCACGGAAAGCTTATAATGGTGACTGACGACGAGGACAGGGAAAACGAGGGTGACCTTATCTGTGCGGCGCAGTTCGCCACAACCCAGAATGTAAACTTCATGGCAATGCACGCAAAGGGTCTTATCTGTATGCCTATGAGTTATGAGTACATCAGAAAACTCAGACTGCCTCAGATGGTGGACGACAACACAGACAATCACGAAACCGCATTTACAGTTTCAATCGACCATGTAAGCACAACTACCGGTATTTCAGCCGCAGAGCGTTCGGTTACTGCTATGAAGTGCGTGGACGAAAACGCAAAGCCGGAGGACTTCAGACGTCCGGGGCATATGTTTCCTCTGCTGGCAAAGAAAAACGGTGTGCTTGAAAGAAACGGTCATACAGAAGCGACTGTTGACCTCCTGAAGCTTGCCGGACTGAAACCATGCGGTCTTTGCTGTGAGATTATGCGTGACGACGGTACAATGATGAGAACGCCGGAGCTTTTTGAAATGGCAAAGAAGTTCGGTCTGAAGTTTATCACCATAAAGGCGCTCCAGCAGTACCGCAAAGTAAACGACAAGCTTGTGGAGTGTGCGGCGGTGACGAAAATGCCTACAAAGTACGGCAATTTCAGAGCCTATGGCTATGTGAACAAGCTAAACGGCGAACATCATGTTGCACTTGTAAAGGGCGAAATCGGTGACGGTGAAAACGTGCTGTGCCGTGTTCATTCCGAGTGTCTGACCGGTGACGCATTCGGCTCCCAGCGCTGTGACTGCGGACAGCAGTTTGCGGCGGCAATGACCCAGATTGAAAAAGAGGGCAGAGGCATACTGCTTTATCTGCGGCAGGAGGGCAGAGGTATCGGTCTTATCAACAAGCTTCGTGCCTATGAGTTACAGGATGGCGGTATGGACACCTGTGAGGCTAATCTCGCCCTGGGCTTTGATGAGGATTTAAGAGAGTACTATATCGGCGCACAGATTCTGCGTGACTTAGGAGTCCGTTCACTTCGTCTGCTGACAAACAATCCTCTTAAAATCGAGGGGCTTGCTGATTTCGGACTTTCAATTTCCGAGAGAGTTCCGATTCAGATGGACGCTACGGAGTATGATGAGTTTTATCTCAAGACAAAGCAGAAGAAAATGGGGCATATTTTAAATTATTGATAAAGGAGTAAAGAAAAATGAGCGTATTTGAAGGTAAGGTAGTTTCGGAGAACATTAAAATCGGTATCGTTGTGGCAAGGTTCAACGAGTTTATAACATCAAAGCTGCTGGGCGGTGCTATGGACGGTCTTGAAAGGCACAACGTTGCAAAGGAAGACATTGACGTGGCATGGGTACCCGGTGCATTTGAAATTCCGCTTATCGCAAAGAAAATGGCGAACAGCGGAAAGTATGACGCTGTAATCTGTCTGGGGGCAGTTATAAGGGGCGCAACTTCACACTATGACTATGTCTGCAACGAGGTTTCAAAGGGTATTGCCTCTGTTTCACTTGCTGCTGACATTCCGGTGATGTTCGGCGTTGTGACAACTGAAAACATCGAACAGGCAATCGAGCGTGCCGGAACAAAGGCAGGCAACAAGGGTTACGACTGCGCACTTGGAGCAATCGAGATGGTAAACCTTATCAGAGAGATTGAAAAGTAATGGCGAATATTATTCTTGATTACGACGGCACAATACATGACTGTGCAAAAATTTACGTTCCGGCGTTTTATGTGGGATATAAGTATCTGACAGACAATGGTCTTGCGCCGCTGCATGATTACAGCTATGAGGAGGTCAGCAGTTATTTAGGTTATTCCGTAAAGGCTATGTGGGAACGCTTTATGCCGGAGCTTGCCGAAGAACATCAGGACCGCTGCGGAAAAATCATAAGCGTTGAAATGATGGGCATGATAGAAAGAGGAGAATCGGTTCTGTATGACGGTGCGGAGAATGCTCTTGCACAGCTGAAAAGTGCCGGACACACTCTGATTTTCCTCAGCAACTGTATGCACGACTACATGGACGCTCACAGAAAAGCCCACGGTCTTGACAGGTTTTACAGCGGCTATTACTGCACTGAGGATTTCGGGTTCAAGTCCAAGCCGGAGATTTTCACGGAGATACGCAAAAAGTATGAGGGTGAATTTATCATAGTCGGCGACAGGTTCTTGGACCTTGAAACTGCCTTTGAACATTCCCTTAAATCAATAGGCTGTCTTTACGGCTACTGCGAAAAGGGTGAGCTTGACAGTGCCACGGTTACAGTCGGCAGTGTGACGGAGATTCCGGCGGCTGTGGAGGAGTTGACAAATCGGAATATGTGAGGAATAACTATGGAAGATAAAATACTTTTGTATGGAAAAAGTTCCTATGATAAAGCAAAGTGTATAACATACAGTACTAAATCATTTCCGAAAGACGAATTCAGTGACAGATGGATTGTTGAATATTATGATGTTTATGAAGATGGTACAGAAATACTGACTCGTGCGACAGAATGTGATAAGGAGCGAGTAGGAATAGTAACATATCTTTTATCAAAATAATGACAAATTCCAGTTTGTAGGGGCGAGCATTGCTCGCCCGTGATACCCAACATTTTTTAATCGGGCGACCAATGGTCGCCCCTACGCAAATAACGCCGGTGTTTTCAATTGGGACGTTGTGCATCATCCAATAAAAATTATAATTTTTTAAAATTCGTTTCACCCGATTTTTTTGTAAAAACCACTTGACATTGATCGAAAAAAATAGTATCATTATAAAAATAGAATTTATCAGCGAATGGAAAGTCAGCTTTATTTTTTCCTCAAAAAAATTGGCTGCTTTCTTCGTATATTAAGGAGGATTTTTATGCTTAGTGAGAGTAAATTTGAAAAAGAAGGTCTTACATTTGACGACGTACTGCTTATTCCGGGACAGTCAGACGTAACTCCGAACATGATCAATCTCGGCACAAGGCTGGCTGGGGATATCGTTCTTAAAACACCTATCATGACCGCTGCTATGGACACAGTAACAGAGGCAAAAATGGCAATTGCTATCGCACGAGAGGGCGGTATCGGTATCATTCACAAGAACATGACTATTGAACAGCAGGCGGACGAGGTTGACAAGGTAAAGCGTTCTGAAAACGGCGTAATTGTAAATCCATTTTCTCTCACAGCAGACAGATATGTTTATGACGCTGACGAGCTTATGGGAAAATATAAGATTTCCGGTGTTCCAATCGTTGACGGAGCAGGCAAGCTGGTCGGAATCATCACAAACAGAGATATGCGTTTTATTTCTGACTACAACACTAAAATCGGCGACGTAATGACAAAGGAAAACCTCATTACTGCTCCTATCGGTACAACACTTGAACAGGCACAGGAAATCCTCCGTACACATAAAATCGAAAAGCTTCCTCTGGTTGACGAAAAGGGCTACCTCAAAGGTCTTATCACAATCAAGGATATCGAAAAGGCTATCCAGTACCCTAATTCCGCAAGGGACAAGAGCGGCAGACTTCTCTGCGGCGCTGCAATCGGCGTAACAGCAGACGTTCTCGAAAGAGCCGGCAGACTTATTGACGCACAGGCTGACGTTTTAGTCCTCGACTCTGCTCACGGTCATTCACAGAACATCATGAAGTGTCTTAAAATGGTCAAGGAGGCTTATCCGGATACTCCGGTCATTGCCGGAAACATTGCAACAGCTGAGGCTGCTGAGGACCTTATCGCAGCCGGCGCAGACTGTCTGAAAGTCGGTATCGGTCCTGGTTCTATCTGTACTACCCGTGTGGTTGCAGGTATCGGTGTACCGCAGATTACAGCGGTTTATGACGTTGCAAGAGTTGCACAGAAGCACAACATTCCTGTTATCGCAGACGGTGGTATAAAGTATTCAGGCGATATCGTAAAGGCGCTTGCTGCCGGTGCAAATGTTGTTATGCTCGGTTCACTGCTTGCCGGCTGTGAGGAGGCTCCTGGAGATACTGAAATTTTCCAGGGACGTTCCTTCAAGGTTTACAGAGGCATGGGAAGTCTGGGCGCTATGGCCTGCGGCTCCAAGGACAGATACTTCCAGGAGGGTGCTAAAAAGCTTGTTCCGGAGGGCGTTGAGGGACGAGTTCCTTTCAAGGGCTCAGTTGCTGATACTGTTTTCCAGCTTGTGGGCGGTATCAAGTCCGGTATGGGTTACTGCGGCTGTGTTGATATTCCGACACTCCACGAAAAGTCAAGATTTGTGAAAATCACAGGCGCAGGTCTTAAGGAAAGCCATCCGCATGATATCTATATCACAAAGGAAGCGCCTAACTATTCGGCACAGATTTAAGTTAATACTTGTACTATAGATTTCGGCAAGTAAAGCTTGCCGAAATCTGTTTGCCATATTTTGCGGTTGCCGCTTTAGCGGCGAGCAAAATGGCACTTTAAATAAAAATATTGTTCCGCCAATTTGGCAAGGATTAATTGGCGGAGCAATATTTATCCGGCAGTTTGTTTTAGCTGCCGGATTTTTTGATTGCTTTGTGCAACTAACGGTTGCGGAAATGCATGGCAAAGTTGGTTGAGAAAACAATGGATTTTATATATAATGATTACATAGTAAAACAGAGAGGAGAGTATTATGAAATTTTCTGAAAAGGTAAGAAACCTGAGAATACAAAGCGGTATGTCGCAGGAGGGACTTGCGGAAAAGCTTGATGTAAGCCGTCAGACCGTTTCAAAGTGGGAATCGGGAGGCTCGTTTCCGGAAATTGAAAAGCTCATTGCTTTAAGCGACCTTTTTGATGTGTCCATTGACTATCTGCTGAGGGACAAGCAGATAAACAGTATTGCTTATTCAAAATCGCTGGACAGAATGGTTATTCAGTTTCTGAGTTCTTCCAATGACATGGCTGATATATCCAGACAGCTGGTTGATATTGCCGAAGACGGCATAATTGACGACAAGGAAAAAACTCAGCTGGAAAATATCATCTGCAACATGGACAGAATTGCTGAAAATATTGAAATTATACGCAGGGCGATAAATGATGTATGCATTGCGGATAAGGACATCATTTCAAAATAATTAACGGGAATTAAGGGACTTTTTTGAAAACCGGTATTGACTGAATGTATTAAAAATGCTATAATAAAAATGATTTTTAATATAATTTTTCGGATAAAGTTTACAAAAAAGGAGAATAAAATGAATACCAGTTCCAAAAAGGTAAGATTTCACCTGCCGGATTTTACACGTCATGCCAAAATGAATCTTCTTCTTGTGAGCATGATGAAGAATATGCCGCAGTATTTTTATGATAATATTGAAATTGCCTCTTTTTACGGGGTTTTTCCGCCGTCACTCTGGAACGGGGGACGTACAGTCGGGGGCGCTACCTGTGACGAGAAGTACATAAAAAACATACTTTCAGCATTCAACGGTCAGGGGATTCCGCTTCGTTTTACATTTACGAACCCTGCGCTGAAAGAAGAACATCTGAAAGACGAATTCTGCAATATGGTAATGCGTCTTGCAGATAACGGCATGAATGAAGTAATTGTTTTTTCGCCGCTTCTTGAGGATTATATCCGCAATACATATCCGAATTACAAGATAACAAGTTCAACCTGCAAAAGAATTGTTGACCCGGCAGAGCTTGCAGATGAGCTGAACAAGGATTATCATGTTGTTGTTGCGGACTATGACATGAACAATAAATTTGATATTCTTGAAAAGCTGCCGCATAAGGAAAAATTCGAACTGCTTGTTAATTCAAGCTGTGTGCCGAACTGTCCGTACAGAAGCGAAGAATATTACCAGGTCGGACTCCAGCAGATAGCATACTGCAACCATATTAAGAAATATCCCGGCAAGCCTTTCAGAATGTCTGATTATTCCGATGTTACAGTAACAAAAAATATTAACTGCCCGTCGGGCGGAAGGTCGATTTTTGACAGTAAAAAGTGTACTCATCACATCAGTCCGGACGCTATATTCAACAAATATCTTCCTATGGGATTCAATCAGTTTAAAATTGAGGGAAGAACTGCCAACCGCCTTTTTCTTATTGAATGCTATATGTATTACCTTATAAAACCCGAATGCCGTGATGAAGCTCGTTTTATGTTCCTGCATAACCTTGAACGCAACGGTATTATAAGGATTGATATGTGATTTTTATTTGTATAACAGGACGCCTTTCCGGCGTCCTTTTTATATGCTTATTTCAGCTTTTTTATGCTTGTTTCGGGATAATAATGCTCTAATATCTCTTTATAGTCACAGCCCTCCTCTGCCATGGCGTTTGCACCGTACTGGCTCATTCCCACAGCATGACCGTAACCTCTCGTTGTGACCTTAAAGCTGCCGCTGTCATAGCTTATGTCAAAGGCGGCGGAGCGCAGGGAGAGTGCGGCACGGACTTCCTGTCCGGTAAGGGTTTTGCCGCCGGCTTTTATGGTGAGTACTGTCAGAGAATCGCTTTTTTTTGTGTCGCTGAACCATTTTTCCGGGTCGCTGTCAAGCTTTATGCCCTCAAAAGCAGTTTCAAGCTTCGCGCGCATTTCTTCTTCGGTGAACTCGTATTCCTCCAGAAATTTTGGCGCAGAGGAATCTGCCTCGCTCTCAACGGGTACAAGATATTCAACCTTATTCCCCCACACATTTTCAGCACTTTCGGTTTTTCCGGCAGACATTGAGTGAAAAGCCGCAATTATAGGCTCGTCATTGTAAACGATTATTTCGTCTTTGACTTCATTTACAGCCTCACGGATTTTTTTTATGTACTGCTCATAGTTTTCCCCGTAATACTGCTTTGCCTGGTTTTCCGTAAAAAACGCTTGATATTTTGCGCTGTCATTGGAAAAATATGCGCCGCAGAGCTCCGGGTCGGGAGAGGCGAGCGCTTTTGCTTTCTGACGCTCCGCATAGGTGTGGGCGGCGACTGCCTGCGCTTTCAGCGCCTCCTTCTCAAAGGTTGCCGGCATTTCTGCGCATACTGCGCCGACAATGTAGTCCCCGGCGGAAATTTCCTCGGTTTTTCCGGTGGTTATGTCAAGCACGATATAGCTGCCGGAATATGTTTCTGCGGTACTGTCCCTGCTGTCGCTTTCAGAGGTTTCAGTCTGCTTTGTGCCGGATATGGCGGCAGTCTGTTCAGCGGAAGTTTCCTTGCCGCTTATTTCGGCGGCAAACATGGGTATCGCCGGCACGGTTACGAGAAGTGCGGCAAAAACAAGGGCGGCGGAAATGTACGATTTCATAATAATTTCTCCTTTCAGCGGACAAATGTGTTTTTGTTTTACGTATTCTGATATTTTTGCAGGGGCGACCATTGGTCGCCCGTAACTTTACGTGTTTTTATCCGGGCGAGCAATGCTCGCCCCTACGAAAGGCTATATTTTATAAAAGCCAATTTGCGTAAATGTGTTTTTTATAAAGTTGACAATCATGTTTAAATAATGTATAATTAATTTTAAGTATAGGAATCTGTTTTCGTGAGCGTGTGTTTGCGTTTCCGGAAAAACTCCTCATTTTTCCGCATAAAACAGGTTCCGGGAATGGAAGTGATATATATGTATAATTTCAATGAAAAATCCGGTATAGAAAAGTTATGCAGTGACTTGTCCGAAAATTCTAAAATTGAACCGAAACTTTACGACAAATTTTTCGTAAAGAGAGGTTTGAGAAATGCGGACGGTACAGGTGTTGTGGCTGGTATTACAAATATCTGTAATGTACACGGATATGTTGTAAACGAAGGTGACCGTGAGCCTATCGAGGGTGAACTCATATACAGGGGCTACAGCATAAAGGACCTCGTTGAAAATGTTTCTGCTGAGGACAGATTCGGTTTTGAGGAGATAACTTATCTGCTGCTTACCGGCAGACTTCCTTCGGAAAAATCCCTGCAGAGCTTTCAGGACTATCTTGCTGAAAGACGAGAACTGCCGCCCGGATTTGTAGTTGACATGATTCTCAAAGCGCCGTCAAAAAACATCATGAACAAGCTTGGAAGAAGCGTTCTTGCGCTTTATTCCTATGACGACAACTGCGAGGACCATTCCATTGAAAATGAAATGAGAATTGCTCTTGAACTGGTTGCAAAGCTGCCGGTTATCATGACAAATGCGTATCAGGCAAAGAAAAGCTACTACGAAAACAAGAGCATGATCATGCACCCTCTCAGAAAAGAAGAACGCATGGCGGAAACAATCCTCTCTCTGCTGCGTTTTGACAGACAGTACACACCGGAAGAGGCAAAGCTGCTTGACACAATGCTTATGCTCCACGCTGAACACGGCGGAGGAAACAACTCCACATTTACCTGTCGTGTGCTTACATCTTCGGGTACTGACGCATATTCGGCATACGCTGCGGCTATCGGTTCGCTTAAAGGACCTCGTCACGGCGGTGCAAACATGAAGGTTATGCAGATGCTGGAGGACTTCAAGACCCATGTAAGCAACTGGGAGGACGAAGGACAGGTTGCAGATCACATGATAAAGGTGCTGAAAAAAGAGGCGAACGACCATTCCGGTCTTATCTACGGCATGGGACACGCTGTCTATACCCTCTCAGACCCGAGAGCTGTTCTGCTTAAAAAGAAAGCCTTTGAGCTTGCAAGGGGCAGGGAGATAGAGGCGGAGTTCAGACTGCTTGATACTATCGAAAGACTGACTCCGGAGCTTTTCCATCAGGTAAAGGGCAGCGACAAGGTTGTCTGCGCAAACGTTGATATGTATTCGGGACTTGTTTACAAGATGCTCGGAATACCGTCAGACCTTTACACACCGCTTTTTGCGGTTTCAAGAATAGTAGGCTGGGCGGCTCACAGAATGGAGGAAATTCTTACAGGTTCAAGAATTATCCGTCCGGCATACAAGGCTATTGCAAAACCAAGAGATTACGTTCCGATTTCGGAGCGTTAAAGAATATTTTTATGTTATCTGTAAACGGAGGAAAAGTCAATGAAAAAAACAGGAGTTATTTTTGTTCTGCTTTTTCTCCTGCTTACAGGGTGCAGCTTTTCAACGGGGATAGATACTCTTATCACACCCCCGAAGCTGAGCCGGCAGCAGGAGCATATATACAATGCTCTGACAAACTACGCCGGCACAAATATAAGCCTGAAATATCCCAAGTCGGGAGATTACCTTTCGGCGTTTATTATTGCGGATATCGACGGCGACAATGAAGACGAAGCCATTGTCTTTTATGAGAAAACCTCTGTTTCGGCGGAGGATAATTCGCTGAGAATGAATATCCTCGACTGCGTTGATACACAGTGGCAGTCGGTATATGACCATGCCGCTGACGGAAACGAAGTGGAAAAGGTCATTATAACTCAGCTGGGGGACAGCGGCAGGATAAATATTATAGTAGGCTACAGCCTTATCAATCAGAGTGAAAAGGTAGTCAGCATATATCATTATGAGGACGGTACTCTGAACACGACTTTTGAAAATAATTACTATTCTCTGTTTGACGCCGCCGATTTAAACGGCGACGGAACAAAGGAGCTTTTTATTGCCCTTAATCAGAGCCCTTCGAGAGATTCATCAGTACAGATATTCCACCTTAATGAAAACGGTGAATATACAAAGTCAACTGTTGTTCTCGAGGAGGAGGGATATACTGATTATCAGAAGGTTTCATACGGCAGTCTTGAGGACGGCACAACGGGTATCTACCTTGACGCAGTTATAGGCAGCGGTACTATTGTTACGAATGTTTTTGCAGTTGACGAGAGCAATGTCATAAGCAGAGTTTTTTCTCCCGACAGCAAAAAACAGGAAACTTTAAGACCGGCGGCGTATACCTGCTATGACGCAGACGGCGACGGGAAGATTGAAATACCTGTCCCGCAGCTTTTTCCGGGTTACAGCGAGGACGACGGTAATTCCATAAGCCTTACAAAGTGGTATCAGCTGAAAAATGACAGGCTTTCTGTCAAAATGTGCGGATATCAGAGCATTACAAACGGTTATTCCTTTATTTTTCCGGAGGGCTGGCTCGGAAATGTTACCGCAAACGCTGATACTGCCGAGAACTACATAACATTCAGCAGATTCACCGGCAAAAAGCCGCAGGAGGAGGAAACGCTCCTTACACTTCAGACCATTTCCGATAACGACATGGAGAAAACTGAAAAACTGCTGGAAAAGGGGTATGAGATACTTCATTCAAGAGGCGATAAACTGTTTTTGATTGACATAAATAAAGAGGACGAAATGACAAGTCCGGCTGAGGAACTGATGTTCCGGTTCAGATTTTACGATTAGGAAAGGTACAAAAGCTGAGGAAACACGGCAGTGTGACCGGTGATTTCCCGGGAAAACAGGATATGGAGATAATATTATGAAACGTATACTGGTATGCGAAGACGAGGACGCAATTCGTGATTTTGTAGTAATAAACCTTAAAAGAGCAGGCTATGACGTTACTGACGTAAACTGCGGTGAGGAGGCTCTGAGAGTCTTTGACGAGGAAAAAGGCAATTTTGACATCGTTCTTCTCGACATTATGATGCCGGGGATAGACGGCTTTACTGTCTGCAAAAAGCTGCGTGAGAAAAGCTCAACTCCGGGTATTATCATGCTGACTGCGAAAACCCAGGAGATGGACAAGGTAAACGGTCTTATGATAGGCGCTGACGATTACATCACAAAGCCGTTTTCACCCTCTGAGCTGACTGCGAGAGTTGACGCAATTTACAGGCGTGTGAGAATGAGCTTTGTAAAGGACGACAAGTCTACAATACTTGAATCGGGACCTTTTGCACTTAATGTGAAGAGCAGGACGGTCACCAAAAACGGCGTGCCGATCGATCTTACACAGGTTGAATATCAGATACTTGAATATTTCATGAACAACAAGAACACCGCCCTTGACCGTTCAAGCATACTTAATCATATATGGGGCGAAAGCTATTACGGCGACGACAAGATCGTTGACGTTAACATAAGAAGAATACGTCTGAAAATAGAGGACGAGCCTTCAAATCCGCAGTACATAATGACTATCTGGGGATATGGCTACAAATGGCATGAGAACTGACATTGACTGAAACGGAGCTGCTTTAAATTGGCTAAGAAAAGCATTACAAAACGCTGGCTTGTAAATAATCTGGGCGTTGTTCTTATGATACTTCTGATAATCGAGATGGTGTTTATCTATGTCGCTCAGAATTATTATTACAGCTCCGCCAGACAGTATCTTGTTTCAAAGCTTAACGCTGTTACAGGTATACTTTCCCTTTATGCCGACGATTCAGGCGTGAATTTTTCGTCGGAAGTCAGAAATATGCTGGAAAATTTCTCGGAAAAGGACAAAATGGAGCTTATGGCAATAAACTCCAGAGGGCATATTGCGCTGACCTCCTCCGGATTTTCTCCCGATTCCGACACGGTTATGACGGATTACGAGGAGGCAGTAAAAAGCGAGGATAATTATGGCTTTTACACAGGCAAGCAGGGGAACGGCGAAAAAATCATGGCGGTCACATACTCCATCGCCGGAATGAATACTGAATACAGCGCATTCAGAGTGGTAATTTCCCTTTCTGAAATAGATGACGCTATAACCGGACTTATTGTTATAATGACGGCTGTATGCATCGCCATACTTCTGCTTATGGCGTTTACCGGATTTTATTTTATAAATTCAATCGTAAAGCCTGTCCAGCAGATAAGCGCAACGGCGGCGAAGTTTGCAAAGGGCGACTTCTCCGTGAGAATACAGAACGACAGCAATGACGAGATAGGCGAGCTTTGCACGGCGATAAACCACATGGCAGACGAGCTTTCCAGTGCAGACACCATGAAAAACGAGTTTATTTCATCTGTTTCCCACGAACTGCGAACGCCTCTTACCGCCATAAAAGGCTGGGCGGAAACTATATGGGCAGAGCGTGACCCTGTTATAACCGGAAAGGGTATAAGGGTAATCACCAACGAAACCGAAAGGCTTTCGAGAATGGTTGAGGAGCTGCTGGACTTTTCAAGAATGCAGAGCGGTCACTTCTCACTCCAGCAGGACACAATGGATATTCTTGCGGAGCTTGGGGACGCCGTGCTGATATATGCTGAAAAAGCAAGAAGTGAAAATGTCACCATTATCTATGAAGAACCTGAAATGCTGCCTTTTGTTTACGGTGACAAAAACAGGATAAGACAGGTTTTCATCAATATCATAGATAATGCCATCAAATATTCCAACACAGGCGGTGTGGTAAAAATTATTGCCGCTGAAACGGAAAACGGGGATATCAGGGTAACTATTGAGGACAACGGGTGCGGCATTAAAAAATCCGACCTGCCTAAGATAAAAACCAAGTTTTACAAGGCAAATCATACGAAAAAAGGCTCCGGTATCGGCCTTGCGGTTGCGGACGAAATTATTTCCATGCACGGCGGAACTCTTGATGTTGAAAGTGAAGAGGGTAAGGGCACAAAGGTTACAATTACCATTCCGACTCATAAGGCTGATGACAAAAAACAGTCCTGATTTACGGACAGAAAGGCACTTGACTATGAGTGAACAGAAAGCATCATATAAATCAAAAATCGGCGGACAGGCGCTTATTGAAGGCATTATGATGAACGGCGTACACAAGGGCGCAATGGCTTGCCGTCTGCCAAACGGAACGATAGACCTTGAAGTGTGGGACAAAAAACCGGTTACTGCGTGGTACAGAAAAGCTCCGCTGATAAGGGGTATTTTCAACTTTATCAGCTCCATGAAAGAGGGCTACCGCTGTCTTATGAAATCCGCTGAAAAGCAGATAGACGATGAAGAACTTGAAGATGTAGACGAAAAGCTTACTGAAAAAGTTATGAATATAATCATGACCATTGCTATGATTCTCGGCATGGCTCTTGCTATTGGACTTTTTGTCTTTCTGCCGAAATGGCTTGTTAGTTTTTCAGATACTCTGACAGGAAACAGGGTACTGCGTTCTTTTTCAGAGGGTATCATCAAAATCGTGATTTTTATTGCGTACCTCGGCTGTACTGCTTTAATGAAGGATTTAAGGCGTACATACGAATATCACGGTGCGGAGCATAAAACTATAGCCTGCCTTGAAGCAGGTCTTGAACTGACTGTTGAAAATGTTAAAAAGCAAAGGCGTTTTCACCCGAGATGCGGAACAAGCTTTCTCTTTATTACACTTATTATCAGTATACTGGTTATGTGTGTTGTTCCGTTTACGGTTGTATGGCAGAGAGTTATTTCAAGCCTGGTGCTGCTGCCGGTAATGGTGGGGATTTCATATGAGCTTATACGAATCGCCGGACGCTATGACAATCTTTTCACAAGGATAATTTCAGCGCCGGGACTTTACATACAGCGTCTGACAACAAAAGAACCGGACGACAAGCAGATTGAAGTTGCTATCGAGGCTATAAAGCCGTGTATTCCTGAAAATCTTGAGGAGGACAGATGGTGACAGCCCCTCAGCTTTATTTTCACATAAAAAGTATCTTTGAGCAGAATTCTCTGGAAAGTCCGCAGTTTGAGGCAATGTGCGTAGTGGAGCATATCTTTAAAAGAAAGCTTAACTCATTGCTGCTTGAAAAAACACCGGCAACGGCTGAGCAGGTAAACTATGCCGACAGTATTGCATACCGGCGAATTACCGGAGAGCCTCTGCAATATCTTTTGGGAGAATGGGAGTTTTTCGGACTGCCCTTTTATGTGGGAAAGGGTGTGCTTATACCCAGGCAGGACACCGAAACACTTGTTGAAACGGTCATAAGCGCAGCCGGAAAA
Source organism: Ruminococcus sp. UBA1394 (assembly GCA_002305725.1). GTDB lineage: Bacteria > Bacillota > Clostridia > Oscillospirales > Ruminococcaceae > Porcipelethomonas. Next base: position 24,836 of record DBQM01000053.1, on the reverse strand, counting down.
TCTGACGCTCCGAGGATAATCGACCTTTGCAGCGGCAGCGGCTGTATTGCCTGTGCGGTAAAGGCAAATGTGAAAAACGCTGAAGTGTATGCACTGGAAAAATCGGAGAGGGCAACAGGCTATCTCAATAAGAATATAAAGCTTAACAATGCGGATATTACCGTAATTGAGGCGGACGTTTTAAGCGAAAGTACGGCGCAGAAGCTCGGAAACTTTGATATTATCGTCTGCAATCCGCCTTATCTTACGGCAGATGACATGAAGTCACTCCAGAAAGAAGTTTCCTTTGAACCGGAGGAGGCGCTTTTCGGCGGCGGGGACGGTCTGAAGTTTTACAGGGAAATAACCCGTATATGGAGCAGACAGCTTAATTCCGGCGGTGTGCTTGCCTATGAGATTGGCATGGGACAGGAAGAAGACGTCCGGAAGATAATGACAGAAAATAATCTTGTTAACACAGAGTTTATAAAGGATATACCCGGAATAATACGGGTGGTCAGAGGTGAAAAGGCTTAGTACCTGTTGCTTCGATAATATTTGGGGGAGCAATAATTGGTACGGCAGAAAAGGAGTTCATATGGCAAAGGCTGAATTGAAGAAAAAGGGAAAGCTTGTACAGCTTCCCACAACCAAGGAAGAAAAGAAGAAGGCGCTTGCAGGAGCAATCGCACAGATAGAAAAGAACTTCGGAAAGGGCGCAGTCATAAAGCTTGGCGCTAACCAGACAATGCAGGTTGACGCTATCCCGACAGGTTCTATGGGTCTTGACATGGCTCTGGGTATCGGCGGTGTCCCGAGAGGAAGAATTGTTGAACTTTACGGTCCGGAAAGCTCCGGTAAAACAACTGTTGCCCTGCACATTATCGCAGAGGCTCAGAAAATGGGCGGAGAGGTTGCCTTTGTGGACGTTGAACACGCTCTTGACCCGACCTACGCTGCGGCACTGGGTGTTGACGTTGACAATCTGCTGGTTTCCCAGCCGGACAGCGGTGAACAGGCGCTTGAAATCATGGAGGCGCTGGTTCGTTCGGGCGCTATTGATGTTGTTGTCCTGGACTCCGTTGCGGCGCTGACTACAAAAGCGGAAATTGACGGCAATATGGGTGATTCAAACGTCGGTCAGCTGGCAAGACTTATGTCACAGGCTATGAGAAAGCTTACTCCGCTGCTTTCAAAAACCAACTGCGTTGCCATATTCATAAACCAGATTCGTGAGAAAATCGGTGTTATGTACGGCAATCCGGAAACAACGCCGGGCGGACGTGCGCTGAAATTCTATGCGTCGGTAATCATTGACGTAAGAAAGGGCGAGGCTATCAAGAACGGTACAGAGCCTATCGGTTCGAGGACAAAGATAAAGATAAAGAAAAACAAGGTCGCACCGCCTTTTAAGGAATGTGAATTTGACATTATCTTCGGCAAGGGTATTTCAAGAACAGGCGAGGTGCTTGATATGGCGGTCGAGCTTGACGTTATCAAGAAAAGCGGCGCATGGTTCAGCTACAACGGCAACAAGCTTGGCCAGGGACGTGACAACGTTAAGAAGGCGCTTGAAGAAAATCCGGAACTTATGAAAGAAATCGAAGAAAAGGTTCTTGAAAACAAGGACGCTCTTATGGCTGTGACCAAGGCTTCAAAGGAAAAGACCAAGCTTGAGGAGGCAGCTGAGGCGGCGGCTAACGGCGGTAGTGCTGATATGGGTGATATGGGCGACATGGGCGAGATAGACCCTGTTGTTAATGCTGAGGACGATTTTGAAGAATTTACACCGGCGGATGATGAGTAATTATGCATATTGATTCTATTGAAAAATATAAGGGTGAGACCTTCTGCGTTATAATTGACAGCAGCAAGAGGGTATATCTTCACAGGGACATTATCGAAAAATTCGGTCTGAAGGCGGACAGCGAGATTGAAGACGATACGCTGACCGAAGTCCTTTATTCCTCTGATTTAAGACGTGCCACACGCAGAGCCATGCACCTTATCAATGAAAGGGATTATTCCTATATCCAGCTTTTTGAAAAGCTGCAGAAAAATTATCCGGACAGGATATGTTTTGCAGTTGCGAACGATATGGCTGAAAGAGGATATATCAACGACCGCAGCTATGCCAACGAAATAGTTTACAGCTATATGGTGTGCAAGTGCTACGGTCCGAGGAGAGTAAGGCAGGAGCTTTACAAAAGGGGAGTCCGCGGGGAGATTGCAGAAAACGCTATTGAAAGCGAAATGGAAGGCCTTTACGAGCGGCTTATGTCTGTTATAGAAAAGAAATACGCAGGGTATCTTGAAGACCCTGAGGACACAAAATCCATTGCAAAGGTGAAAAACGCCCTTGCAAGAATGGGATATGACTTTGACGATATAAACAGTGCAGTAAAAGAATACCTTGAAGAATGATAAAGGAGATAAAGCATATGCCTATTAAAATCGGACTTGTTTCACTTGGCTGCTCCAAAAACCTTGTGGACTCTGAAAGAATGCTTTACAAGCTCAGACAGAGAGGCTATGAGCTTGTGACAGAACCGGGGCTTTCTGACATTGCAGTTGTCAACACCTGCGGATTTATACAGTCAGCAAAGGAGGAGGCAATTGAAACTATAATTGAACTGGGAAAACTCAAAGCTGAGGGTACTATCAAAAAAATAATCATAACAGGCTGTCTTTCCGAGAGATACAAGGAAGAAGCGGCAGAGCTTTTTCCGGAGGCTGACGCTGTTATCGGTATCGGCAATCAGGAGGATATCATTGATGTTATCGACCACGTTCTTGCAAATGAACGTGTGGTTGACTTTGCACCAAAGGAAAAGCTGCCGGTGACAGGCGGAAGAATCATTTCAACTCTGCCGTTTTTTGCGTACCTTAAAGTTGCGGAGGGCTGCGACAACTGCTGTTCCTACTGTGCAATTCCTCAGATAAGAGGTCGTTTCAGAAGTGTTCCTATGGAGGACGCTTTAAAGGAGGCAAGGTGGCTTGCTGAAAACGGCGTTACCGAGCTGATTGTTATTGCGCAGGACACAACACGCTACGGCGAGGACTTATACGGCGAATCAAAGCTGCCGGAGCTGCTGGAGGAACTCTGCAAAATTGACGGTTTCAGATGGATAAGAGTGCTTTACTGCTATCCGGAGAGAATCACAGACCGTCTGCTTGACGTTATCGCAAAAGAGCCGAAAATCGTGAAATATATGGATATACCAATCCAGCACTGCAACGGCGCTGTCCTCTATGAGATGAACAGAAGCGGTGATGAAAAGCAGCTGAGAGAGCTGATTGAGAAGATACGAGCAAAGGTTCCGGGAATCGTTCTGAGAACAACGCTTATCACCGGTTTCCCGGGAGAAACCGAGGAGCAGTTCAACGGTCTTGCGGAATTTGTAAAGGATGCCCAGTTTGACAGGCTCGGCTGTTTCCCTTATTCACAGGAGGAGGGAACTGTTGCCGGAGAGATGGCAGACCAGGTCGATGAGGAAGTAAGGGCGCACAGAGCCGACATTATCATGGAACAGCAGCAGCTGATACACAGCCGCAAAAATGAGGAATGTATCGGCAAGGTCATGGAGGCTGTTGTTGAAGGCTTTGACAAGTGGGCTGAATGTTGGTTCGGTCGTACAAGGGGCGACGCTCCCGATATTGACGGAAAGGTGTTCTTTGCAGGAGAAGAAAGGCTTGACATCGGTCAGTATGTAAACATAAAAATTACGGATACTCTTGATTATGACTTGATTGGAGAGGTGATTGCCGATGAATCTTCCAAATAAGCTGACGCTGCTGAGAGCAGTTTTAGTACCGGTTTTTCTGGTGCTTTTGTTCGTAAAGGCTATACCGCTTAATTTCACACTTGCGCTTATCGTGTTTGTTGGGGCGTCTGTTACCGACGCTCTTGACGGTCACATTGCAAGAAAGAATGGTCTTGTTACTAACTTCGGCAAATTTCTCGACCCGTTAGCTGACAAGGTGCTTGTGATATCAGCGCTTATAGCGTTTATTGAACTTGATATAATCGGCTCGATACCGGTTATCATAATTGTTGCAAGGGAATTTATGGTTTCGGGGCTTCGTCTGCTTGCGGCGGACAGCGGAATAGTTGTTGCCGCCGGATTTTCCGGAAAGCTGAAAACGGCGTTTACAATGGTCACCATTGTTGTGATACTTGTTAACCTTGCTGTTTCCGGAGATTTTGACTGGTTCGGATTTGCGGCGGGAGGAATACAGAAAGTAACTGACATTGCAATACAGGCACTTGTCTGGATATCCGCCGGACTGACAGTTATATCCGGCTGTGTATACCTCAGAGGCTACTGGAATCTTATTGATTCTGACAAATAAATATTTTACAGCGCTGTTTTCACAAAACGAAAGCAGCGTTTTTGCGCATATTACACAATATTGTGGGAAGTTGTTTATAAAATATTTACTTGAATTTGCCTTAAAATATGGTATAATGTTATTGTAATAAAATACAAATATTATAAGGGAGATGCTAATTTTGAAAATTACAAAGCGCATTTTAGGTGTTATAACATCAGCAGTTTGTACTTTTACAGTTTGTACAGCTGCATTATCAATCGGAGTATCAGCTGCAAGCGGTACTGTAGGCGACATGACTTATGTTTCATATGACGATCACGTTGAGATTACTGACTGTGATGCTGCTGCAACAGCTGTTACAATTCCTGAGGAAATTCTTGATATTCCTGTAACTGTTATTGCTGACAGTGCATTTGAAGGATGTACAGATCTTTCACAGGTTATCATTTCTGAAGGCATAACAACAATCGGAGATTACGCATTCTATGGATGTACAGATCTTCAGAGTGTTAAGATTCCTGACAGCGTTAAGAGCGTGGGAGCTTCAGCATTCAGAGATACATATATTGTAAACAATCAGTCTGGTCCTGTTTACTATGTAAACAACTGGGCTGTACAGAGTGATTCTAAAACAGCTGTTGAAATCAAGAGCGGTACGACAGGTATTGCAGATTCCACATTCTACAACAAGGGTCTTGAAACAATTTCTATCCCGAGTTCAGTTGTAACTATCGGTGATTCTGCATTTGCAAAAAACTCAGATATCAGAGAAGTAAGTGTTACTGGCGGCGTAAAGACTATCGGCAGCAATGCGTTTGCTGACTGTACAAGCCTGCTTAAAGTTTCAATTGCTTCAACTGTAACCTCTATTGGTGCAAATGCTTTCTATAACTGCAAATCACTCAAGGGAATCAAGATTCCTGACAGTGTTACATCTATCGGCGTTGACGCATTCAAATACACAAGTGATTACAGCAACCAGACAGGTCCTGAGATCTACATTGATACATGGGTTGTAAACTGCCTCGACAGCAACGAAAACCTTGCTGTAAACATCAAGAACGGTACAAAGGGTATTGCTGACCGTGCATTCCAGGACAAGACATTCGTTATTTCCGCATCAATCCCATCAGGCGTAAAGACAATCGGTGCATACGCATTCAGCGGCTGTACATCACTTTCACAGCTTTCACTTGCTGAATCATTGACAAGCATTGGTGATTACGCTTTTGCAGGTACAAAGATTCCTACTGTTATTGTTCCTGCAAGTGTAACAAGCATTGGTTACGCAGCATTCTACAACTGTGCAAATCTGACTGATATCACAATTGCGAATTCTTCATGTGCAATTTATGACAGTGCAAACACAATTTATTCAGGCACAAAAATGCACGTTGCTGAAAAGTCAACTGCTTATGACTATGCTATCAAGTATAACAGAACATTCGACTACATCACAACATTACCTACTGTTATGGGTGATGTAACAGGCAACGGCAAGCTTGACCTCTATGACGCAATTGCAATCTGCAAGGACATTATGGGTATAGCAAAGCTTACAGCTGAACAGCAGAAGGTTGCTGATATCACAGGCGACGGTGTAATTAACCTTTACGATGCAATCGAAATTGCAAAGGCTCTTCTTGCATAAGACCTGCTGAATAATGATTTATTAAAGACCGGACTTTATGTCCGGTCTTTTTGTTTGCTTTCAGGTATTTTACGAGTGACCACTGGGCGCCCGATTTTTTTCGGAATTTTTTTGAAAACCCCTTGACAATTTTTTTATTATGTGGTATTATACAGTTGTGGTTAATTAGTCTACTAACTAACCGATATGAAAGGAGGCGTAATAACCTAAGTGGAATTTGAAAATGAAAAGCCGATTTTCGTGCAGATAGCAGAGGGAATAGAGGACGGTATACTGACCGGTGCATTTCCGGAAGAAAGCAGAATACCCTCAATAACAGAATTTTCGGTCATGTATAAAATAAATCCGGCTACTGCGCTCAAAGGCATAAATATTCTTGTGGACAGCGGCATTGTTTATAAAAAAAGAGGTGTGGGTATGTTTGTAGCGGAAGGCTCAAAGGAAAAGCTTGCAAAGAAAAGGCGTGACGCATTTTTTGAAAGCTACATCAAAAAAATGCTTGCCGAGGCGGGCAGACTTGGTATTACAAAAGAAGAAATCATAGATATGCTTAAAGGAGAGTAAGACATGAACTGTATTGAAGTCAGGGGCGTTACAAAGGACTACAAAAACACAAGAGCGCTCAACAACATAAACCTCACGTTTGAGGAAAACAAGATTTACGGACTGCTTGGCAGAAACGGCGCTGGCAAGTCCACTTTGCTGAAAATCATATCAAACAGAATTTTCAGCAATTCCGGCAGCGTTACTGTTGACGGCGAAAACGCAATGGAAAACGACAAAGCGCTTTCAAAAATTTACCTTATGAGCGAGAGCAATCTTTATCCGCCGAAGCTTAAAATCAAAAAGGCGTTTAAGTGGACCAAGGAGTTTTATCCGGATTTTGACGTTGAGTACGCAAACAGGCTTGCAAAGGAATTCGGACTGAACGTAAACAAGAATACCCGTTCACTTTCAACAGGCTACAACTCAATTTTCAAGATAATCATTGCGCTGTCGGTAAACGCTCCTTATGTGTTCCTTGACGAGCCGGTTTTAGGTCTTGACGCCAATCACCGTGACCTTTTCTACCGCTGTCTGATAGAAAAGTACGCTGAAAATCCGTTCTGCTGTGTTATTTCAACACACCTTATCGAGGAAGTTTCAACGGTTATCGAGGACGTTGTGATAATCAAAAACGGCGAGGTTATAAGAAATCAGACGAGGGATTCGCTCCTTGAAACAGGTTTCACTATTTCTGGCGCTGCCGGAGCAGTTGATGAGTTTATAAAGGGCAGAGAGGTTATCGGCACTGATTCAATCGGCGGTCTGAAAACTGCTTATGTGCTTGGCAAGGTGGACAAAAACGAAGTCCCGGACGGTCTTGAAGTTTCGGCAATGGACCTGCAGAAGCTGTTTGTACAGCTTACAAATTCGTGAGAGGGAGGAAGAGGGTTATGAAGATAAAGAGTATGGTAAAATATCTGATGAACGATTTTATTAAAGGCTATCTTGGTTTTGCCGGAGCCATTCTGCTTGTTATTCATCTGGGAATGATACTTGCAGTTGCTACGGACGGTGACGGTATGTTAGGCGGAATGGAATTTTCCACAATAATTTTTATGCTGATCATAGGAATAATAAGCTATCGTGAAAACATTTCCATGAGTATCCAGAACGGAGTTTCAAGAAAAACCTATTTTATCAGCGAGGCAATTGCATTTGTACTGTTTGCGCTGACAGGTTCATGTGTAGACACTCTTTACTGCGTACTTGGAAATGCTTACGAGAGCATTATCGATGGGTTCATATATGATTCCACGTTTGAACAGCTTTTCATGTCAAACGGTGAAGTCCCCGGGCTGACAGATTATTTAAAAGAATTTGTTATGCAGTTTTCATTTGAATTTATGGCACTTTCAGTCGGTCTGCTTATCGGTGCGGTTGTCTATCGTTTGAATAAGGTCATGAAATTTGTAATACCGGCGGCGATATATATTTTTGGATTTATTGTTATACCTTTTGTGGATTATGCATTGTTTGATTTATTTATTACAAGAAAGCTTGCGTCATTTATGAACTTTGTCGGTGAGAGCTTTAGTCATATGTCGGTTACAATGACTATCGGCGGACTGGTACTGCTTGCGGTTTCTTATCTGTTTATCAGACGAGTTCAGATTGCTGACAGGAAATGAGATAAATATGAATTAATTGTATGGGCGACCATTGGTCGCCCGTTATTTTTTATCTCAGTTCCTTTGCATTACCCGTAACCGCCGATACAATAAGATAAACCACCCCTCCGGCAAATATTGCAAGGGGGAGTGCAAGGTGGTTTTCAAGGGGCAGCGCCGAATATACTGCCCTTGCTGTAACACCGCAGAATATGCCGGATAATACCGAAGGAAACAACAGCGAAAAGATTTTTATTCTGATTCCCGTATATTTGCAGTAGAAAAATACAGATAATATAAATATCACAAAATAGCATAGAAGTGTGGCTATGGCGGCACCGGACACGTTGACTGACGGTATTGGTATCAGCAGCATATTTCCGGCAAATTTTACTATTACCCCGACTGCCATCAGTTTGACAGGCAGGTCAGCCTTGCCGATAGCCTGAAACATACTGAAAAGCGGAAAGGACAGCGCAAGAAAAATCACGCCTATACCCAGAAATCCCAGACTTTCAGCTGAAACGGTACATTCTGCCACTCTGTCCGGATAAAGAAACAGCAGTATCTCCTTTGACAGAACGGTTATCCCGATTCCGGAAGGGACTGCGAGAAAGGCGGTAGCTTTCAGAACACTCCGTGAAAGCCGTTCAGACTCGTTCCTGTCGCTCCTTGTCCATGCCTGCGCAAGACTGGGAAGTATTCCCTTGCCGAACATATTTGTTACAGACGGAACAAGGTTGAAAACGGTTACCGCAAGACCGGTAAACGAGCCGTAAATAAACTCGGAAATTTCAACCTGCGAAATACCGCTTAAACCGAAGTTTTCGTAGAAATAGTCCGGTGACAGAACCGCCGCCTTGTCAAGACAGCGGATAATGGTTGCAAGGTCGATAAGGGAGGTAAGATTGGTGACTATTGACCCCAGCGCAACCGGTACAAGCACTGCAAAAAGCGACTTTATAATCTGCCGTCCGCTTTGCTCTCTGCCGGATTTAAGCAGGGGAGAACTCTTTTCAAGCCCTGTCCCTCTTATGTACAGAAATAGCGTCCCTGCAAGGGTTGAAAGGGTTATGCCTAAGACGGCGGCGGCTGATGCGGCGGCGGTTATGTCGATACCGTCGGGGAGATACTGCAAAACTGTCTGCTCGTTTGAGAGTACCCATGAACAGAGAGCAAGTCCGGCGGCAAGCCTTACAACAGCCTCCACCACCTGCGAAAGCGCTGTGGGGTACATATTGCGCATACCCTCCCAGCAGCCCCTGTAGACCGCCGTAATACACCCGAAAAGCACGGAGGGCGCAATCATCATGACAGAAAGCCACGCCTTTGGACAGGCGGCTATCTTTCCGGCAAAGGGTACTGCAAGAAGAAGTATCAGCAGCGTTCCTGCAGTACCTACGGCGGAGAACAAGAGGAGTGAGATACGGCGTATTTTTGCCGCATTTTTGTAGTTGCTGAATGCGCAGTTTTCGGCGGTAAGTTTTGCCACAGCCGTTGTAAGACCGGTTGCTGTAAGGGCATAGACCGGAAGAAAAAGACCGTATGCACAGCTGAAATAGCTCATTCCGAGGCCGCCCAGCATATTGGTCAGCGGTATCTTGAAAAGCGCCCCCACCGCTTTGGCTATAACGGCAGAGGCAATCAGTATCACAGAGCCTTTGAGGAAGCTTTGATTTTTCAAGCTGGTACTCCTTTGTTTATTGTTTTATTGCTAAAAATTAATATTTTCAATTTGTTGAAATTGCATAATGATTTGAAGAATTGTTGTAAATCATATTGATACATCTTTGAATATGTGTTATAATTATATGCAGTTATATTTTTAGTTATGAAAGGCGTTGCATTTAAAATGAATTATAAATTTTCAGAAAAGGTTTCCGGACTTCAGGCGTCGGCTATCAGAGAAATTCTGAAGTTTACTGCCGACCCGGAGGTCATTTCCTTTGCAGCCGGAAATCCTGCACCGGAGGCATTTCCGACAGAAGAAGTCGGAAGAATATCAGCTGATATTCTTAAAAATGACCCGATACTTGCTTTGCAGTATAACATTTCTGAGGGATATCTGCCGCTGAGAGATACTTTAAAGGAGAGAATGGCGGCTAAAGGCTGCTTTAACAGTGATAATGACGACCTTATCATCACATCGGGCGCACAGCAGGCCATTGAGCTTGCCTGCAAGGTGCTATGCAACGAGGGTGATACACTTATCGCTGAGGCGCCGAGCTTTATCGGTTCTCTCAACGCTTTCCGTTCCTACAACGTAAACCTTGTGGGCGTTGAACAGGAAGAGGGAGGCATGAAGCTGGACGTCCTTGAGGAAGTGCTTAAAAACGCATCCGGACAGAAAGTCATTTACGTTATACCCAATTTTCAGAACCCGACAGGCTCTACAATGTCCGCTGAAAAGAGAAAGGGCATATACGAGCTTGCCTGCAAATACAACGGTATCATCATTGAGGATAACCCTTACGGCGATCTGAGGTTTGCCGGAGAGAACGTTCCGACAATCAAGAGCCTGGATACTGAAAACAGAGTTATCTATGTGGGAAGTTTTTCAAAGATTCTTGCACCGGGACTTCGTGTGGGCTATGCCTGTGCTCCTAAGGATATATTCCAGAAGATGGTAGTCTGCAAGCAGGTGTCCGACGTTCACACAAGTATCTGGCCGCAGCTTATCTGCTACAGATTCTTAACTGAATGCGACCTTGACGAGCATTTTAAGAACCTGCGCCTTATCTACAAGAGAAAATGCGGTCTTATGCTTGAAAACATGGACAAGTATTTCTCGAAAAAGGTGACATACACACGTCCCGAGGGCGGTCTGTTTATCTGGGCAACACTTCCGGAGGGCAGCGACATGATGGGATTCTGCACAAAGGCTGTTAAGGATTACAAAATCGCAGTTGTTCCGGGTACTGCTTTCATGATAAACGAAAGTGACAGGACAAATTCATTCCGTCTTAACTTCTCAACCCCGACAGACGAGCAGATCGTAAAGGGAATTGAGATACTCGGCGGCATGACAAAGGATATGCTTGACTAATAAAATAATCTTAAAACTAACAAGGCGCACCGCCCGCCGTAAAAGGCGGTCCCGCAGAATATGCGGTGAAAGGAGATTAAAATGGCAAAAAAACGCTCTGTTCTTGACAGATACACAACATCACAGAAATATATAGTTTCAAGAGGAAAGGCTCTGACTTTCCCGGCTGCACCGTTTAAAAAGGAAATCGGTCCTAATGACGTTTACGGCGCTGTAATTGATATGCCTATGTCGCCTACAGTTTTAGCGTCACTGGTATGCTTTATCAACGGCTCTGCAAATCTTTACTTCAACCTGGGCGGCGAGTATATCAACGCTGCTGCACGTTACAGAGGAGTTGCACAGGCGTCTTTTGACTTTATCAGACTTGCAAATGACTGTCTTGACTGCTGTACAAAGACAACAAAGTTTGATATGCCTGTTGCCGGCAAGAACTATGTTTACTTCCTTACCAAAAACGGCGTTTACATGACAGAGATTATTCCTAATGCTATCGCCAAGGAAGACGAATCAAAGAGAAAGATTTTCAATATGTATCAGCGTGTTATGGCTCAGCTGAGAATCGCTCAGATGAAGGATCAGGCTGCCGGAGTAAGCAGCGGAAATGTGAATGACTGATTAAGAACCTGTCCGCACAGGTTTTAAAAAGAGGAAATTTAACAGAAATTCATATAAAAAAACATTAGTTTTCAATCTTTTTTACAAACTTGTAAAAAACTATTGCTTTTTTCCCGATTTTAATGTACTATATAAATTGTCAGAAAAACAGGGTGATGTTATGGTAGAATTTCAGCGCAAGGAACATTATGATATTAATGATCTGCGTGAGATCATGGCGATTCTCCGCTGTCCGGACGGCTGCCCGTGGGACAGGGAACAAAATCATCAGTCGATCAGAAACGACTTCATAGAAGAAGTTTACGAGGCTGTCGAGGCTATCGACCTTGACGATACGGAGCTGCTCAGAGAAGAGCTTGGGGACGTTCTCCTGCAGGTTGTTTTCCACTGCCGTATTGAAGAGGAAAAGGAAAGCTTTGATTTTGACGATATCTGTGACGAGCTTTGTCAGAAGCTTATTATAAGACATCCTCATGTTTTCGGTGATGTTACTGTTTCGGATTCCGGCGAGGTTCTCAAAAACTGGGACAGCATTAAAAAGGAAACCAAGGGACAGACAAGCTATACCGAAACGCTGACATCGGTTGCACAGTCGCTTCCGGCGCTTATGCGTGCTCAGAAAGTAGGCAAAAGGGCTATGAGAGCCGGCATGGACTTTAAGAATGCCGATGAGACCATTGAGTGCATAAAGGCGGAAACTGCTGAACTTGAAGAGGCAGTAAAATCCGGAAAAAAAGAGGAAATTTTCGAGGAATTCGGCGACCTGCTTTTCTCATGCGTCAACACAGCAAGACATCTTGGAATCGACGCCGAGGAGGCTATGACACGGGCAACGGAAAAGTTTATTGAAAGGTTTGCCGCAACCGAAGATTTAGTAAGGCTTGACGGAGCCGATATGAAGGCTCTTGGCATAGACAAGCTTGATGTTTACTGGAATAAAGTTAAAAATCAGGCTCAATAATAACTTTAAAGAACTGTTTATTAAGTTCAAAAGAATTTTGGAGGTATAAAAATGACTAAGGCAGAATTAATTAATCAGATCGCAGAAAAAAGTGAATTAACAAAGAAGGACGCTGAAAAGGCATTTTCAGCTGTAGTTTCTACAATTACAGAAGCTCTGGTAAACGGCGACAAGGTACAGATCGTTGGTTTTGGTACATTTGAGGTTCGTGACAGAAAAGAAAAGCAGTCCAAGAACCCACAGACAGGCGAAACAATTACAGTTCCTGCAAAGAAGGCTCCTGCATTCAAGGCTGGTAAGGCTCTCAAGGACGCTGTAAACGCTTAATCGACGTTTATGCTTAAAATCACGGCAGAGTTTCCGGCTCTGCCGTTTTTGTTTATGAAAGGGGAAATCCGTTTATGCGGCTTGACAAATATCTGAAAATAACCCGTCTTATAAAGCGCAGGACTGTTGCCAATGAGGCGTGTGACGCCGGAAAGGTCATTGTAAATGATAAGATTGCAAGGGCGTCATATGACGTTAAAGTCGGGGATATAATCGAAATTAACATGGGCGCAAGACCGCTCAGAGTAAAAGTTACAAACGTAACTGAACACGCTACAAAGGAAACTGCTGCGGATAATTACGTTGTTGTTTCATAAAAAAATGCACTGTGGTATAAATCATACCGCAGTGCTTTTTGTGTTTACAGATTATTTTATTCTGCTTTTTCAGTTTCAGCAACTTCTGCCTGAACCGGCTGTGCCTGAACTGGTGTTGGCTGAACCGGTGCTGTCTGAGCCGGCTGTGCAGGTGCAGCGTCAGCTGTAAGCTTTGTTCCGCAGCCCTGGCAGAATGGCTGACCCGGATTAACTTTAGCTCCGCACTTAGGGCAGGCTGAAGCAGAAGTCGCGCTGCTGAGATCCTTCTGGAGTCTTTCTATTTCAGCTTTTGCATTTCTGATACCGTTGAACTGCTCCTCAAATCCTGCCGGTGCAGCTGCATTTTCATTAAATACTTTCTGACCGATTATCATGTAAAGATTGTTTATCTTTGTTTCTTCAGCTTTGATTGCCTTGTTGAGCCTTGCCTTTTCGGTCATTTCCTTACCCTTGTCAGAAACATCCTTTGCAGCGTCACTTACAGCTGCCATGGCACTTCCGGCAGTATCCTTAAGCTTGTCTAAAAAACTCATTTTAAATTACTCCTTTATAATTATTTTGCGAAATGCTGTTAATCAGTCATTTCTTTATTGATATCTGCCGCAGAATCTGAATCGCAGCAGACAGCATTGTCAATAGTCTGAATCGGGATATCACCCTGTCCAAGTGCTTTAAATCCCAGAATAGTGAAAAGTACTGTTTTTGAGATACTGATTATATTTTTGAGAACATAATCAAGACCCAGCGGAATTTCCATATCCCAGCTGAAAAGGCTGTTGAAGATACCCAGTATTTCGTTGAGCATATCAATGACAGCGCCTAAGCCGGAAAATACAAGCATCAGCACTATAGCCTTGAACGCCGCTTTTTTGAGCCAGCTGCTGTCTTCCTTAATGAAAATATATCCGGAAAGGAGAAACAGAGGGATATAGCCGCCCAGGAGTGCTGAAAAATAGATAACCGCTCCCAGAGCGCCGATTGAAATACCAAATTTTGTTTTGTGCATAATTTTTCCGTCCTTATAAAATATTATGCTTTGAATTTATATCGTGTTTATTTATAGTAAACGAAAAGATTTTTTAGTTTACTATTAGCCGATATGCACGGTTAATTATAGTGAACGCAATTTTTTGCGTTCACTATAATTTTATACTTTTTCAGCGGTTATGTCAATAGTTTTATCTGCGAAATACCTGCAAATCATAAATAAATTGCAGGACAGGCATTATTCCTTCATAAATTTATGCGTTTATATCACATCATAAACCAGCGGAAGCTTCTCCGGTTTTTCCTGCGTGATTTTAAACGCTTTTTCCGCTCTTTCTGCGGCTGATTTCAGCTTTTGCTGACTGTCTGAATAAAGCGTCATGACAAGGTCGTTTCTGCTTACCTGCTGTCCCGTTTCACAGTTCATGATTATTCCGGCAGAGTGGTCGATCTGCTCCTCCTTTGTGCTGCGTCCGGCACCGGTGAGAAGTGCGGCAAAACCGATATCCTCACTGTTTATCTCCGAGATAAAGCCGTCTGCACTGGCATATATTTCAAGCTTATGCGCAGCATGGGGCAATAATGAATAGTCGTCAATAAAACTGCTGTCGCCGCCCTGTGCATTGACCATTTCACAGAATTTTTCAAGTGCCGAGCCGTTTTCGATGGCGTTTTCCGCCGCCTTACGACAGTCCTCAATACTTCCCATACCGGCAAGTTCAAGCATATTTGACGTAAGAACCATGCAAAGCTCATAGAGCCTGTCTTTCTGACTGCCTTTGAGTATCTCCACGGCCTCAATGACTTCAAGAGCGTTGCCCACAGCGTGTCCGAGAGGCTGATTCATGTCAGTAATCACCGCACGGCATTTCTTTCCGGCGTCCCTGCCGACTTCTGTCATAAGCTGAGCAAGTGCCTTTGCGTCCTCAGTATTTTTCATGAATGCGCCGCTGCCGGTTTTTACGTCAAGGAGAATGCAGTCTGAACCAGTCGCAAGCTTTTTGCTCATAATGCTTGAACAGATAAGTGGTATGCTGTCAACTGTTGAGGTCACGTCACGCAGCGCATAAAGCTTTTTGTCCGCCGGAACAAGATTGCCGCTCTGGGATATTATAGCTGTTCCGACTGTTCTGATGTTTTCGACATATTTGTCAAAATCAATGCTTACGTTGAATCCCGGAATACTTTCCAGCTTGTCGATAGTACCGCCGGTAAATCCCAGACCTCTTCCCGACATTTTAGGCACATGAAGTCCGCAGGCGGCGCATACAGGCGCAATTACAAGGCTTGTCTTGTCGCCGATACCGCCTGTGCTGTGCTTGTCGGCTGTTACAGCTCCAACGGCGGACAGGTTGGCAGTTTCTCCGGAATCCCTCATGATAAGTGTGAGATTTTTCGTTTCCTCTCTGGTAAGAGAGTTAAAGCAGACTGCCATAAGCCATGCGGAAATCTGATAATCCGGTATATCGCCTTTAACGTAGCCGTCAATAAACCACTTCATCTCGTCATAGCTAAGCGGCTGTTTTCGCCTTGTTTTGAAAATGATATCGCAGGCATTCATTATATCAGCTTTCCCTCCCATTCCTTTTCTCTGAAACCGGTTAGGACGGTATCTCCCTTTACGATAATCGGGCGTTTTACCAGCATTCCGTCAGAGGCTAAAAGTTTCAGCTGTTCTTCCTCCGGCATATCAGCAAGCTTGTCCTTTAACCCCATTTCACGGTAAAGCATACCGCTTGTGTTGAAGAATTTTTTCAGCGGCAGTCCCGACGCCTTATACCACTCTGAAAGCTCGTCAAGAGTCGGGTTCTCCTCTTTTATGTTTCTTTCGGTGTATGAAATATTATGGGAATCAAGCCATTTTTTCGCTTTCTGACAGGTTGTGCATTTCGGATAATGAATAAAAAGCATGGTTTACCTCCTTTAATCAGACATAAAAGCCTTTGTCTGTCGAAAAAAATATTTTCAAGTATTCGGGCGAGCAATGCTCGCCCCTACTGATGACGTGAAAAATGGATTTGTTTGTAGGGGCGACCATTGGTCGCCCGTTGTTTTTAGGCTTTGGAATAAGCAAAAAGGGAATGCTCACACATTCCCTCTGCCGTATATTTTCAAATTAGTTATACTTTACGATTTCCTCGTCAATAACAGCCTTCCATGCGTCACGGAGTTCTGCCCATGTTGACGGTGCGCCCTCATACTTTGTGATAAGAGCGTCTGTGAGGTTCTTCATAACGCCTCTTGTGTTGTAATCGTATGTTTCGTCAGTCATTCTTGGTCCCATACCGTTACCGAAGTCGAATACAGGAGTTACATTTGCAGGGTCTATAAGTGACTGCCACATATCCCACTGTTCTTCTGTTATATACTTTGTCTTTTCGCCGCTTGCGTTAACTGTCGGGATAAGAGCCTTTTCTCTTGCAGCAGCTGTGTACTGGTCATCTGAAGCTGCGATTCTTTCGCACTTGATGTAAGCTGCAACAGCGTCGCCCTTGTCTGAGTTTGCAACGAGCATCTTTGCACCGAATGAGCAGCAGAGGTAGTACTCATCTGAACCCGGCATTTTCGGGAACGGTACAAGGAAGATATCTGCATCAGGATTCTTGCCGTTTGATTCTGAAAGCGCCCATGGAGCCATACCGTAGAAGAGGCATGAACCGTCATCCGGGAAATAGCTGTGCCATGCTGTGTCGTAGAGATTTGTGTTTGCGATTTCTTCAAGGATAAGCTCAGCCTTTTCGATCTCAGGGCTCATAACGTTGTTTGTAAACCTGGTTCCGTCATAGTTTACGATTGTCTGACCTGTTGACTGAACAATAGCCGGACCGAACCAGCCTGTACAGCCGTATCTTGTTTCGCCGTCGTCAGCGTTGTTTACGAAGCTCTTCATCATTGACATGAATGCATCCCAGTCCCATTCACCCTTCTGATAAAGCTCATACGGATCGTCAAGACCTTCGTCCTCCATCATCTGTCTGCTGTACATGATACATACAGGGTCGCTTATGCAGTAGGGGATAACATAGTGTGCGCCCTTGTATTCCATTTTATTCGCAAGACCCTTGACGTCTGCCCAGAGCTCGTCGTCAAGATTGATGTAATCATCAAGCGGCTGATACTGGTTCTTGTATACGCCGTTTGGTACTGCGTCCCATTCATAAGGGAACATATCAACAGGGTCGCCGCTTAAAAGTCTGTTTGCAAGATCGTCATACTTTGTTTCGTATGTAGTTAAGATCCATTCAACCTTTCCGCCGTAAACGTCCTCAAAGAGTGTAAGAGCGATTGAACGGTCGTCATTGCCTGTCGGGTTAACGTCATAGTAGCTGAGCCACTTGATTGTCTGTCCTGAGATGTCCGGATCTCCTTCGTTGATAGCTGAGTCAGCGGAAATCTTTACATCGTCCTCGGACTTTGTTCTTGAAGCCTCAGAGCCTGACTTGTCCGAGCTGCCGCCGCAGGCAGTAAGAGTTACAGCCATCATGGTCATAGCTGCAAGTGCGGCAAGAATTCTTTTAATCTTCATTTAATGGATTCTCCTTTTGGAATAATAACTTTTCAGAAGAAGCACAGGGATATGTCTGTGCATACATTCTTTCACTATAATTATATATAATTTGAAACTTAATGTCAAGAAAATTTAACTGTCTGCACATAGAAATTTAACGCTCAGATTTGCACCTTTTACACAAAAAAATGCATTTAGCGAAATAACGTGTTTTTTTCTCTCCTCTCCTCATAACGCTGTTTTTACTCTATTATACCATATCTGCGCAATTTGCGCAACTTTTATATACTTTCTGCCGGAGGTTTAACGCTCCGGCTTAGTTATATCTATGCCAATCCTATCTAATTCTTTTTGCTTCCATGTAAATTTCCTTAACTTCTAAATATTCGTCTTTATCATATACTCCGAAGTATGCTTCGGTTGTATCATCACAGCAGATTAAATCTACACGATAACCAGATTTTTCAATTGCTTCAATTACCTTTTCTGCTTTTTTATCTTCTTTACCGTTTTTATAAGTGATGATTCCACATCTTGTTCCGTTATCTACGATTCCGCTATACTTGATTGTCATATTTATCAATCCTTTCAAATGAAAGTATAAGGAAATAAGGAGCTTTCCAGATTTATTTTTACTGACGTTCGCAAGCTTGCAAAAGCTACGTCATTGTCGATTAACTCTGTTTTTTATACCGCCAGTTTTCGACCAACACAGATAAGCGGTTGAGGTTTATAGACCCTCTGTCTTGACTTCACTTATTTCCTTTACTGTATATATTATACCATAGGTACACACCTATATCAAGTGGTAAAATAAACAAACTTGCACACCTATATTTGTGAATTTTGTATACTTGCACACGTAGAAAAGATATGATATAATTATATGCGAAAGGATGTGTTATAATGCCAAAGTCTGCAACAACAGCCAAAAACAAATACAACGCTAAAGCATATGACCGTATAGCTTTACAAGTGAAGAAAGGTCAAAGGGACGTAATCAGAGCGCACGCAGAAAGCAAAGGAATGAGCCTGAACGGCTACATTAACAAGCTTATTGAAGAGGACATGAAACAGGGGTAATCACCTGTTTCTTTTTTTATCAAAACATTTCTTTCTTTTTCTGTTCTCTCTTGAAATCATCATAAAGCTTTTCAAAATATTCGTCTTGGTCGATTTTGAGAACAGCAAAAATCCATTGTGACATTTCTCTGAGATACTCAAACTTTTCTTTTGCTATGATTAGTTCAAGGCAATCAGTTGTGTGAACTTCTCTATATCTGAGATTCTGCTGTATCTGCTCAATATTTCCTCTGAGAATGTTATACTGAGTACAGAACATTGAGAAGATAATTTCATTTCTTGTCATTTGAGATTTCCTCACTTTCAATATTATATATATCTTCAAATTCATCTAAATGACCTAATACCTCTTGAATTTTTTTTACATTATTAACATAAGTAAGTATATCTTTATAGACAGTATGAGGAGAGAATTCAAGCTTACAGTATTCATCACCGCACTTATAGTGATATACAAGGCTTGTAATACGGCGCAAAAGCTGGTCTATTCTATCGTGCTGATTAGAGCAGATTTCACTATAACATTGCTGTGGTGTAAGTACTGATGTTATATGTACTTCATTCCACAACGCTTTTACATTGCTGTATCGTGCAGGAATTTCAGCCTTGTAAACATCAAGATATCTGAGCAGTTCTTGAAATTTAAATTCCCCTCTAAAATCTTCAATCCACAAAATAGGCTGACCGTTATAATTATCAAATGCGCCGGAATTGAATGAAGTAAGATAATATATATTATCTTCTCCATACTTTTCTATAAGGTGTACACGTTCATAGCTTTTTCCACTACCGCTTGCGCCTGTGTGCCAGTAAACTTTTAAATCACGAACAACAGGTGTTTCATCAGAACGTTTTTGATAATACATTTCTTTAAGTGCAGATTTATAACGGTATGCGTTTGGATTTTCTCGGAGAATATCGACAGGAGTAAAACCGTCTTGAACCATATCATAAAGAGAACAGAGGTCAGAACGCTTACCCTGTGCTCCCTTAATCTCTCCATGATAGCAGATATACTCTATTGTTTCGCCTTTTTCCTCAAAATTTCCACGCTTATTAATATAATCATCTGCCTGTGTTTTATTGCCCTTTGTTGGCTCAAAGTGCATGCCTTTACAGTATGATTTTTTTATAGCGCTAAAGCGCATAGTTTTAGTATCTTCCAAAACCATATGTATATGATGTAGTCCAAAAGCAGAAATACAATAAGCCCATGCGCCGGAACGAGTTTCAGAATCTCCTATCCATTCGGACTTTAGTTTTTGGCATATTTCTTTAGGTGTACCATCATATCCATGTTCTTGAGGATTGTTAAATACACAAAACCATGATTTACTTGTAACGTCAGACATTTAATCACTTCCCTGCTATACCCTGTTCGCCCCGACAGCCTAAAGGCAGCCAGTCGGGGCGAATCTCTAAAACCGTTTCCTGTTTCGGATAGCCTTTTTCCCTTTTTTAGAAAGTTCTCCGAAGATTGATACATCTTCTCCCCTGTTTCTCAATATTTCCTCATCAGATAAGTAGTCAAGTTCAAGCAGACCTTGAACAAGTGCAGAAGTATCATATAGCAGTCTGTACTGGTTTGACTGAATAGAAAAATGTACATCAAGAGGACGTGGATTGTACATAGGATTTAACTGATACATTTCATATTCGTCAGTATCGAAAGTTATAGACTGCATAGCACGGCTGAAAGGATGACGAGGAAAGCACTTACAAGCTCTAACTGTAGCTGAGATATCCCTAATCTGCTTATCAAGCAGATTATAGCGCTGAACTGTACCGTATATCATCATCTTTCTTTTTCTGCATTGACTTAAATGCTGAAAAAGGGATTTAGGAACACTATTTTTACCGCCTATGAAATCACGAGAATTAAAAAGTGTGCCTATTTCATCAATCAGAACAATTGTATTTTTAGGGGCATTGAGGATATCTTCAACGTTAGTAAGATGTATAATTCTTGTAGTATCGGGGAAATTTTGAAGATGGATATTTGTCAAGACTGTTAACTGAGGATATCTGACACAAAGCCTATAAACGTCTGCGACAGCTTGACAAGTTTTTCCCTGTCCGAATTTTCCAGTGAACAAATGTATACCCCAACCGTAAAAAAGCTTATTTTCGTGAAACCTTAAATATGTAAGCATATCATATGTAAGGTATGCAATAAGAACAGGAAGATTTTTTATGTATGAAATAAACAATCTTATCATCAGAAACGCCCCCTAAGAAAAGAACGTGTAACAGTAAATATCATTTTCATGAACAAGACAACAAGACCGAAAGCAGAGATAAACTTCATTATCAGAACAGCCAGTTCATAGTCATTAGTTGGAATAACAGTAAGGTCACAACCTAACTGTTGCAGTAACTCAATTACTGGATTCATCTTCTTCACCTCCGAAAATGCTGTAAGACACAGGCTTTATTTTTGTATCAAGAATCAAGCCGTCCTCTATTTCCTCTAACTGTCCTGTATCTGGTGTTTCCGCTGACGGTATAATTTTTACTTTGTCATGTTTTTGAGGATATCTGACGATATCCACAAGAAAACCGACAAGACCAAAAAGAGCAGATACTACAAAGAGTATCAACAGTACAACAAGGGCAAATTTTAATAGTGCCATTTTTAATTACCTCCGAACAATTTGACAACAATTCCAATCGCAATAGAAAGTATTGCTAAACTAAGAAATATTGAAAGAAGTGAAAAACGATAGCCTAAAACAGGGATTTCGATAGAAAGCAATTCAATAACTTTAGAAATAATTATTTTAAAATCTTCCATAAGTACCACCTTTACAAAAGAGCCTTAACAATTGCAATAACAATTAAGCCAGTAAGCCCAAAGCAGATTAAAGCCCAGATATAAGCCGGAAACGTTGCAAACACAGATTTTAATAAATTAAAGAAATCCTGTGAATAAGAAATATAGTTGCTAACATCATCAGCACTAATATTATCAATATCAACATTAACATCAGAGCGATTAAAGGTTTTTGCAAGTACTGAGGGGTCAGTATAATTTTTATTTACACTAACATTAGTACCGTCAAGGTCTGAAAAGGATTCATAATTTTTAGTTTGTTGATAACGGTCATTAGCACTTGAATTAAGTAAACAATTGCCACCACGAACAGTAGTGGTAAATTCCGGCATAGTAAGGCAACTAAATGCAACGTTATATATAACGGATTCAAGTTTTCTAAAGCCTGTTGCATTTTCCAGAATAGTATCATAATAAGAATCTTCCAAAATAGTTTTGGAAACACCATCAGAAGTATCTTCTGTAAAAACAGGGTCAAAATTAGTTGTTGCATATTTTAGAGAAGTGACAACAGCACTAACAAAAAAATGATACTCAGTGTTAGCTTGTATATTAACATTCTCCCAATAAATAACATCAGAAAAGGTTTCCCCAGAGCCTAAATAATGAATATCAGATGCGCCCTTTCTAAGAACACCAGAATAAGTATATGTATTCCTAAAAATACCCTTATCCTCTACACATTCAATATCATAATAGGTTGAATTACAGAGATATGCCCAAGAAGTAAAGGAATTATCTAAATAGTTACCAGTATCAGGCAAGCCATTGCCATAGATTCCGGCACACCATTGAATGGCAGAAGATGAATTATTTGTAATCTCTAATTTAAAATAATCAGATTGATTTGTAGTTGAATCAAAACGATCCATATCATATTGAAAAACAGGTGATAATTTAACATCAACAGAATACGCTAAATCATCATAATTAGAGTGATAAGTAGTTATGCCGTCAAGCGTAGAACCATGAAGAAAGTTGAAAAAGGAAATATCATCATAATCACAAACAAGATAGTCAGCAGTAAAGTCAGTAGAACCGCCAACAAATGTAGGAGTTAAATAGCTATTACAATCAGAGGAATAAGAAAAGTAACAAGAATCTTTATAAGATGAGGTAGAAGATGAGTATAAATTAAGTAAACCTTTACTATTATTTTTTATAAGTGACCTTTGAAACGCAATACCAGTTTCAGAAACTGAACGATAAACACCTGAATCATATGTCATATAAATAGGAGATAATGAATAATAAGTATCAATTCTACTGCTTGAATCATAAAGAGCAACAAAAGAAAAACTATAAAAAGTATCATCAGGAGATAAAGAATTAAGAATAGAGAGAAGTTGTGCATCAACAAGCTGACTAAGAACAGAAATATCATACTCAAAATATTTACCATTGTAATAGCAAATATAGTTAGGGTAAGTTTTCATAGCATCAGTTACAGTATTTGTCAAAGTATATCTACTGATAATATTTTCAATCATAGTAGATACTTTATTAGAAGAAAAATCACAAGATTGTACATACTCTGAAGTAGGATATAAATCACAATCAGAAATATTATAAGCAGAAACATTAAAACAAAAAACAGGAACGAAAAGAACTAAAACAGATAGAAAGCAAAGGATTTTGTTTATAACTTTCAAAAGAACCACCTCTTAAAAATATAAGGCTGTATTGCAGACAGCACACAGCCTTAATAAAATAATTTTTTGGGGATTTTCAGCGCCACAGCGCCGAATTAACAAATGAATTACTTTCCGGCACGCATAAGTCTGCGGAAAAGAGCAACGCCACCACCGACAACGCCCATACCGAGGAAAACAGCAATTACCGGATTATCTGTTACACAAGTAACAACAGTTGAGATAACGGTACTTACGTTTTCAAGAACACCTGACACAGTCATACCTACAGCTTCTCCTTCCATTAAAATTTCACTCCTTAAAAGTAATTTTATAACACGGCAGAGCCGTTGTTATTTTGAATCAGATACCTGCACGGACTGAACTGTTCCGTATCTGTTGTAGTTAACAAACACGGTTTTACCGACAAGGTTCTGCCAGTCTGCTGCGGACATTGCTTTTCCGAAAACCTCACGAACGTTTCCGAACTTGACTTTTACAACCTCAGTTATCAGACCATAACTATCATCGGATTCCTTTGTACAATGAATCATGATATTGTGATACTCTCTGCCCTGATACTCTCCGCTTTTTTCTGTAATACCAACTACTTTCATAACTTTTCCTTTCTCCCCTTACGGCTGTGGGGTTGCCGATTAATTTATGTTCCATTTTGGAACATCTTTATTATAACACATTATTATTAAGTTGTAAATTGTCAATTGTTCCAAAATAGAACAGTATATTTTTTACAAATGTGCTAAAATAGAACTGAAAGGAGTTGATAAGATGTTTAAGGATAATTTAAAAAACGCAAGAAAGAAAGCTAAATTGTCACAAGAAAAAGTAGCAGAAGTAATAAATACTGCAAGGAGCAATATTTCAAAATATGAAAACGGTAATTTAGAACCAAATTTAGCAACTTTAAAGCTACTATGTCAGTTATATAAAGTAAGTGCAGATGAATTATTAGAAATAAACTTATCAGAAAAGCAATCAGATATAAAAGAATTGAGATTCGTAAACAAAAAAGAAGAAAATGAAATTTATATAAGAAAGGAATAATAATGGAGATTGAAGAAATATTAGGATATATAATTGAAACATATGGAATAATAATGATAAGTGTTTTAGTAATAAAAATAATATACTTCTTAATTCTTATAAGTAAAGTTTGTGAAACATCAAATGAAACATATAAAACAAGAAAAGAATTAGAGGAAATAAAGGATAATCAAGAAGCTGAAATACAGAATCAAAAAAACATTATTAAGCAATTGGTTGAAGAAAACAAAAGGCTTGAAAGAATTGCTAAGGCTTTGGAACAAGATTCAGAACCATATATTATTGAAAAAAAAGAGGACAGCTAACTGTCCTGTATATATCGGCCCTGCGAAAAAATCTCTG
>DBQM01000043.1 GCA_002305725.1 Ruminococcus sp. UBA1394 | reverse complement strand
TTGGTTCTCTTTTTCTTCTTGCCATAAAAAATCAGCCTCCTGTGTTATTTATATTTTACCATAGTTGACTGCGTTTTTACAGACTTTTTTTCGGTGGGTCGTCGAATAAAACAGCATACTACTACAACAAGCTCCCCTGATTATTTTCAGAGGAGCTTGTTTAAGGCTATACCACATAATTATTATCGTGCAGATGCACAGTCAGATTACATATGCTGCCCTAAACTAATGTAAGCAGATACTTTGCAATATCAATAGCATCATACAAATCAATAACTCCGTCGCTATTGTAATCAGCAACAGCCTTTTCCTCGTCATTAAAAGTTCTCATTCCCATTATGCTCTTGCATATTTCAATTGCATCGTAAAGATCAATTTCTCCGTTTCCGGATATATCGCCTGACATGTATTCCGGTTCAGTTTCTTTTACGATTGTAAACTGAGTGTCAATTTTTTCATTTGTATCAGTTCTGTATGTATTGATTGTAAATGTTGTATCTGTTATATCCACAACAGAATATGTCGGAATATCCTCCTGCCACCTTCCGGCAACATAGGACTGCATTCTTGAAGTAAGGTCATAGTATTTGCTGCCCGAAGAAGAGTTGGCAGTCATGTAAAGAATACCGTCTGGGTTTACAGCAGTTTCAGTACCCGTTTCTTCAATTGCATTTTTATCGTTTACGGCGTCAAGATATTCAAGATAAGCCTTCTGCTTTTCATCTGCAGTGTCATCCTTGATCATCTGATAAGCTGTATAAACCGGACCGCTTATTTCCTCATCAGTATCAATGTCATACTCAAACATCTCGTCATATTCATCTTCATTGTCATCATAATATGCAGATGTTTTTTCTGCGCCTTTAAGCATCAATGTTCTTGAATAAGCATGGTCGTGACCTGAAAATACAACGTCAATATCGTTTTCCTCAAAATACGGAACAAGCTGATATCTCAGATCAGTGATTTCAGGTTCATTGGAATGTTCAGCAGAACCGTATATATCCTGATGAAGTGTTACAAATCTCCATGTTGAATCCGGATTGGCTGCAACAGCCTCTTCAATAAACTGTTTATGTTCTTCGGTGTTAGTATCCTGGGTGTTGAGGACCATAAACAATGCGTTTCCATAAGTAAACCAGTAGTCACCGCCTACGATTCCATTTGAACCCAGTTCACTGTTATTAGGAGTATTGAAGTGATATGTGTAGTTTGGCATGGATGCATCATGATTTCCTACTGTAGGTGCTAAAGGGAGCGAACGCAGCACCGGCGCACTGAGAAAACCGCTGTATTCAACCTCAGAGAAAGTATTGTCTGTTGCAATCGCAGGAGCATCTTTTTTTCTCGACTGAATCTGATCGCCAGCAGAAAGGACAAAGCTTGCGTCAGCTGACTTTTCAAGTGCTTTGGTGAGAGTGTAATTCCAGTTGAAAGAATCACTTCTCACAGCGTCAGACTGTAAACCGTAGAATTTTGCAAGAGCCTCTTCTGAATCTGCCTTGCTTCCTTTCATGCTGTTTGACGAACCAATCTGAGGGTCGCCTACAAAAATAAAGCTGAATCCATCGGAAGTGTCCTTTACATCAAAGCTGTTTACTTCTCCGCTGCCAATCCTGTAATAATATGTACCGGCGGAAAGATTGCTGACAGATGTTCTGCAAGCGTAATACTGAACATCAGCTTTTTTTATACTGTCATCAGCTGTTCCGACAATAACTCTTGAAAATACAGGGCTGCTCATATCTTCTTTTTCGCTTACGGTGAACCATACAGTTCTCGTCTGAGAATACCATGCAAAGTTCATTTCGCTCTCATTACTGCCGGGTGTTATTGAAACATATTCCCAGTTATCTCTGACTGTATCCCAGTTAGCTTTCCAGTTTTCCCAGTTTGCAGTATTGTTGTTTGCAGCTGCAAATTCTTCTGCATTGGTAGAACCATCGCTTGGAATCGCTGCACTGGCAGTTGTGATCATAGCGGCTGCCATTGTTACAGCTGCGGTAAATGCAATAACTTTCAGAAAACGTTTTTTCATTACAATTTCCTCCAATTGAATTTGTTTGGTTTAATATCCAAATGATATTATACTGGAAAGAAATTTGCTTTTCTATCATGATATAGTTAAATGGCTGTAAAATCTTTCTGAAGTAATACCACATAATTATTTCCTTAAACTTGCCACTATTACAAAAAGAATGAGCCCTCGCTGAGGGCTCTTGTTCATTTATTTTACCAGACGGTACTTCTGATTCTTGCTGTTGGGTTTATCAGGTATTGTTCTTTCGACAAGTCCGCTTTCAAGTGCCGGTGAAAGATAATTCTTACGGAATGTAGGGCGGTGAGACAGTCCAAGCTTCTTCATTATGTCTGCGGCAGACATTTCTTCATCACCGAGTACTGCAATCAGACGGTTTACAGGTTTATCTTGGTCGGTATCCTGGTCGCTTACTTGTTCGTCAGACCGATCAAGATGTGACATTTCCTTTAAGGTATCATGAATAATCTCCAGCATAAGTTCAACGAAAACTGCACTGTTTGTGTTCTTATCAGCTTTTCCCAACGCATCATAGTATTCCTTTTTGCCTGGACTGGATAAGTTATTCAACAGGGAGCCAGAAAAACAAATCTTTCCATTGACCTAACAGCAGACTATGCCACATTCTGCCCATGCGTCCGTTTCCGTCTGCAAAAGGATGTATAAACTCAAATTCATAGTGAAATACCGCACTTTTTATCAGCGGATGCATTTCTGAATTCTTATACCACAGGAACAGGTCACTTATCTGCTGCGGAACAAAATCAGCCGGAGGAGCCATATGAATCAATTTATCTCCGTCAAAAACCCCGACACCGCCGGAACGGAATCTGCCGTTTTCAGGAACAAGTCCGTTCATCATCAGTCTGTGAGCATTAAGCAAGTCCTCAACAGAGTTCGGGTCTAATTTAAGCATTAATTCATAAGCTTCGTAAGCATTCTGTACCTCACGAATTTCATTAGGATTTCCAAGAACACGTTTTCCGTCAATTATAGCGGTCACCTGGTCTATTGAAAGAGAATTATGCTCTATGGCAAGAGAAGAATGGATTGTTCTTATTCTGTTTTCTTTTCTGAGATGCGGACTGATTCTGCCTTCATGCTCAACAGCAATTCTTCCCAGTTGTTCGCTTATATCCGCAACAAGCGATATTATCCTGTCCGTCATACTAAACGGCGGTTTATAGTCAGACATTGATGACCTCCGTTCCCTGACAAGCTTATTTCTGTATTTATTATAACATTATGGCATTATAAAATCAAGGAGTGCTATGGCTGTAATAAACAATACTGCTCATTCTTTTTTGTATTATGGACATATATGCAGATGATAACCACTTATTTCAGTCTCTTAAAATAATTTTCCAGTTTTTCATCGCATGTACTTATTATTTGCTTTATTTCATTATCAGTAAGATTTTTCCACACCGTAGGTTCTACTTCGATAATTCCAAGCGTTTTAGTATGACGGAGCATCTGCATATCCTCAAAACGTTTAAACGGATTTGAAAGGATATTCCGCTGCGCCTCTTTATCAGTATAACCGCCCTTTGCAAATATACTGTTGGACTTTTCCGGAACAAGTCCTGCATTTCTGCGATTCTCGTAAAAGCTTCTGAAATATGCGGATATATCATCCAGTTTCACACGTCCCCTGCTGTCGGCATTCGCAAAAACAGCTTTCAGCAGAACAGGTTTATATGAATAGCTCATATCCATTTTTTCAACCATTTCCATGAATAGTTCTTTTCGATTGCTGTCGTCAATAAGTTTCCATCCAAATTCTTTTGCTGTATTTTCAAGAGTTTCCTCGGTGAAATATTTCAGCTGTTTATGTTCACTCATCGGCACTATCAGATCAGGAATTATCTTTCCCTCACGGATATAGCGTTCAACAGTTTCGGACTGAACGTCAACACGCCGAATCAGCTCCATCTGCGATATCATTCCGGCAGCCTCTTCCTGCCAGTTGAATATATCGACTGCTTCGTAATCTGTAGCGCTGACAGGATAGTCAATAAGCGCCTCCGGTTTCTCTCCCTTTGCATACAAAGCCTCGTCAGCCACACGCTCATTCGCCTTTCCAAGCACCATCTGACCAGGGCGGTATTTTTTCAGTCTGAATAATCTATGCATTGAATAAGGCATATTGTACTGACTCGCATTGTCCACAAAGTCGAACACCATAAGAAAATCCTTACCTTCTGCCAGTCTCATACCTCGTCCGAGCTGCTGAGTGTAAAGTACCTTTGACATTGTAGGTCTTGCCATAAAAAGGACTTCCGTCTCGGGACAATCCCAGCCTTCATTCAGCAGGTCGCAGGCACAAAGCGCCTTTATTTCGCCTTTCTGAAATTTTGCAAGCATTTCCTTGCGTTCAGAAGACTTCATACTTCCGCTGACTGAAACAGCATTCACGCCACGTTCCCTTATCATATCAGCAATCTGCTCAGCGTGTTTAACGCTTGCACAGAATATTACAGTTCTCTTGTCACTGACATATTCCATGAAAGTATCCACTATAAGCGTATTCCTCTCAGGTACAAATATTTTGCTTTCAAGGTCACGGATATTGTACTGGATACTGTTGAAACGAACTTTCGTAAGGTCAATATTTGTATGAATGCGAATACATCGCACAGGAACAAGTTCTCCAATCTCTACGGCAGTCTGTATATCCAGCTTATGAGCAGTATTCTTAAATATTTCGATTATGTCCTTTTCATCAGTACGCTCGGGAGTTGCTGTCAGACCAAGAGTAAACTGCGGTCTGAAATATGCAAGCACTTTCTGATATGTTTCCGCAGAGGCGTGATGAGCCTCGTCAATGATAAGATATCCGAATTCGTCCTCATGGAATAGTTCAAGATTCAGTGCAACACTTTGAATACTGCCACAGACTATATAAGCATCCTTTTCCTTTACAGTATCACCGAATTTTCCAACAGTAACATCTTTCCACAGATTTTTAAATGTTTCAAAAGCCTGATTGACAAGTTCGATAGTATGTGCAAGAAGCAGCGTCCGCTTTCCGAATCTTTTGGCGTCACTTACAGCCGTAACGGTCTTTCCTGTGCCGGTAGCATGATACAGCAAAGCAATCGATTCATGCCGTTCACGCATTTCTTCAAGGGATTTCAAAGCGGCAATCTGATGTTCTTTCAGCTGAAGATTCTCAGCATTTATAGTCTTTCCACGCTGTGCCGGAAGATAATCCGCTATTTCACGAAATAAAGGGTGCGAGCCAAGAAATATACGCAGTTCGTCCTTGACTGTCTCAGGCTGTATCTGCATCTGCCGGACTGCCCAGCGATATACATCCCAGCCGTTATGTATCATGCTGTTTTGTTTCAGTAAATCATCATAGAACTTGTTCCGTGACACAAGTGACGGATTATGGCTTGCCTCATCGTCAATTTCAATGGCTATTCGCTTTCCGGCGTTTTCAAGAAAAAAGTCCGCATACCGGTCATTCTGATAGATATCGAAGAAATGATATTGTGGATACAGAAACGCTGCTTTTTCAGCGCCAAAAACGTCCGAGAAAAGTTCTATGAACAAATTCTCAGCAGCACTTCCGCTGGGAGTTACAAGACGTTCACTCATTGCTTTCCTCCACATATTCAAGATATATTTTATCTTTAAAAATACCACGCTTTTCAGCTTTATCAGCCCGGACAGATTCCAGTTCAGATACTGACCATCCTCTTGCTTCAGCAACAGCATATATTACTTCCAGAATATCTGCCAGCTCCTCAATGCTTTTATCCGTCTGGTATTCAGCACATTCTTCATTAAGTTTACGGTCAAGCTCCGCAATATACTCCTCGTCTGAAAGTATATGCGTTACAGGCTTTTTTCCTGCCTTTTCAATTATCTCAGGTATCCTGTCACGGACAAGTTTGTTGTGAATCTTCAAAGTTTTCTCACCCCATTGTTATTGAATTTATCAGTAATCCTCATAATATCTCACTCCCATTAATATTGCTCCACCAATTAAACCTTGCCCAATTGGCAGAGCAATATTTTTATTTAAAGTGCCATTTTGCTCGCCGCTAAAGCGGCAACCGCAAAATATGGCAAATAGATTTCGGCAAGCTTTACTTGCCTCATCTATAATTATCATAACCTGAAATAAATATCCGGCAGAATCACAGCAGTTTCCGTTTCGTCGTCCTTACCTTTCCATGCACAGATAAATCGTATTTTTGCGTCATACAGCGTATATTCGTCAGCGATTATATTTTTGATTCTCTCATAACAGGCTGATGAGAACTGCAATACAGGAATCATTTGTTCACCATTGCGAACATACAGTCTGTTTGCTTTTGCATAAAGGTGCATACCGCTTTGCATACGCAGTATCAGCGGCTTATTGCCTTTGAAGAAACTGAGGTATACGTCCCTGTGCGACAACTGCATTATCAGTTCAGCAGGCTTTGCGTATAAGCTCAGGTCTGTCTCATCTGAAGACGCTGCGTCTGCAAACATATCAAAAGCGTCACCGGTATAGTGAATATGCAGAAGTGACTTTGCTCTTGTGATACCTACATACAGTTTTCGCTTTGTTTCATCAGTATCAAGAACCGGACCGTTCAGCAACATAAAAACATTGTCAAATTCTCTGCCTTTTGACTTATGCATTGTGGAAATTGTAATAACACCCTGCTCACTTTTATAGAAATCCTCGATTTTTGATTCGTGAAGAAACATATCAAGGTCTGTACGATACTTTCTTGTATTGGTTTCTGCAAAAGCTGTAAGGATATCCAGTATCAGGGGCAGACATTCACTTTTGCTGTACTGCTGTTTCAGCTTATGAATTGCGTTATCCCATTGCTTGTCACTTATGACAGGAGATATTTCATCAATGTCTGACCGCAGTTTTTTTAGAAAAAAACGCACCTCTGCTATGTCATAAATATCAAACCCGTCCATGGACTGTATAAGCTTTGCCGGAATGTTTCTCTGTTTCAGAACACCCATTATCATCAAAGCTTCTCTGTTGGTGTTTGTCAGAATACAGGTCGTTCCCCTGACATCTGACGAAGCAATATCATCTGCAACGGCAGTTTCGATATACTGTCCGCTGTGCTTTATCAGCTTTGTTTCTCCGTCAGTTTCAGAAGCAGCAATAATATCTTCATCTTTCATTCTGTCAGAGATTTCTTTTACAAACCTGTTGGCAAAAGAAACGATACTCTTACAACTCCTGTAATTGTCGATAAGTGAATACTGCTGTGCATTATGTTCAGATATAAGTGTTTTAAGATATTTTGAATCAGAACCTCTGAACTGATATATATTCTGGTCGTCATCACCCACAGCAATAACTCTCATATCGTCATTGCGTTCCATAAGTGCCTCCACAAGCCGGAACTCATAACAATCCATATCCTGTGCCTCATCAATAACGAGTACATTTTTTGTTATCCTTCCCAGGTCAGCGTCACCGCTGAGTATCAGTTCTCCTGCGTCCTTCACAACGTTTTCAGAATCCTGAATATTGCCTATTTTTCCAAGCAAATCAAAGCAGTATGAATGGAATGTCTTTATCTCCACGAAATTTGCAGCGTTGCCGATAAGCTCCTTCAGACGCTGTTTGAACTCAATAGCCGCCGCTCTTGAAAACGTCAGCATAAGCAGCTGTTCATGCTTTACATCTTCCAGCAGAAGCAACGCCGCAAGCTTATGTACCAGCACCTTTGTTTTTCCACTTCCCGGACCGGCTGATACAACAATATGCTGTGATGTGTTGTCACGGATAATCTCAAGCTGTCTTTCAGAGAGAGTATCAAACAGCTGAGAGTATTTTGCCGGCGTGATGTTTCTTTCTATTTGTGCGGCTCGTTCTCCCGCAAAATACTGCGCCAGAAATTTCTTATAATCCATCTGGAAATAATCATTTACGAACTGAAGTGCCTCATCATAATTACGAACCATCATATTTGCATACTCGCCCACAATATGTATCTGCTGAATCTTCTGCTTATAGAATTCCCTCAGCTGTTTGTAATCCTCCAGTTTATATTTGATTCTGTTATCAAGCACCAGTCTTTTCAGTTTCATTCCGTTGTACAGAACAAGAAATCCGCCTTCGAGTCTGAGCGCATTTATCTTTGAGAGGAACAGCAGTGCTTCTTCAATATCATTTGCAGAAACGCCGTGATTTTCCATTGCCTTATATGCCTTCATAAGTTCCAGTATTGAAAAACCCACAAGCGCTTCTTCTTTTTCGTCAGTATCGGAACTGCTGTGTTCAAAGAGATAATTAATGATAAATTCAGCAATCCTGTAGCTTTTGGTTCTTTTTTGAATCAGAGTTTCAAGCTTCAGCTTGGGAACAATTATGACCTTATTTGTCACAGAATCCTGTTCTTTCTGAATATAGCTGCGTATAGTCCAGTAATAGAATAATGTCTTGATTGAATTGACTGAGCTTGATTTTATACCGTTTGCAAGTGCAGCCTCGTTCAGTTCCTTATAATTCATACATAATCTATCCGCATCAATGTATTCAAGCAGAAATTTTTCAAGTGACTGAAATTTATGAAGTATCAGAAGTGACTTGTTTTTCCTGTCGTTTCTCAGTATGTATGCGGTCAGGTCCTGTGTATCCGCAAGCAGCCCATCTTCTCTCATCATCTGAATGGAATGAATGATATCTGCTTTTTCAATTCCAAGGCGGTCAGCAAGATAATCCACTCTTGATTCTGCATCATCATTTCCGGCTCTGGAAATACTCTTGCTGGAAATCAGTGAGCTTATAATTCTCTTTGCATTAACACGCTCCTGTTCACCGGTAATTCTGAGCGATTCATCAATACGCTGTGACGCCTCCCTCATATTTTTCACAAGAATGCTTGTGGCATATATTCTCGGAACGTTTTTACCTCTTTTCAGGTAACCTGCATTTTCAAGTGCCTGTATTGCTGTTTTTACTCTTGTTTCTATATCCGAAACACTGTCGTCCCAGCCTGCCTGTCTTGCAACTTCAAGGATAGAGCAGCACACTTCCGGATGTGATTTTGTCAAATTCTTTACAGCTCTCCACACCTGCTGTATCTCACTGATACTGAGCTTTGTCTGATTGAGGAGTATAAAGTGCTTGTCCAGGTCGCCGTCATTGAATAATACATAACACTCCGCATTAAGCGAAGGGTCACGTCCTGCACGGCCGGCTTCCTGCACATAGTTTTCAAGTGAATCCGAAATATCATAATGAACCACAAGTCCCACATTGGACTTATCAACTCCCATACCGAACGCCGAAGTAGCAACGATTATCTGCACTTCATCATTGATAAACGCTTCCTGATTCTCCTGTTTCTCGCTGCTTTCCATTTTTCCGTTGAATGCCCTTGCTTTGAATCCGTCATCTGTAAGCTTTTGTGCAAGCATTCTTGTACGCTTGGTTCTTGAAACATAGACTATCGTAGGACAGTTCTTTTGTTCAATCAATGCACGCAGAGTATCATATTTTTCAGCGTCTGTTTCTTTATGCAAGACTTCATAACGCAGATTTGTTCTCGCCGCATTCGTAGCAAAAAGTTCAAGGTCAATATCAAGCTTATTTTTAAAATACTCTCTGATGTCACTGATAACCTTCTGTTTTGCTGTTGCGGTAAAACAGGACACAGGTATCCTGCAATTACCACCTTTTTTCTCCTGCAGTTCTCGTATGAAATCACCGATATACAGGTAATCCACACGGAAATCCTGTCCCCATGCAGAGAAACAGTGTGCCTCATCAATAACAAACCGGTCAATATGGCGGGCAAGGAACAGCCTTTCTATTGTGACCGAACGGAGCGATTCGGGTGAAATATATAAAATGGAAGCTATGCCTGACTCAACTCTTTTTATTGCTTCCGCTCTTTCGACAGGACTAAGCAGTCCGTTAATAGTTACGGCATCAGCAATACCCTTCTTTTCAAGGTTATCCACCTGGTCTTTCATCAGTGACTGCAAAGGCGAAATAACTACTGTCAGCGCTCTTTCAGTTTCTCCAGCCATAAGTGCAGGTATCTGGAATGTAAGAGATTTTCCGCCGCCTGTGGGAAATAATGCAAGCAGTGATTTATGTTCAGCCGCTGCATTTACAGCGTTTTCCTGCAGGGGTTCTCCGTTATATGTACGAAAATCAGTATATCCGAAATACTTGCTGAGATATTTTTTCGGATCAAGTTCTGATATGCAATAATTACATTTACCGCACGATGTGTTCCTTAACGCTTTAAGTATCATATCAACTTTCGGAAAATTTATAAGCACCCATCTCGGGATAAGAGAGTGCTTCTCTGTTGCCGATATCAGGGCAAGACAATAGGCAAGTTCAACAGGAGAATCTGAAATGAAGTCAGCCAAAGGCGAATTTTCGCATATTTTATCTGAAAAGTACGCTGATATCGTTTTTTCAGGGTCTGTATTGGCTGAATAATCAAGATATGAAAAAAATCCCGAAAAATATGCACTGTCTTTCAGCAGCATATAATATATCTGCTTTAATTCATCATCAAGATTCTGAAATGCACTGACTTCATCATAAAAAAGGCTTATAGCCTTAACAGAATCATTCAAGGGATTATTAAGCACATCTGTACACAGCTTGTCATCTTTCAACAGCTTATGATAAGGCTTGTTGGGAAACATCAGCGGTGAAAGATAAAGGGTATCAATGTATATTGCGTCAGCAGGTGCTTCAATATACTTTGCGTCATGATTGATGATATTATGACCACAGAGATACTTTGTACCGGAAATAAATGCATGAAATTTACTGAAAGAACCTGTATGCAGCTTTTCTCCGTTTTGGTTTACTGCCCCGAAGTCGTATGCCTTATTATCTGTTTCACTGACTTCTGTGTCTATAAATATGATTGGTTCCATGCGTTCACCCCCTAAGACCTTATTTTATATATTTCCCTTATTATACCATTTTTCGTCGGATTTTTCAACTGTGTTGATGATTGCAAAGAAAATTTGTAAATGTGGGACGAAATGGCATTTTTAATGTTAAATGTATTAGCAGATATACTAATACTATCACTTTCATCTTGATTTTTACCACTCAGCATGGTATACTATAATCAATAATTACCGTCTGCGAGGTGAAACAAATGCCTGACAAAAAAGTCATACCAATCGGGATAGAGGATTTCAAGGAAATAATCGACAGGAACTGCTATTTCGTTGACAAGTCATTACTTATAAAGGATATTCTTGACGGTGGTTCAAAGGTTACGCTTTTTACCCGTCCGAGAAGATTTGGTAAAACGCTGAATCTCAGTATGCTGAAAAGATTCTTTGAAAAGACAGTTGAGGATAACTCGTACTTGTTTGATAATCTGAATATATCACGGGCAGGAGAAAAATATAAGGCATATATGGGACAGTACCCTGTTATCAGTATTTCGCTGAAGAGTATGAAACAATCTGCATTTAATGATTCTTTTGAGCAATTCAAAAATTTAGTTCAGACTGAAGTATGGCGACACAAAGAACTTTTAACGGCTGATTGTATTATGACCGCCAACAAAAACACTCTGAAAATGATTTGCAATGATACTGCCGATGACTCAATATACTGGACTGCATTACGGCTTTTGTCTGACTGTTTGTATGAATATTATAAAAAAAAGGTAATTATTCTGATTGACGAATATGACGTACCGCTTGAAAACGCTTACTTCAACGGATTCTACGATAAGATGCTTGATCTGATTCGTTCTGTTTTCGAGAGTGTACTCAAAACCAACGATTCCCTTGAATTTGGTGTACTGACAGGCTGTTTGCGTATTTCTAAGGAAAGTATATTTACCGGTCTTAACAATCTTTCAGTCCACTCTATAACAAGCAGTAGTTCTTCAGATTGTTTCGGCTTTACAGAGAAAGAAGTCTGTGAATTGCTTGATTATTATAATCTTACCGACAGATTTGACGACCTGAAAAAATGGTATGACGGATATCTTTTCGGAAATACCGATATATACAATCCATGGAGTATTGTTAAATTCATACAGGAAACACTTAGCGGTGAAGCACTCGGATTACAGCCTTACTGGGTAAACACAAGCTCCAACATTATTATCCATGAGCTTATTTCCAAAAGTGATCGCCGTATCCGTGATGAGATTGAAAAGCTTATAACAGGTGGTTCAATAAACAAGCCTTTATTTGAGGACATAACGTATGTCAATATGGATGTAAAATCCGAATACATCTGGAGTTTCCTTCTTCACACCGGTTATTTAAAATCTGTCAGGCGATATATGAACGGTATTCAGACATACTTTGAGGCTGTTATCCCTAATCTTGAATTAGTAACTATATATGAGAATACTTTCAGGCAGTGGTTTGACGATTCGGTTCGTGCAGCCGATAAATCTGTATTGCTTAAAGCTGTACTCAATGGCAACGCTGAAACATTTCAGCTTGAGGTCAACAGATGGCTGCTCAAAAGTATCAGCTATCATGACGGCTACGAAAATTTCTACCACGGTTTCCTTGTAGGACTTCTTGAATTTTCTGATGATTATCTCGTTGAATCCAATCGTGAAGCCGGTACCGGACGAAGTGACATTGTAATTAAAAATGTCCTTACTCACGATTCAGCTGTGATAATCGAAATAAAATCTGCCGATAGCGAAAGAGAACTTGACAGATTATGTGACGCTGCCCTGTCCCAGATTGAAGATAAACAATATGAAATAAACCTTAAAAATGAGGGTTACAGAAATATCATTAAATTTGGTATCGCATTCTGCGGAAAGCGTTGTATTGTAAAGAACAGATAGAGCTGATTCGTATATCAAAATCACAAATCTGATAATAATTATTATGACAAGGACAGGAGGTGTCGTGTATGGGCATTTATTTGAATCCAGGAAATGTTGATTTCAATAACGCTGTTAACCATTCTGAGATTTATGTTGATAAAACCGAGATAATAAAATATACTAATAAGGTTCTGTTCGGAGAGCAGAAGTTTATCTGTGTAAGCCGTCCAAGGCGTTTCGGGAAATCAATAGCGGCAAATATGCTGACAGCGTATTACAGTCTAGGCTGTGATTCAAGAAAATTGTTTGGAAATCTTAAAATTGCCAGGGCAGACTCTTTTGAAAAACATTTGAATCAATATCACGTAATCAGACTTGATATACAGAAATTCTCTAACAGAAGCGAAAATGTGAATGATATGCTTACAATTCTGCAAAATAGAATTATAGCCGAACTAAAGAAAACATTTGAATTTGATGATGAAGAAAACGATTTACCGTTTGTTCTGGAAAAAATCTTTGATGAATATTCGCAGCCGTTTGTATTTATAATAGACGAATGGGACTGTGTCCTCAGAGATGATAAAATTAACCTCGATGCTCAGAAAACATATCTCAATTTCCTGTGTGACCTTTTCAAAGGACAGAGTTATGTTGCACTTGCATATATGACCGGTATTTTACCAATTAAAAAGTATGGCAGGCATTCCGCAATAAATATGTTTACGGAAATAGCCATGACAAATCCTCGTGAACTTGCTGAGTTTACCGGATTTACAGAGGAAGAAGTAAAAAAACTCTGTGCAGAATACAATATGCCGTTTGATGAAACTAAAAGATGGTATGATGGATATAACCTGAAGGGAATTTCAATATATAATCCCCGTTCGGTTGTTATGTCAATGACAGGGCATGATTATGATAATTACTGGTCATCAACTGAAACATATGAAGCGTTAAAAGTCTATATAGAAATGAACTTTGACGGCTTAAGAGATACAATCATCGAGCTTCTTGCAGGACAAAAAGCAGTAATTGATACGACAACATTCTCAAATGACATGGTGACATTTGAAACTAAAGACGATGTACTGACACTCCTCATTCATCTTGGATACCTGACATATGATTTTTATACCAAGGAAGTTTCAATTCCAAATTATGAAATATCCGAACAGTTTGCAAGTACTATTAAGGTTATGGGATGGTCGGAAGTTGCAAATTCATTGAAATTATCAGACGAGCTTCTGAAATCAACGCTGAACGGTGACGAAGAAAAAGTTGCTGAACTGATAGACAAGGCGCATAGTGAGAACACTTCGATTTTAAAATACAATGATGAAAATTCACTTACATGCGTAATTTCACTGGCATACTATTCTGCAAGGAAAACGTATACAATGGAAAGGGAACTTCCTGCCGGAAATGGCTATGCAGATATAGTTTTTAAACCAAGAAGAAATAACAGCAATCCTGCGATAATTGTTGAGCTGAAATATGACAAAACAGCAGAAGGTGCGATAAAGCAGATTAAGGAAAAACGGTATGCTGATTGTCTTAACGACTACACAGGTGAAGTTCTTCTTGTCGGAATTAATTATGATAAAGATTATAAGAAGCATACTTGCAGGATTGAAAAAATAACTAAATAAAAATATTATACAATTTATCTTACTATATCTATGACCGCCGTCGGATAAAATAAATGAGCCTTCATTGAGGGCTCATTCTTTTTATTGCTTCACCACTGTATGATTAGTGTTTAAAGTGTCCAGTTCCCGTCATTTTCCTATTATTTTAAAATTTCAAATATATATTATTATAATGATACAGTCAGACCGCCGCATCTGCGGCGGTCTTAATTTTATGAAACTGAAAAGGAGGACAATAATTTGTTTAAAAGTATACTATGTATGACAAAAGAAGCACAGTCGGATATACCGGTTGTACTCCATATTTTATCTGGGAACAACGTGATGCTGCACCCATTTCGGGTATAGCAAAAAGTATACTTTTTGAAACAGCTGAAAAACTACGAAAAAATTGTTCCAAAAAGTGGTGTTCTGACTTTTGGAACGTTCCGAAAGTTGCCACCACTTTTTGAGACGAAATGGAGGTCGTATGGACAACAGAATTTACGGTTACGCCCGTGTATCAAGCCGTGAGCAGAATGAGGACAGACAACTTGAAGCGTTAATGAAATCTGGTGTACCCGAGCAAAACATTATCATTGATAAGTGTTCCGGTAAGGACACAGAGCGTGAGGGGTATCAGTATCTGAAAAGACAAATACTTCGCGAGGGAGATACTCTCGTTATCAAGGAACTGGACAGGCTCAGCAGAAACAAGACCGACATTAAACGAGAGCTGGAACAGTTCAAGGAAATGGGTGTTCGTGTGAAAATACTTGACATCCCCACTACGCTTACGAAGTTTCCAGCTGAGCAGATGTGGGTAATGGATATGATTAACAGTATACTTATAGAAGTACTCGGAAGTATTGCTGAAAATGAACGCAATAAAATCCGCTTACGTCAGCGTGAAGGGATTGAGGCGGCTAAGAAGAAAAATGTCCGTTTCGGAAGACCATCAAAGCCCATGCCTGATAATTGGCGTGAGGTTTTGGCTGAAGTCCGTGAGGGTACAAAAAAGCCTGTGGAAGCTATACGGGAACTTGGTATTTCACGTTCGTGCTACTACAGGCTTTTCCATAAGCTTTGAATGCCAAACAATTCACAAGGAGTTGATAATATGGAAATATATCATAATAAAGAAAAGGGATTTATCACAGTCTGGCTGACCAATGAAGAACAAAAACAATATAACCTGGAACGAATAACTAATCTGCTCCTGAAAAACTCTGATAATCCCAAATGCAAAGTCGTATTCTTCCTGTCAGGACATGAAGATTTGTACAGCAATACAGAAGGACTTTTGCTGGCAAATCTGAAAAACGTATGACACTGCGAGTCAATCCCAAATTCTGTGTAAACGTGAAATAGTGCAATAGAAAAATTTATGATGAGACCGGATGCGGAAGCAGTCGGTCTTATCTGCATATTCACACATGATTATTCGATTGTCAAGATATCCTGCTTTTCCAGGAACTGTGTGTATGATTTTTAAAATGTGTTTTATTAATTCGACCTTTTAAAGTAAAAAGAATACAAGCTGTTCTCTATTTACTTCACAGGAATTATCGGCAGTTCAATAACTCCTCCGGAACTTTTTGTAGTTGTGGCTGTCTGATGACTTTCATCTGATATCGGTGCTGCCGGAACAGTTGTGGTACTATGTTTACTTTCACCTGATGCGAAAACTGTCGTGGTCGTCTGAGGCTTTTTCTCAGACGAGGGATTATTTGTTACTGACGACTTACTGTCTGAATTTTCCGGTACTGTTTTGTCATCACCACCTACAACGGGCAGTTCATCTGATGATACCATTATATTTTCGCCGACTGATACCGTTGTGTTCTCCGGCATATTCTGACTGACATCTGGTGAAGATGAATCTGAAGCAGAATTATTTACGGAATTATCAGTTTCAGCTTCATAGTTGTTTTTTTCTGAGGTGGTTTGTGTTTCGGACTGCCTTGATTCTGTCGGCTGAACCGTGCCGTTCGTTACGCTTTCAGTTGTAAGCGTTTCCACAGCCGAAGTTGTGTTTTCTTTGCTGTCTGATGTGTTTTTCTCATCGTCATCAGAACAGCCGGTAAGCAAAAGTGATACCGTCATTAATATCAATACTATTTTCTTCATTGTTCCTCTCTGTAAACAAGCACCGCAAAAATGCAGTGCCTGTTTTTCATTTTATTGTTTATCCCGGCATTGGCGGAGTTTCGTCTTCACCTGGAGTAATGCTTGTTGTAATAACGTCCTCGCAATCAAATTCCACGATTTCCATCTCAGCCTCAAAGTATTTCTCTTTCATGAATAACCTCCGTTTATTCATCATAATTCACAGGAATTATAGGTAGTTCAATAGGACCGTTACTACTCGTGGTAATAACGTCCTCACAATCAAACCCCACAAATTCTATTTCGGGTTTAATGTATTTCTCTTTCATCAGTTACTACTCTGAACACCACTGAGTGCATTTGCTTTCTGATTATACAGATAAAGCGTCTTTACGAGATTTTTCAGATTATCATCAGCCGTTTCACTGCTCAGTACCGAATTTGCATAGCTCATCGCACTGTAATTGCTTATTACTTCGACATCACCAATCTTTACAGTATGCGGTGTATCAAGCTGATCAGCACTGATATTTTCTATATCAATGTAGTAATAACCCTGTTTTTCCACAGGTGTTACTGTGCTATAATCTGCATTTCCAACCTTAACAGTAAATGCAAAGTTTGTGATATCCTGTCCCTCTTCAAGCTTGAAATAGTGTCTTACAGTAGTTTCAGATTTCAGCAGCAGGCTTGAACCGTAATAGCTGATACCAGCAGGGAATGTTTCATTCTTTGTAAATGAATAACCGCTGAGATTTTCGGCTGTAACTTCTTCAGTCGGTGCCGCAACAGTACCATTATTGAAAAACGCATTTGCCGCATTGCCGTATGTTTCCATAGCATTTGCAAGGTCAACAATCTTTTCAGTTTCTGGTGTTGATGTTTCTGAACCTGAATTTGCCTTTAAGTCCTCAAGATACGACTTAACAGAAACCGTTGCCTTGACATTATCATTAATATAGAACTCAATATTATTTGACATATCCTTTGCGGCAACATTGCAGGTGAACTTATAAATTCCATTTTCGTCCTTTTCAGGCTTTGGAACTTCCTTACCGTCAATTTTTGCCGACCATTCATAAGCATCATCAGCGGCAACGTAGATGTTGAAGCCGATCGTTCCGTCAAGGACTACATTCTGACCGTAAATCATAACATCATTTGCAAATTCTGACTGGTCGATATTTGTAAGAACCATTTTGCCGCCTAAAACAGGGTAATCCTGCTTGTTATCGCCTGTGAGTGTCTGTCCCCAGACTGAGCCGTCATAGGTACTTGCTTCTTCACCCTCGCCTACTGTACAGCCCTGTGAAAGGAGATATGCAACCTCGCCGCTTGTGAACTGGTCTGTGGTTTTGCCGAGTACATTCTCAGAAACAGTATTATCATTAACACCGACAGCCTTTCCGCTGTAAACATCACTGTTATAATAGCAGTTTGCAACTATGCCATGATTATATCCACCCACGCCGCCGACAGAAGCATCACTAACGCTTGCAGTAGCAGTAACCTTACCTATGTTATAGCAGTTTGTAATTTTTGTGTTATTTCCGCCGCACACGCCGCCGACACTATCTTCTCCGCTGACTTCACCTCTGTTGCAGCAGTTTAAGATTACATAATTATTACCGCCGCATACGCCGCCGATATATTCACCTCCGCTGACTGTGCCTCTGTTATAGCAGTATATCATCAGGCCTATGTTATTATATCCGCATACGCCTCCGGTATATTCATTTCCGATGACTGTACCTTTGTAATTACAGTTTATAA
This sequence comes from Ruminococcus sp. UBA1394, assembly GCA_002305725.1. GTDB lineage: Bacteria > Bacillota > Clostridia > Oscillospirales > Ruminococcaceae > Porcipelethomonas. Next base: position 6,265 of record DBQM01000043.1, on the reverse strand, counting down.
TAAAACCGTAGTGATTATATCCTGATATGCCGCCGACAGCAGAATATCCTTTGATATAAGAATCGCTGACAGAAATACTTGAAATTTTAGCGTAAGAAGTCACCTTCCCCTCTTCGTCCTTAGTGTTTCCCAAGCATCCGAATAAACCGACGGCACAAGTATCTTCATCATTAAAATACAAACCACTTACGGTGTGATTAATTCCGTTAAATGTGCCGGTGTACATGTTTGAATCGTTGCCGATAGGCGTCCAGTCTTTCCAGTCGTCTGCCTTTGTTCCGTTACAGTTTGCAACATCATTTGTGTTTTCTCCTTTGTTCACGGTAATATCCGCTGTGAGAACTCCGTTTGCGGCCGTGTTCTGAGAAGTACCGTCTGTCAGTGTACCGTTTACAAGTCCTGCAAACCAGTAAAGCTGTCCTGCGTTGCCGATTTCGTAAACTTCATCTATATTTTCATCACCGTCAATATCATACTTGGCTGTTGTCAGTGTTGCCGGCTCATAACCGCCGCAGATTTCGCAGAAGCCGTTGGTGTCAAAGCTGTGGTTTTCAAATGCTTTAACAGTAACACTTTCTGTGACATTTTTTCCGTCAAAAGCTTTGTCGGCCACAGTAAAGCATTCATAACCCTCAGGCAGTTTTGCGTCAGCACCGCTTGTGCAGTAAATCTCTTCAAACTGGTTTCCGGATTCGTTCGTGTATGTTACCGTATGCAGACCAGTTAATGTACCTTCTCCTGTTTTTAAATCTGACTTCCGAAACAGCTGTGTATTGTCATTAAAATAGGAACAGGTATCAATGCAAAGTTTTCCGCTTAAATCAGCTGTTGATGAGCTGCCAATATTGAAAGGGTTAATACAAAAACAAAGAAAAGACCCAGAACTTAAAAAGAATCCATCATCATTCTTGATATAAACATCATCAAAGTAGAGATTGGCTGTAATTCCATCAGCTACAACAAACTGAATATCAACATAGCTGTTGTTAATGTAATTGCTGCCTTTAAAGGCATAATTGCCGTCCTTTGTGATTTGGATTTCGTAATAATTTGTTGGAGTGTATACTACATCATGAGACTTTAAAGCTACAGTAATTCCGTCTACTGGACTTCCTTCTTCGATTTCACTCAGGTTCACAGGTGTTACGTTCTCAACTTCTGCGTTTGCCGTAATCTGGGTAAATTCATGCAGAGGAGCGCCGGGCATGGTCATGTTGGCGGTCAGTGCGGCAATGCAAAGCCAGCCTATAACCGCTTTTTTCAGTTTTCTTCTTTTTGCCGTTGACATAATATGTCCTCCTTTAGCAATGTCTGGTATTTATGATAATATTTCCCTAAAGGAACATCAGCATTCCAGGGCTTTCGTCCGCTGACGTAATGGATAATTCTGTAGTCAGTGCGTCTGGTTCCCTCATAAAGCTTTCTTATCATGGGATTGGGACATTCGTTTGACTGCTCGATATTTATTGTGTAATTCCATTTTAAATCAAGCATTTTAACACTCTCATTAAACAGTATATTCATCGTGTCCTGATCGTTGTATATAAAAGGCTTGCTGTTGAGTAGTTCCACAGCCACCTCTGCCGAAGTTATCTCCCGGCACTTTTTCAGGTCAAGGAGAATCATTCCGGAATTAAAATAATTCTGAATATTTTTCAGACCCAGAATTTTTCTGCGGTAATCGTCAAAGTTATAAGGCGTTTTGTTGTAAAAAACCGCTTTTTTACTGTAGGAATAATATCTCCCCTCAATAGCTTCCACCGCTCCTGCGGCGTTACCCTCAAGGCTTATGTCAAAAAGCTCCGATATATCTCCCGTGACTACTGTGTCGCAGTCAAGATAAATCATGCGGTCATATTCCGCAAACATTTCTCCAAACAGAAAAAGACGGTAGTTGGCTTCAGATGTGAAGTATGAACACACACTGCTGCTGACTGATTCGTCAAGCTCCGAAACGTCAATAAACCGTATGGAGCAGTTGGGAAAAGCTTTTTCAATCAGCCTGAATTTGTTAATACTTTCGGATGTAATATCCTTGTGCATTATAATAATGTCATAAAGCCGTGATTTACTGCCGTTCAGAAGAAGCGAATAAACTGACGCCGCCAGTGGTTCAGCATACCCCTCATTGCTTGCAAAAGCAATATTCACAGGAGAAAACCTGATGGGCTTCTTAATCGTTTTCGTCATTTAATCACCCTTTTGTATTGTTATAAAAATTTACCAAAAAGTTATATTTTTATTATACTATATCCAAAGAAAATTGTCAAGAAATTGCGTCAATAGAAAATGTCTACGATTTTTGACAGCTACATATTTTTTGTGTCCACTTTTCTTGACAGCTACAACCACAAAACTAATTCCAGAAGAAAATATGCGTAAATTCACATTCTGAACACCCTGAAATATGCATAATTCAAATTTAGCAAACAGCTATTTTATGCATAACACTTGATTTTTTGTCCATACTATGGTATGATTGATATTGAAAGCGGGGTAATCTTATGCTGAAACGAAAAATGTACGATAAGCTTCTTGAATGGAAAAAATCCAAAGGCAGAGAATGTTTACTGATAAAAGGTGCAAGACAGGTCGGCAAGACTTACCTTGTGCGTCAGTTCGGGAAAAACGAGTACGAAAGCTTTATCGAAATCAACTTTCATATGCAGAGCAGTCTGAAAGTGATTTTTGAGGGTGACCGTTCTGCTGAGGAGATTTATAAACGGATTACAGCAAACATTCCGGGAGTAAAACTGATACCGGGAAAAACACTGCTTTTTCTTGATGAAATCCAGAAATGCTCCGATGCAAGAACAGCATTGAAGTTTCTTGCTGAAGATGAACGGTTTGATGTTATCGCTTCCGGTTCACTTCTCGGGCTCTCATACGGTCAGGACGATGACCGTGAAGTAAAGGAAGTAGAGTCTATTCCTGTCGGATATGAAAAGCCGCTGATGATGTATTCTCTTGATTTTGAAGAGTTTTTATGGGCTTACGGTTACGAATCAGACACAATTGAATACCTCAGAAACTTTTACATTTCAAAAGAAAAGATTCCGTCGGAGATGAATGAAAAATTCCATTCTATTCTTCGTGAATACCTTGTTGTCGGAGGTATGCCGGAGGTCGTGGCAAACTTCATGGAGTTCAAGGATTTTGGAAAGGTTCAGGAAATACAGGATAAAATACTTGTTTCTTATGCCGATGATATATCACAGCATGCAAGAGGTGCAGAAAAAGTCAAAGTACGCAAATGTTATGACAGTATACCGAGACAGCTTGCAAGAGAAAACAAAAAGTTCAAATATTCAGAGGTTGAAAGCAAGGCTACTGCGAGAAAATTCGGTGACAGTATTCAATGGCTTCATGACGCAAATATGGCATATATCTGTTGTAATACAACTATGCCTGTTCTTCCGCTGAAAGCTTATGAAAAAGATAATGAATTCAAGCTGTATATCAATGATACCGGGCTGCTGCTTGCGCTATATGGATTTGCAACAAAGCAGGCACTGCTTAACGGAAAGCTGAAAGGACCTGCAAAGGGCGGTATTTACGAGAATTTTGCGGCGGAAACTCTTATCAAAAACGGATATACACTGCATTACTATAAGCCTGATGATAATTCGGAGCTTGAATTCGTTATTGAGAAGGACGGAGAAGTCGTACCTGTTGAAGTCAAATCAGGAAATACCGCTACCAAGTCCCTTAACCTGTTTATTGAAACCTTTGAACCGTCAGTTGCTTTTAAACTTGTCGCAGGAAATATTGGTCAGAATGATACGAAAATTACTCTTCCGCATTATCTTGCGATGTTTATCTGAGTCAAAGCTATAGATGAATCAGCAACTTCAGCTTATGTGTATCTTGATTTTTAAGGCAATACCGCACAATTATTGTCGTGCAGATGCGAAGTCAGATTTTCCGTCAGGCGAAGGTCGCTCACTGGATTGCATAAAAAGCTCGCAGACATACTGGCATATGTCAAGAGATTTTTGTGTGATATGATGGGAAATCTGCAAGCAGATGTGCGGCAAAGGAGTTAACCGTTAATTGTGCGGTGTTGCCTTAACTCTATAACAAGCAGCGGTTCTTCAGATTGTTTCGGCTTTACATATAAAGAAGTCTGTGAATTGCTTGATTATTATAATCTTACCGACAGATTTGATGACCTAAAAAATGGTATGACGGATATTTTTTCGGTAATACCGATATATACAATCCATGCCCAAGTGAGAATACTTCAATTTTAAAATACAATGATGAAAATTCACTTTCATGCGTGATTTTACTTTCTTCCTGTCAGGACGTGAAGATTTGTACAGCAATACTGAAGAACTTTTACTTGCAAATCGTAACAGATAAAAAGTCAGCCAACTGCTGCAACTTAATATAGCACCAGTTGGCTGTTCTTTGAACAATAATCAGTCTTTTTTCTCAGGTATATGTAGCCTTTCCGCAATATTCTGCATAGCACTGCAGAATCTGTATTTCTGTGTCAATGATTTCTGTAAGAGGTCACACTCACGGATTCTCATTGTCCTTCTTATTTCCTTCAGGATTACAACTCTTCCCAGGTCATCAATTCGTCTAACAATACCTGTAGCTTTCATCTATATTTCCTCCATATTTTTTTCGCTGTTAACCGGCAAATCTATTATTTGTTAAAACTGAGGAAATATTCAATTTTAAATCATAAAAACTCAGAAAAAAAGTACCGGCAGAATTTCTCCTGTAGGTACTTTTTTAAGGCTACACCGCACAACTGCGAAAGTAGAAGAAATGTAATATAATAGAAGAATGGAAAGACGAATGACACTGGCAGAAAAAAATGATGAACTTAGTGCAGCCAGAATTAATAAAAAAGTTTTTTTTGAATAAGCTTGAAGCAATTATACCGTGGAAAACATTCATAGAATTAATATAGCCGAGTTATTACAAAGAAGAACTTGGAAACAAGCCATACCCGCTGGAATTGATGCTGAGAATATTCATATTTACAGAACATCTACAATCTCGCAGACATGGCAGTTTTGAATGAAGTGATCGACAGCCGTGCGTTTTCAAATTTCTGTGGAATAACTCACCCAATAAAGTACCGAACGGCGATGCAATCGAAAGAGCATAAGGAATCATCCGTTCGCTGTAGGGGTGGATTAACGTGTCTTTGCGGTAATATCAACAAAAGTGTGTTGTGCTGCAATAGAACGACAAATCATGTCAAAAGACTTTAATTTTCAAGAAAAATGTCGAAGTGTATTTTATATAGTGATTGATTATATTTATAGATTATAATATTTTACTAATAAGAAGTAGTATAATCAGTTGGTTTATGACATTTACTTGTGAACTGTTAAAAGCTGCTCCGTTTATTTAATAACAATATAGATTATTTCATCATAATTCCCGTTTGAATGTTGTTATAAATCTTTATAGGATAGAACAGAAAAATTGCTACGCTTACAGCAGTTATTCAAAAGCAGCAAAAAGGTGTTTTGGATATAAGTTCTGATTATTCTGTTCGTTCATTCCGTGAAAAAAGTGTAGCTGACGGAGCTATGATAAATGCAGGATATATGGTTTTTCAGCCTGAAATTTTTGATTATAAACCAATTATGTTCTCTATGGCTGATACAGAGGATAAAATTACAAGCGTAATTGGTGATATAAGAGATAAGGAAAAATTAAATAAGACTTTTGAAAGTGCAAAACCTGAAATGGTTTTTCATCTGGCAGCACAGCCGATTGTTCGTGAAAGCTATGCTGATCCTGTATATATATACGAAACAAATGTAATGGGAACTGTCAATATTCTGGAATGTGTGCTTTAACTGACACAACACTCGATTTCTGCCTTACAACAAGAAGATTTTCTCAGCAGTTTGAAAGAGATTTTGCATAGTGGATTGATGTAAAATATGCAAATCTTGTAAATAGCGGTTCGTCAGCAAATCTGATTGCCTTTATGGCACTTACATCACCAAAACTTGGTGACAGACAGATTAAAAGAAGAGACCAAGTAATAACTGTTTCATGCGGATTTCCTACTACAATAACACCTGTTCTGCAATATGGAGCTGTACCTGTTTTTGTTGATGTTACAGTGCCGCAGTACAATATAGATGTTAATATGCTTGAAGAAGCACTGAGTGATAAAACAAAAGCTGTAATGCTTGCACATACACTTGGAAATCCATTTGATATTAAAGCAGTCAGGGCGTTCTGCCAAAAACACAATTTGTGGTGTATATACCGTCCCCCAAAC
>DBQM01000027.1 GCA_002305725.1 Ruminococcus sp. UBA1394 | reverse complement strand
CCAATATCTATTGTAGCACTACACTCACATACATTAAAAATTTAAAAAACCTGTGGAATTTGAACTGATAATGTGTTATAATATATTTTAAAGCCCTTGCAGATACGCAAATCAAAGATTTGCTCCCTGCATATCGGGCAATTATATCAAAAATCTTCGATTTTATGATACAATAGATGTATGATTACTTAAAAACCGAAAGGAGCAAAAAATATGGCTGAATATTCAAGAAAAAGTCTTGAAGGCGGTATTGGCTACACTTCAATTATTGACCCGAAATTCAAGACTCAGAGAGTTCAGGTGATTTTTCTGACAGAACTTGACAGCAAAACTGCGTCAGAAAACGCCATGGCTGCGGGGATAATCGGTTCTTCCAGCAGCAGATACAAGAATATAAGCGAGATAACCGCAAAGCTCAATTCGCTTTACGGTGCTAACATTAACATAGACATTTCCAAGGTGTCGGATGTTCAGAGACTGGGTATCGGAGTAAGCTCAATATGCAGTAAATACGCTCTTGAGGGGGAGGATATCGGTTCTGAGGTATTGTCAGTACTTCTTGAATGTATCTTTTCTCCGAACGCTGTGGTAAATCCGCAGACCGGCAAAAAGGAATTTGCGGCAGAACCTTTTGATTTCAGAAAGAAAGACCTTCTTGATTCAATCGAGGCGGAGATAAACAACAAGAGAGGCTACGCCATTATGCAGGCACAGAAGTCGGCATACAAGGGAGAAAGCTGCGCTAATTCCCCATACGGCACTAAGGAAACCGCAAATGCTGTAACACCGCAGTCGGCTTATGAGGCTTATGAAAATCTGCTTAAAAATGCACAGGTTGAGATTTACTATGTAGGACCGGAAGAAAACCAGTCTGCAGAAAAGATGATATGCGAGGCTTTCTCAAAGCTTGAAAGAACTCCGCAGGAAATAAAGTTTAACAGTCCGAGTACCATTAAAGACGAGGTTTGCAGAGCAGAGGAAAAGCTTGACGTAAACCAGTGTAAAATGGTCATGGCGTTCAAGAGCAGCAGCAGCGACCACGACGCTGTAAGACTTATGAACACAATTTTCGGCGCAACTCCTTTTTCAAAGCTGTTCATGAACGTAAGAGAAAAGCAGAGCCTTTGCTACTACTGCGCCTCACGCTACAGCCGTTTCAAGAAAACTATCCTGGTTGACTGCGGTATTGAGGAGCAGAATCTTGAAAAGACCGAAAAGGAAATTATAAATCAGCTTGATGAGATAAAAAAGGGCAATTTCAGCGAAGAGGACATGAAAAATTCCGTGCTGAGTATGCTCAACTCCTTAAAGGGTGTGGGAGATACGCCGTCTTCTTACATCAACTGGTATTTCGGCTGCTATGCAAATGGTGAAATGACTGAGCCTGACGAGGACGCAGAAAGAATCTCTGCTGTTACGAAAGAACGCATTATCGAGGCGGCAAACTCCTTTGAGCTCGATACAGTCTATGTTATGAGAGGTGAGTAAGATGGAAATACAGAAAATAGTATGTGAACAGACCGGCGACAGCTGTAATTTTATAAAGCACCCGTCCGGACTTGAAATTTACGTTTGCGAAATGGAGGGTTTTTCTACTACCGAGGCGCTTTTTGGTACAAAGTACGGCTCAATAAACACCTGCTTCAAGACAAAGGCAGACAAGGAATTTACCACAGTACCGGAAGGTATCGCTCACTTCCTTGAACACAAGCTCTTTGAAAACGAGGACTGCGACGCCTTTGAGCTTTACGCAAAGACCGGTGCCAATGCCAACGCATACACATCATTCGACAGAACCTGCTATCTTTTCAGCTGTTCAGACCATTACAAAGAATCCCTTGAAATACTGCTTGACTTCGTTCAGAACCCCTATTTCACCCAGGAAACCGTTGACAAGGAACAGGGAATTATCGGACAGGAAATAAAGATGTGCGACGATAATCCGTCATGGAAAGTGCTTTTCAATATGCTCCAGGGAATGTACCACAACCACCCTGTAAGGATTGACATTGCCGGAACGGTTGAGAGTATCGCAAAAATTGACGCAGACCTGCTTTACAAGTGCTATAACACATTTTACAATCTGAATAACATGGTGCTGGCGATTGCCGGAAACGTGAAAACGGAAGAGGTGCTTGAAATTGCCGACAGACTGCTGAAACCATGCGAGAACCAGCAGCTTGAAACTATCTGTCCGGAAGAACCATACGAGGTGCTTGAAAAGGTAAAGTATGAGCATCTGCCTGTTGGTACGCCGATTTTCAATATCGGTATCAAGTGCAGACCTGAAAGCGGCTATGCAAGGCTTAAAGCAGAAATGGAGTGCAATATAGCCGGCAGCGTTATTTCAGACCCGTCTGCACCTCTCTACAAAAAGCTTATTGACGAGGGACTTATCAATTCCACTTTCGGCTTTGAAGTATTTGCCGGAGACGGATTTTTCAGTCTTATTTTCAGCGGTGAATCAGAAGAGCCGGAAAAGGTAATGGGCTATATCACTGAAGAGATTGAGCGTGTAAAGGTCGAGGGACTGGATAAAACTCTCTATGACAGCATTAAGAAATCCACCTACGGAATGGCTGTAAGGGAAAGCAATAACCCCGAGGCAGTTGCCGGAAATCTTATTTCTGCGTTTATGGCAGAGGTAGGACCTTATGACCCTATCAAAGTTCTTTCCGGCATGACCTGCGAGGACGTTCAGAAAGCTCTCTGCCAGCGTTTTGACACGAACAATATGACAATTTCTGTTATTAAGTAAGGAGATGGAATTATGACAGCTATCAGTGAACTTAAACAGAATGAAATTATTTTTCCAAAGCTTGGTATTGACATTACGGTAAATGATACAGCGTTTACCATATTCGGACTGGACATCAAGTGGTACGGCCTGCTGATAACCATAGGTATGCTGCTTGCAATGATATACTGTTTTTCACAGATGAAGAAATACGGCGTTGACCCCGACAGGGCGATAGACGCAGTAATAGCCGGAGTTATCGGCGCACTTGTGGGAGCGAGGGTGTACTATGTTGTCATGGAGTGGGACAGCTATGCCGGAAACTGGAAAGATATTTTCAATATCCGAAACGGTGGACTTGCCATATACGGCGGTCTTATAGGTGCAGTGCTTGTGGGGGGACTTGTGGCAAAGCTGAGAAAAGTAAAACTTCTGCCTCTCCTTGATATAGCCTCAATCGGTTTTCTGCTCGGACAGGGAATAGGACGCTGGGGCAACTTCACAAACCAGGAAGCATTCGGATACAATACAGACGGACTTTTCGGAATGACAAGCGGCAAAATCCGTGACTGGATAATCTCTGTAAACAGTGATATAAGTTCTTCCGCAGACCTGATTGCAATGAAATCGGACGTGCCGGTACACCCGTGTTTCCTCTACGAATCGGTGTGGTGTCTGCTGGGATTTGTACTGCTTGCGATATTTGCAAAGAAAATCAGAAAGTTTGACGGACAGATTTTTCTTATGTATCTTGGCTGGTACGGCATTGAAAGATTCTTTATCGAGGGACTGCGAACAGACAGCCTTATGATAGGCACAATCAGAGTTTCACAGGCACTCTCCGCCCTGCTTGTTGTTGTGTCTGTAGTACTCCTTATCGTAATAGGCGGTAAAGTAAAGCGTATGGGGGACGATTATGTCCTTTATGTCAACACCGAAGAATCAAAGGAACTGATACGACAGTCTGAACTGCGTGCACAGAAGAAAGATATTGATACGGAAGAAGAAGACATGATTCCGGACGGGGAAGAGGACGGTATTATTGACGAATATGAAGAACAGGAATCTGACCACGGCGTGACAGATGACAAAAAGGACAAAACAGACTCAGACGAGCCTGATGAAGAAGAATTAAATATTAAATCGGAGGAAGAATGATATGGCAAAGCTTATAAGCGGCAAGGAAGTTTCATCAAAGGTAAAGGCTGAAGTTCGTGAGGAAACAGCTGAACTTGTGAAAAAGGGAATCAAGCCTGGACTGGCTGTTGTTATTGTAGGCAATGACCCTGCATCAAGGGTTTATGTAAACTCAAAGAAGAAAGCCTGTGAGGAAGTTGGTTTCAGCTCTTTTGAGTATGCACTCCCAGAGGAAACAACCCAGGAGGAACTGCTTGAACTGGTCAGCAAGCTTAACAATGATGACAGCGTTGACGGTATACTCTGTCAGCTGCCATTACCTGAACAGATAGATGAAAACGCAGTTATAAACGCAATTAAGCCTGACAAGGACGTTGATGCATTCCACCCGTTCAACGTGGGCAAGATAATGATTGGTGACTTTGCTTTCCTGCCATGTACTCCAGCCGGTGTTATGGAGCTTATCGACAGCACAGGTGTTGATATTTCGGGTAAATCCTGCGTTGTAATCGGACGCAGCAATATTGTTGGCAAGCCGATGTCCATGCTGCTGCTCCACAGAAACGGTACTGTCACAATCTGCCATTCAAGGACTAAAAATCTTGCAGAGATATGCAGAAACGCTGACATTCTTGTTGCGGCAGTCGGAAAAGCAAACTTCGTAACTGCTGATATGGTAAAGGACGGAGCAATTGTGATTGATGTCGGAATGAACCGCCTTGAAAACGGAAAGCTCTGCGGTGACGTAGACTTTGAAAATGTGGAGAAAAAAGCCGGCTACATAACTCCGGTACCGGGTGGCGTGGGACCTATGACAATTGCAATGCTCATGAAGAACACTCTCACAGCCGCAAAGATGCATAATAATCTGATTTAAGTAATAATTATGGGCGGCCATTGGTCGCCCGTTTATTTTTATTTTTTTTGATTTGCTATTGCTTTTTTATAAACAATATGATATAATAAATGCACAGCATTTATTATAATTTATTATAAAGCCCTTGCAGATACGCAAAGCCGGCTTTGCTTCCTGCATATCGGGCAATTATATCAAAAAATCTTTGATTTTTATGATATAATTATTCTATTGTATATGGAGATGTATCGAAGTGGTCATAACGAGAACGACTCGAAATCGTTTGAACGGTAACACGTTCCGTGGGTTCGAATCCCACCATCTCCGCCAGTCCGTAACCGGACAGGACAGTCGGTGACCCGACAGGACATTTAGTTGATAGCTTTGCGGTATATGTTACCTTTTGTCACGACCGGTTACTTAACGTCTTATTTTTCCTGTGCGTAACGGGACAATTCGGACTTCACTTTGTGGAGTCCGTTTTCTTTTGAATTGAGTCCGTGAATTCTGAAAATAACTCATCAGCCGTAAGAAGTAAAATAGTAGCATCGGCAGTTATATTATGATTCCCGGTCAGAAAAAGTGCAATCAGAATGATTATCCCGAAAGAAACCGCAATAACTTTCTGAATTATATGAACGTTCAGACTTTTTCTTTCAAGAACCGCTTTTATCATGCACCCGCCGTCAAGGGAAGAATAGGGGAGAAGATTGAAAATTGCAAGAGTCAGATTCACCATTGCGGCGTCATTAAAGCCGAAAAGCAAGTAAAATATCGCAGAAATCAGATTGAAAAGCGGTCCGGAAATAAGAACTGCAAGTTCAGCACCAATCGAAATGATACGGCTTTCACGTTCCATCTGTACGCCCCCCGCCCATAGTGTAAGGCTTTTTATTTTTACATTGAGAATAACAGATGCAAAGCAGTGCCCGAGCTCATGTATAATGCAGGAGGCTATGGCTGTAAAACCAAGAGAGGGCGAACCGGTAACAGAAAGCAGACTTAAAACCAGCAGAAACCCGAAAGTCACGGATATTTCAAGCCTGCCGACATGGAATTTAACCATTAATCATGCGTATTGCTTTAACAACTGCCTTTTCAAATATTTCCTCCGGTTCACCGCCGGTCATCTCACGGAAACGTCCGGCAAAACTTTCAGCAAAGCCTGGTTTTATAATATTTGCGGCGGCAAGTATCAGCAGTAAAATTATACATAAAGTAATCTGCATAACAAGCACATCTCCGAAATGTTCACTTCGTTCACCGCCACTTTCATGCTTTGAACGCACTATATCAATAATATCAGCGGATTCCTCACCGCTGATTTTTTTGTCCTCTTCCTCAGATTCGGTTACTTCGTTAGTCATAAGTTCGTCCATTTCAGCACAGCCTTTCCGGTTAAATTATAGTGAACGCAAATAATAATTTTGCTTTCACTATAATTATTTATTTTATTGCCTTGCACATCCGCTTACTTTGTAAGCTCCGTGCATATCGGCTAATAGTAAACGAAAATTTTTTTCGTTTACTATAGCTTTTATATTTCTATTGCTGCATTGCTTTAATTATTCCGTCTGAAAACAATTTTGTGCAAACCTACAAAAATAATCGCTGTTCTCTAATCGACAATATTTTTGCCGGACAGGTACTATAATAAAAATTGTTCAGATTACATTCCGGAGGTGTATATGAAAACCATATATATTGATGTACTGATAATACTGAATATCTATGTAAACTTTTTTCTGCTGAAAGCCACAGCAAGACTTACTCATACACCGCTTAAAGCGTCAAGATGTGTTGTTTCATCAGTAATCGGCAGTCTGTTTTCGCTGACGATTTTTCTGCCGGACATAAATTTTCTGATACCCCTTGGGATAAAACTCGTGGCGGCGGTCATCATCACAGCTATGGCGTTCGGCATAAAAGACAGTCGGCATACTTTAAAGCTTGTGTTCTTTTTTTATCTTGTAAACTTCATTTTCGGCGGAATAATAATGCTGTTTTATCTGACGTTCAGACCAGGTTTTATGGCGTTTGGCAATACATATTTTTATGTAGACTTTTCATTGCTGAGCCTTGTGATATTTACTGCCGTTTCCTATTTTGCGGTTACTGCGGTACGACTACTTATGGACAAAGGCTGTGATACAAAGCGAAAGTATAAGGTAGTAATACGCAAGTCCGGAAAGACTGTTTCCGTAGACGCTATTGCTGACACCGGAAATTCACTTGTTGATATGTTCAGCGGCAAACCGGTGATAATCTGCCGGAGTGCCGACCTGACGGGTGTTGTCGATTTACCGGCAGAACCTGTTGCAGAAAATGCTGAACTGCTCTATAAAACAAACGGACTGCGCTTTATTCCGTATTCTACCATTGGAAATGCCGGAATGATAGCCGTTTTTTCTCCGGACGATACAGTTATCTGCGACTCTGAAAGCAGCAAATTCAGAAAAGTTGACGCAATGATAGGGATTGATACAAAAGATGTACCTGCTATCTTCAACCCGAAATTACTACTATGAAAAGAAAGGAAATGTTATAGCATGAAATGGATAAAAAATCTGTTAAATAAAATATACCTGAAATTATTACGCAAAAAGAAAACCGGAGATGCGGTATTTTACATAAACGGTTCTGACACACTTCCTCCGCCCCTTACCAAAGAGGAGGAGGCGCAGGCGTTCTCACAGCTTGAAAAGAACAGTCAGCAGGCAAAAGAAACCCTTATCGTGCATAATTTAAGGCTTGTGGTTTATATAGCGAAAAAGTTTGAAAGTTCCGGAGTTGGTGTGGAGGACTTAATTTCAATCGGGACAATCGGACTTATCAAGGCGGTAAACACATTCCGTCCGGACAGGAATATCAAGCTTGCAACCTATGCTTCAAGGTGTATTGAAAACGAGATACTGATGTTTCTGAGAAAGACTTCACAGCATAAAAACGAAATATCCATCGACGAGCCGCTGAACATTGACTGGGACGGAAACGAGCTTCTGTTATCTGATATACTGGGTACTGACGAGGACGTTGTGAACAGAGGAATTGAGAGCGAGGCAGAAAAGGATATGCTCAGAGAGGCAGTAGATTCTCTGGGAGGGCGTGAAAAGCAGATAATGCAGATGCGTTTCGGACTGCTTGACGGAAAAGAAAAAACCCAGAAAGAAGTTGCCGACCTTATCGGCATATCACAGTCATACATATCAAGGCTTGAAAAGAAAATTATAAAAAGGCTGAAAACCGAGATGGAAAAGATGTAGTCCGTGGTGCGTGACCGGACGGGACAATTCGGGGTTAGTTTTGTGGTATATGTTTTTTCATGGCTCGACTGGCAGCCTTACAGCGCAATTTGTAGGGGACGGCCCCTCGACGTCCCGGTGCGTGACCGCATATCAAAAAAATAATCAGTCAGTGTATTTTAAAAACATAATGGTCAATAATTACAATAGAAAATATTGTGAGGTATTGGCTATGGCTTATAATAAGGTTGTTATATCAGGAATCAATACATCAAAGCTGACAGTATTAAAAGAAAGCGAAAAAATTGCCCTGCTGAAAGAATATCAGGAAACGGGCAGCAAGGAGGCAAAGGATAAGCTTATAAACGGCAATCTACGGCTTGTACTGAGTGTTATACAGCGGTTTACCAACAGGGGAGAGGACGTTGACGACCTTTTTCAGATTGGCGTTGTAGGACTTATAAAGGCCATCAACAATTTTGATTTATCAAAGGAAGTGCGCTTTTCGACCTACTGTGTACCCATGATTGCCGGTGAACTGCGGCGTTTTCTGAGGGATTTCAACCATATCAAGGTCAGCCGTTCAATGCGTGACCTTGCATACAAGGCAATGCAGGCAAAAGAGCGCCTTACGGCAGAGCAGCAGAAAGAGCCGACTATTGAGGAAATTGCAAAGGCAGTAGGGGCAGAAAAGTGTGACGTTGTGCTGGCGCTTGAAAGTATCAGCGACCCCATTTCCCTCTATGAGCCGGTGTACTCAGATTCCGGCGACACTCTTTATGTCCTCGACCAGATAAGCGATAAAAATGACGTGGAAAGCTGGTTTGACGAGCTTTCCCTGCGTGACGCCATAAAGGCGCTACAGCCCAGAGAGAAGAATATATTGTATCTGCGTTTCTTTCAGGGGAAAACGCAGGTTGAGGTTGCCGAGGAAATTGGCATTTCGCAGGCGCAGGTTTCAAGACTTGAAAAGGGTGCACTTGCAAAGGTAAAGGGTCAGATGTAATTTGTAGGCATGACCATTTATTATGTAGGGGACGGCGCCCTCGACGTCCCATTGTTTTAAAGTTTTTTCGGCAAAAAAAGGGACGTCCTGCAAGTGAGGACGTCCCCTTAATTATATTTTTACGAAGGATAAACCGGAAGAGTAATCTCATACTCCTCATCGCTTAATCCTCTCATTATTGAGTCTATCAGATCCTGATGTAAAACTGTATTTCCGTTTTTCCTGTCAAACAGTGCAAAGGATTCGCCGTCCATACCGTCATAGCCGTTATCCCACCATATAGGAAGAATACCGTTTTTGTGAGCCGCCTTTGTAACATACTCAACATAGTATCTTCTTGTATCGCTGTAACCTGCCTTGTTGTTGACTGCACCGTATTCACCCATTATAACCGGAATACCCTTGTCAACAAAGGTTGTTTTAAGCTGACTGAAAATGCTGTCAACCCAGTCTTCCTGACCCCATCTGTCATTGGTTTTTCCGCCGACGCCCCATGAATTTCTGCCCTCTCCGGCAAAGCTCCACGGGTCATAGAAATGATATTCCACCATAAGTTTGTCCTTTACGGTATCCTCCGGAACTTTAAGGTATTTTACCGCATAGTCGGCATTGGTGTTGTATGACTGAACAATAAGTATCCTCTGCGCATTGTTTCCGCCGCTCTTGCGGACTGTATCAACAAAACTCTGGTTTAACTTGTCAGTCAGCTGAAGATATGAGTCAGCCGGCTGGTCGTAGCCTTTATGGAACTCATTCATACCTGCGAAAATAAGCTTTTCGTCATACTTTTCAAACTTAGCTGCAATCTGAGTCCAGAGAGTTGTAAACTTTTCAATCATTGCCGCCTCGTCTGACGGTTCAGGGGTAAGCCATGAGGACGAAGTATCGTTACCGTCATGATGAATGTTTATTATCGCATACATATCATTGTCCAGGACATAGTTTACAACTTCATCAACACGGTCAAACCATTCCTGGTCGATTTTGTAATCGGGTTCCTTGCCGAAGTGTCCCATCCAGGTAACAGGAATGCGGACTGTGTTAAAACCTGCCGCCTTAACAGCGTCAATAAGCTCCTTGGTTACTTTCGGATTGCCCCATGCAGTTTCAGAATCAATGTTTCCGCCCACAGCGTCAAGACTGTTTCCGAGATTCCAGCCGACCTTCATGCCCGCACACACCTCAGCGGCTGTTAAATCAGAAATATCTTTATTTTTTTCGCCGTCAGACGAACCGGAATCCGAGCAGCCGGTGGCAAGGGAAAGTCCCATTAATACGGCAGCAGCCGCAGATATTATTTTTTTAAAATTCATTATGTAAACCTCCGTATGATTTGCATTAAGTATTATAGCAGATTTTTCCTCAATATGCAAGAAAAATTCAGTTGTTTTTCATAAGCCTGTAAATCTTAACCGCCGTTTCATATACCGACAAAGCAGTACTGAAAACGGTTATCCCATGCTGTTGTGCAATCTGTCCAAACTCCCCGTCAGTATTGGCATTGTCACAAATTATAACGCAGCGGCAAGAGTGTTTATGTTTGCAAAGGCAGTTATCCACACGTCATTTTCTTTGAGCTTTCCCAGCGCCGCACCCGGAAGTTCTCCGCAGTATACGCCACTGATTTCCGAAGAAATAACAGGGGAAAGCGCAGTTATACCGTCAATTTTAAGGCGATACCGCATAATTATTGTCGTACAGATGCGCAGTCAGATTTTTCGGCAGATTGCATAAAAAGCTCGCAGGCATACTGGCGTATGTC
>DBQM01000028.1:13999-19072 GCA_002305725.1 Ruminococcus sp. UBA1394 | reverse complement strand
CCCACTGATTAAGAGTCAGTTGCTCTACCAACTGAGCTAATGGTGCGTGTTGGTGAGATATGAGAGATTTGAACTCTCGACCCTACGCTTAAAAGGCGTATGCTCTGCCAACTGAGCTAATATCTCAAACAACGATATTAATTATATCACAACTTCTTTTTAGTGTCAAGACTTTTTTTGAATTTTTTTGAAAAAACTTTTCATATCAGTATTATACAAAATATTCTGACAGTTTTACCCGTTATTTATGTTTTATTGCCTTGCACATCCGCTTACTTCGTAAGCTCCGTGCATATCGGCTAATAGTAAACTAAAAAAATATTTTTCGTTTACTATAAAATCAGAAAAAAATTCAGTCATAATACAGATACAATCGAAAAATACTATATATTTTCTTGTATTTTCTTAAAAAAAGTGATATAATATAAGCTGTATGGTCTTAAAAGAATACGACCGCATGGCGTATATCTTAAAAAGACAAATATTTTTTGGAGGAAAGCTATGAAAAATACGGTTGCAACAATTATGAAGCAGAAGTCAGCTCATGACCGCATCACTATGTTGACTGCCTATGATTATTCAACAGCAAAGCTCATTGACGAATCAGGCGTTGAAATGATTCTTGTGGGGGATTCCCTCGGAATGGTCATGCTCGGTTATGAGGACACTCTTTCGGTCACTATGGAGGACATGATACACCACACCGCTGCAGTAAGCAGAGGTGCAAAGAACGCAATGGTGGTTGCCGATATGCCGTTTATGTCCTATCAGACAAGCATTTATGACGCCGTTGTAAACGCCGGCAAGCTAATGAAAGAGGGACGTGCAAACGCAGTAAAGCTGGAAGGCGGAAAGGAGTTTGCTCCTCACATAAAGGCAATCACAGACGCATCTATACCAGTTGTGGCACATATCGGAATGACTCCGCAGTCTGTTAATATGTTCGGCGGATTCAGAGTACAGGGCAAAAGCCGTGAGGCAGCGGCAAAAATAATTGCGGACGCAAGAGCGATTGAAGAGGCAGGTGCCTGCGCAGTTGTGATGGAATGCGTCCCGGACAGGCTTGCTGAGTACATCACGGGAATACTGAAAATCCCGACTATCGGAATAGGCGCAGGAAAAGGCTGCGACGGGCAGGTACTCGTTTACCAGGATATGCTTGGAATGTATTCCGACTTAACACCGAAATTCGCAAAAAAATTCGGTGATATAGGTACTGCAATGAAAAACGCTTTTAAAGCTTATATAGAGGAAACGAAGTCGGGTGCTTTTCCGGCTGAGGAACACACATTCAAAATGGCGGATGATATAGATTTTGAACAGCTTGAAAGGGAGACGGAAAATGAAGATTGCTAAGACTATAAAGGAAGTAAGAGAAATCGTATCGGAATGGAAAAAGCTGGGACTTTCAGTCGGTCTTGTTCCGACAATGGGTTATCTTCACGAGGGACACCAGAGCCTTATCAGATGTTCAAACGAAAATGACAGAACTGTGGTAAGTGTTTTCGTAAACCCTATCCAGTTCGGACCAAACGAGGATTTTGCGTCTTATCCGAGAGATCTGGAAAGAGATACAAAAAAATGCGAAGAGGCTGGTGCAGACCTTATTTTTGCACCGGAAGCATCAGAAATGTACGCAGAGGATTTCTCCTCATTTGTTGATATGACAGGTCCGACAGACGAGCTTTGCGGTTTAAGACGTCCGGGACATTTCAGAGGAGTCTGCACAGTTGTCAGCAAGCTTTTCAACATTGTAACTCCCGACAGGGCATACTTCGGTCAGAAGGACGCCCAGCAGCTGGCGGTCATCAGAAGAATGGTAAGGGATTTAAGCTTTGGCATTGAAATCGTAGGCTGCCCTATTGTAAGAGAAGAGGACGGTCTTGCAAAAAGTTCGAGAAATACTTATCTCAGCGCAGACGAAAGAAAAGCAGCTGTTGTAATTTCAAAGTCACTCAAAGCCGGACAGGAAATGATTGAAAAGGGCGAAACTGATACCGCAAAAATCATTGCCAGCATTACAGCTATGATTGAAAGCGAACCCCTTGCAAAAATCGACTACATCAAAGCTGTCGACGCAGACAGCATTGAGCCTGTTGATACTGTAAGCGGAAGAATACTCTTTGCAGCTGCGGTATACATCGGCAAAACAAGGCTTATTGACAACTTTATTGCTGAAAGGAACTGAAAAAATGACTCTGACAATGCTTAAAAGCAAAATACACCGTGCGGTCGTAACAGAGGCGAATTTAAACTATGTCGGCAGCATTACAATTGACCTTTCACTTATGAAAGCTGCCGGAATTCTGGAATATGAAAAAGTCCAGGTGGTGAACGTCACAAACGGCAGCCGCATTGAAACTTATGTAATAAGCGGTGAGGAAAATTCGGGCGTGATATGCTTAAACGGCGCTGCTGCAAGGTGCGCTTCACCGGGAGATATCGTAATCATAATGGCGTATGCGCAGATGGACGAAAAAGAGGCAGCCGCACATAAGCCAAAGGTTGTACTTGTGGACGAAAAAAACGCAGTAGCAGAGGTTTTCGGCTACGAAAAGCATGGTGAAATAAAATGATACTCGCCGCTGACATTGGCAACACGACTGTCGGGATAGGACTTATTGAAAACGGACAGGTAATCATGTCCGAAAAAACAATGACAGACATTTCGGAAATTGAGATAAACTACCGTGAAAAGATAACCCATATGCTTCAGAGCCGCCACATTGACAAAATTGACGGTGCAGTAATTTCTTCGGTAGTACCGCTTCTGACTGGAATTATAAAAGGCGTTATAGTATCGGAATACGGCGTTGAACCTCTTATTGTAAGCTCTGAAACTGCCGCCGGAATCACAATTACTGCTGACCAGCCGGAAAAGGTGGGCAGCGACAGGATTGCAGACGCCTGCGGTGCTGTGGCAGAATACGGCGCACCCCTTATAATCATTGATATGGGTACGGCTACGACCGTTTCGGTGATAAACAGACAGAGCGAATTTGTTGGCGGAATGATAATGCCGGGAGTGAGGACAGCTCTCAACTCGCTTATCACAAACACCGCCCAGCTGCCGCAGATAAGTTTAAGTTCGCCTCCGGAATCTATAATTGGCAAAAATACTGCGGAATCAATTGAAAGCGGTATAATTTACGGTACTGCCTCATGCATTGACGGAATATGTCAGCGTCTTTCGGAGGAGCTTGGCTTTGAACCGAAAATCATCGCAACAGGCGGAAATGCCGGAAGAATTATCCCCTACTGCCGCCATGAGATCACTCTTGACAAGCGTCTGCTGTTCAAGGGACTGAACATAATTTACAAGGAATACGGAGAGAATAAAAATGCTTAAAGGAAAATCAGTTCTTATTGGCATAACCGGCGGTATTGCCGTATATAAAATTGCGGGACTTTGCAGCTCTCTTGTAAAGCTTAATGCGGAAACAGACGTTATGATGACTCAGAACGCCTGTCAGTTCATAACTCCCCTTACCTTTGAAACTCTCACAAACAGGAAGTGCATGACCGATACCTTTGACCGCTGTTTTGAGTTTGACGTAAAGCATATTTCAGCGGCAAAAAAAGCTGATGTACTGCTTATCGCTCCGGCTACTGCAAACGTTATCGGCAAGCTTGCAAACGGTATTGCGGACGATATGCTGACTACTACTGCTTTAGCCTGCACCTGTCCGAAAATCATTGCCCCGGCTATGAATACAAATATGTACTTAAATCCTGTAGTGCAGGACAATCTGAAAAAGCTTGAGCATTACGGCTGGACGGTCATTCCTGCTGACAGCGGCAGACTTGCCTGCGGTGACAGCGGAAAAGGGAAAATGCCGTCTGAACAAGTCCTGCTGTCATACATCTTAAAAGCAATTGCCTGTGAGAAAGATTTAACGGGTAAAAGAGTACTTATCACCGCCGGAGCGACCCGTGAGGCTATCGACCCGGTAAGATTCATCACTAACCATTCCACCGGAAAAATGGGCTATGCCGCAGCTTACAGAGCAATGCTGCGAGGCGCTGACGTTACTCTTGTAACTGGTCAGACAAGCATTGAAAAGCCGCCTTTTGTGAATGTGATAAGCATTACAAGCGCACTTGAAATGTACAATGCGGTTATGGAAAATGCGGAAAATGCAGATATTATAATTATGGCGGCGGCAGTTGCGGATTACCGTCCGGAAACGGTTGCCGAAAACAAAATCAAGAAGTCGGATTCAGACGCAGTCATAAAGCTTGAAAGGACTGACGATATTCTTGCAGAGGTCTGCAGGCGGAGAAAAGGAAATCAGTTTATCTGTGGATTTTCTATGGAAACTGAAAATCTCATTGAAAATTCACGCAAAAAGCTTGCCAAAAAAGGCTGTGACATGATAGCCGCAAACAGCCTTAAAGTACAGGGCGCAGGGTTTGGCACTGACACAAACATCATCACCCTCATAACCGCAGATTCCGAAAGAGAACTTCCGGTCATGAGAAAGGAAAGCGCTGCGGATATTATACTGGACGAGGCGGTAAAACACTTTGGGCGCTGAAATACTTGCGGCAATCGTTGCCGTACTGCTCATTGTTTTCGGCTTTTACTGCATTTACCGTTCAAAGCATTCATACAAAAACAACCGCTTTCTCCCCTACCGAAAAAAGTATCTGCTGACCAAAAACGAGTGGATTTTTTACAAAAAGCTGAAACCTTTAGCCGACCGCTACGGTCTGGGGATAATCGCAAAGATACGCCTTGCCGACTTGATTGAGGTTGACACGGAAAAGACAAAGGATTTCGGCAGATTCTTTTCAAGGATAAGCTCAAAGCACATAGATTTCGGACTGGTAAACCCCGAAAACATGGAGGTCAGATACCTCATAGAGCTTGACGACAGTTCTCACAGCAGGCCAGACCGCATGGAACGTGACGATTTCATAAACAGGGTCTGCGAGAAAACCGGATATGTACTTATCAGAACCGGCGGTGACATTTCAGAAGTTGAAAAGTTTCTGAAATCAAGATAATTTTGCTTTTCATTTTTAAAATTTTGTGTTATAATAAGTCGCAAGCAACTTATTATATTTATT
>DBQM01000028.1:0-13887 GCA_002305725.1 Ruminococcus sp. UBA1394 | reverse complement strand
TCGGGTAATTATATCAAAAAATCTACGATTTTCCGATATAATAAGGAAACAATTTTTTAGAACGGAGTATAAAGAATGTCAATTTATTCTCTTGGTATTGACGTTGGTTCAACAACAGTCAAAACAGTTATTATAAACGACAAAAAGGATATTATTTATTCTGAATATCAGCGCCACTTCTCAAAAGTAAGGGACGCTGTAAAGGAACAGCTTGAAATCATAGCTGAAAAATTTCCGGATGATACTTTCAGAGTATGCATGACCGGTTCTGCCGGACTTGGTCTTGCAACAGGGGCGGAGATACCCTTTGTTCAGGAAGTAAATTCTGCCTTTATTGCTGTAAAGGAGCGCTTTCCGGACGTTGACGCCGTAATCGAACTGGGCGGCGAGGACGCAAAGATAATCTTCATGACAGGCGGTGTGGAACAGAGAATGAACGGTTCCTGCGCCGGCGGTACTGGTGCGTTTATCGACCAGATGGCGACTCTCCTTGCGGTTACAGTTCCGGAAATGGACAAAATGGCTCTTGAGGCGCAAAAGGTCTACCCTATCGCTTCACGCTGCGGAGTATTTGCAAAGTCAGACATTCAGCCGCTGCTTAACCAGGGCGCTGAAAGAAAGGATATCTGTGCAAGTATTTTCCAGGCTGTAGTTGACCAGACTGTTTCCGGTCTTGCACAGGGCAGAACTATCGAGGGAAAGGTGCTGTTTTTAGGCGGTCCTCTTTCATTCCTTAAAGGACTGAGAAAAGCTTTTATCGACACCCTCTCTCTTAAAGAGGGCGAAACTGCTCTGTTCCCGGAGGAAGCGCCTGTTTTCGTTGCACTTGGCTGTGCGCTGTTTGCTCAGAACGGCAACGAGGAGTTTACAATTGACGCTCTTTTAAGCAAGATAAACAATGCAAAGGCAACAGGCGGAGTTGTAACAGGCGAACCGCTTTTCAATTCTCAGCAGGAATATGAGGAGTTTATTGCAAGACATAAACAGCATGACCTTAAATATGCTGATATGCATACATACAAGGGTGACGCCTATCTCGGAATCGACGCCGGCTCGACTACCACAAAGCTTGTCCTTATCACAGGTGACGGCAGACTGCTTTACCAGCACTATTCCTCAAACCAGGGACAGCCGCTGGACAAGATAACATCAAAGCTGAAAGAAATTTACAGTCAGATGAATCCGGAAATAGTGATAAAGGGTTCAGCTGTAACAGGCTACGGCGAGGAGCTTATCAAAGCCGGACTGTCCATAGATTTCGGTATCGTTGAAACTGTTGCTCACTTCAAGGCGGCGTCTTATTTCTGTCCGGAGGTTGACTTTATTATTGATATCGGCGGACAGGATATCAAGTGCTTTAAAATCAAAAATCACAGTATTGACAGCATTATGCTAAATGAGGCGTGTTCTTCCGGCTGCGGCTCGTTCATTCAGACGTTTGCACTTGCTTTAGGCTATGACATTGCCGATTTTGCACAGCTTGGTATCATGGCAAAGCACCCTGTTGACTTAGGTTCACGCTGTACCGTATTCATGAACAGCAGCGTTAAGCAGGCTCAGAAGGACGGTGCAACCGTTGAGGACATTTCAGCCGGACTTTCATCTTCCATTATCAAAAATGCGATATACAAGGTTATCCGTGCAAAGTCCCCAGACGAGCTTGGAAAAAATATTGTTGTACAGGGCGGTACGTTCCTAAACGACGCAGTATTAAGAGCGTTTGAAAAAGAAATGGGCAGAAATGTTATCAGACCTGCTATTTCCGGACTTATGGGCGCATTCGGTGCGGCTTTGTACGCAAAGGAAAAGTCAAAGGGAGAATCAACTATCATTTCTCCGGAGGACCTTCAGAATTTCAGCTATACTTCAAAAGCAGTACAATGCGGCGGCTGTACAGGCAAATGCAGTCTTAACATAATCAATTTCGGAAACGGACGCAAATTCATCTCCGGAAACAAATGTGAAAAGGGTGCAGGAAAAGCGCAGTCAAGCGGTGACGAAAGCCTTTACGAGTTCAAGTACAACTATCTGCTTGATATGTGCAGGGAAAGCCACGGTTCAAAGGCAAAAGTAGGACTTCCTCTTGCTCTTAACTTCTATGAGCTGCTGCCTTTCTGGAAAACATTCTTTGAAGAGCTTGACATGGAAATCGTTATTTCCGGAGAGAGTTCGAGAGATACCTATTATAAAGGTCAGCACACTATCCCGTCTGATACGGTCTGCTATCCGGCAAAGCTTGTACACGGTCATATCGAGGAACTTCTTGAAAAGAAGGTTGATTTCATTTTCTATCCGTGCATGAGCTACAACATTGACGAGGGCGAAAGCGACAACCACTTCAACTGCCCTGTCGTTGCATACTATCCGGAGCTTTTAAAGGCGAACAACAGCCGTCTTAACGATAAAAACTTCATTCACCCTTACCTTGACCTCAACAGAGAAAAGAACGTTATCTCAGTTATGTCGGACGTTCTTTCGGGTTACGGAATCAAGAAGTCACAGGTTAAAAATGCTGTAAAGAAAGCTTATACATCACTTGCCGATTTCAGAAACGAAGTCTTCAACAGAGGTGAACAGATTATCAGAAAAGCCCGTGAAAACGGTCAGAAGATAATCGTTCTCTCCGGACGTCCTTACCATATCGACAAGGAGATAAACCACGGTATCCACAAGCTTATTACAAGTCTTGGAATGGCTGTAGTTTCGGAGGACGCCGTTTTCCAGCATGGTCATTATCCTCACCCGAAAGTACTCAACCAGTGGAGCTATCATGCAAGGCTTTACAGGGCGGCGCAGTATGTGACCACACAGCCTGATATGCAGCTTGTACAGCTTGTTTCATTCGGCTGCGGTATTGACGCCATTACAACAGACGAGGTAAGAGAGATACTCGAATCAAACGGCAAGCTTTACACACAGCTGAAAATTGACGAAATCAACAATCTCGGAGCGGCAAAGATAAGACTGAGAAGTCTTGTTGCAGCAATGGAAGAAAGATAAAATCAGGAGATAAAATTAATGGATTATCCAGTTTTCAAAGATGAAATGAAAGACAGCTATACAATTCTTGTACCGGATATGCTGCCTGTCCATTTCAAGCTTATTATAAATATTCTTAAAAAGTACGGCTACCATGTTGAGCTGCTCCAGACTTCAACAAGAGAGGTAGTTGACGAGGGTCTGAAAAACGTTCATAACGACACCTGCTATCCGGCGCTGCTTGTTATCGGACAGTTCATAAACGCCCTCAAAAGCGGTAAATACGACGTTAACAAAACCGCCCTCATGCTCACTCAGACAGGCGGCGGCTGCCGTGCGTCAAACTACATTCACCTGCTGAGAAAGGCGTTGAAAAAGGAGTTCCCGCAGGTTCCGGTAATTTCCCTTAACCTCAGCGGTCTGGAAAAAGGGACAGGTCTTTCCCTTACTCTGCCATTGCTTATAAAGGTAGTTTATGCGGTTTTCTACGGCGACCTGCTGATGTCACTTTACAACCAGTGCAAGCCTTATGAGATACACAGCGGCGATTCTGAAAAGGTAAGGGAAAAATGGCAGCAAAAGCTGACTACAGTTTTTGACAAGAGAGAGTTTCTCAAATGCAAGAAATACTGCCGTCTTATCCTTGACGATTTTGCTAAAATCGAACGCACAAAGGAAAAGAAAATCCGTGTAGGAATAGTGGGAGAAATTTATGTAAAGTACTCCCCTCTTGCCAACAATCACCTTGAGGAATTTCTTCTGTCCGAAGGCTGCGAGCCGATAGTACCGGCGCTTATGGAGTTTGTTATGTACTGTCTTGCTGGTTCCGTAGCAGACAGCAAGCTTTATCAGTTCAAAAACAAAAAGACGCTTGTCAGCAAAATCGGCTATGATTTTATTCACAGCGTTCAGAAAACTGTCATTAAAACTATCGAGGAACACGGCGTTTTTGAAGCACCTCACGATTTTGAGCATATCAGAAAGCTTGCTGACAAATACATGAGCCTTGGCGTAAACATGGGCGAAGGCTGGCTTATCCCTGCTGAAATGGCGGCACTCGCTGAAACCGGTACGGAAAATATCATCTGCACACAGCCGTTCGGCTGTCTGCCTAATCATATTGTTGCAAAGGGTATGTCAAGAGTTATCAAGGAGGCATATCCGGGAGCAAATATCGTTGCCATAGACTACGACCCGGGTGCAACAAAGGTAAACCAGGAAAACAGAATCAAACTTATGCTGGCGAATGCTAAAAAATAAAATGCATATTAATTCAACAATGGGACACCATAAAAAAGGTGTCCCTTTAGTTTGCTAACAGCTTTCAAGGATACGCAGATAATGATTAGCCTCACGAAGAACATGGTCGGCAAGAAGCGGAAGAATCAGCGAGCGGATTTTGCAGTCCTCAATGCCTTTTGTACCGACCGCCTTGAAATCTCTGAACTTTCTTGTTTCAGCTGTCACATTTGCCGGCATGGTTTTATCCTCTGCATTCCGGCAGTTTTTCAAAAGTGAGGCATATGTTCCGGCAAACATATCCGCAGAATGTATAAGCTCAGTTTCAGACGGGTCAAGCAGTCCCCTTATAAAAAGAGCGTGTTCCATCATTATCTGATTCCAGAAACACTCAACCTCTTTCATCGACTGCACACCGATTGTCCCCTCTGATTCCAGTATCTGAACATACTTTCTGTATAGCTTTGCCTCTCTGAGTATATGTTCAATCAGAAGCGGATAGTTCATGGTGAACATCCGGCAATTCAATACATTGTTCAGAATATCCTCTTTTAATGCAATCAGACCGTCCAGCAGACGGATTGACCGGCGGTTCAGATTTCTTATCTGACGGGTCAGATCCATTTTGTTGCGGCAGTTACAGCTGTTCATCCGAAGCTGTCTGTCAGTGATACTTCTGTCTATTCGTATACCTGTGAATTTTTCTGTCTGTCTTTCCGCAGCGGCAGTAAATTCTGTTACAATCTCGCCGGAATTCAACACCTTTTCACATATCATTCCGTTACTGAGCGTAACAGCATTACTGAGCAGTTTTTCAAACTCATTTTTAAAGAATTCTGACCTTGCTGAAAATCGGGTATTCACAGGAGTAAATCCTGCTTTCAGAAAAAAAGAATGTTCTTTCATGATACGTCCGAAAAACAAGTGCAGTTCAAGTGATTCCGATATAAATTTATCAGTATGCATATTTCCCTCCAGATTTTTCTGTGTATACTTTTATAATATTAATTCCATACCGGTTTTGTTACAATAAAAAATTCAGAAAAAATAAAAAAAGTTCAAAAAAAGTGTTGACAAGCTTTTCTTTTTATGGTATAATATTAAAGCAGTCAAGGAAAGGGTTAAAAACCCGACTGAAAAAATCAGATTCTGGGGTGTCGCCAAGTGGTAAGGCAGAGGACTCTGACTCCTCCATTCCGTGGGTTCAAATCCTACCACCCCAACCAATGACAAATCGGGTTTCATTTATGAAGTCCGATTTTTTTATTGTCTGACTGAATATTTTTCAACAATATATGATCCTCTGATTTTAATACGAAAATCAGAGGATCATTTATTTATGTGTTACTCTGACTTAACGCCTTTTCCATAAACTGTTCAGTTGAAAGATGTCCGGAACGGTTATAGCGGTCAAGGGTAAAAAGACAGTCGGGATCCCTGGTTATATAATTCGGACGCTCATAGCAGCTGAACGCCGCTGAAAATCCCATACTTCTTAGAACAGGTATACTTTCTTTGGATATGCAGCCGAAAGGATAGGTAAAAACAGCCGGAGCGATTCCGCAGTTTATGGACAGGAGAGTCTGGCACAGTCCTACATCTTCAAACAAAGCGTCGGCATATTCGTCATAGGTTTCTCCGGAAAGCCTTGAACAGCCTTTTCTGCCCTTCTGAAAATGCATATTGTATGTATGATTGGCTATTTCAATACGTCCGGATTTTTTCAGTTCAGAAATGTCGTCCCATGTAAGATATGAATATTCGGGTACATGGGGGTCTGCTGCTGCGGTAACCTCGGTGTAGTACCCTACAATGGAAATAACTGCTTTCATATCATATTTTTCAAGCAGCGGAAGAAGATATGCTTCATTATTGTAAAAGCCGTCGTCTGCGGTTATGATAATCGGATTTTCCGGCAGACTGCCTCCGTTTACATAATTTATCACGTCCTCTGTAAATACTGTGTTATAGCCGTGTTCTTTCAGATATTTAAGGTCATTCTCAACTATTTCCGGCGTAACTGAATAATCACTGACGCGGGAGCTGTCGTCAACTATACTGTGGTACATTATAACCGGCAGAAATATTTTTTCCTCGCTGTCACTGCTCACCAGCCACCTGTTATGTCCGGCAAAAGTTATAATAAAAGCAAACATAATTATTACTGCGTCACATACAAGCAATCTTATAAGCTTTTTGAATCTGAAACATTTATACACATTATCCACGCCCTTTATATTGCTCCGCCAATTAAACCTTACCAAATTGACGGAGCAATATTTCTATTTTAAGGCAATACCGCATAATTATTATCGTACAGATGCGCAGTCGGATTTTTTGTCAGGCGAAGGTCGCCCCCCGGATTGCATAAAAATTTCGCAGGCATACTGGCGTATGGCAAGAAATTTTTGTGTGATATGACGGAAAATCTGCAAGCAGATGTGCGGCAAAAGCGATAGCTGCTAATTGTGCGGTGTTGCCTTAAGTGCCATTTTGCTCGCCGCTAAATATGGCAAACAGATTTCGGCAAGCTTTACTTGCCTCATCTATAGAATCTGTTATTATTATACTTTCGTCAGCTTATCAATATGACGGAATAACGCCATATTTTTCTGAATATAATAAAAGTAAATTACCAATAGTAAAGGCGGGAGGTTAAATGAGACGACGCAGAAGGCGCAGGGGATTGAAAAAAGCGGGTATTTTTGCTGCGGCAGTTATACTGCCCTTTGCCGCAGGCATCGGAGTCAAGGCAGCGCCGGTAATTACCGGAATTGCTGAGAAAATAGGCGGTATCAGAGTTGGTTTTGAGGAAGAACCGGACTGGTATACAGGAGAACCACCGGGTTTCAATATTCAGAGCTTTCAGGGAGAGGAGGAGGTTATTTCAGAAGGTTTCGGCTGGAGTGCGGAAGTGTCCGAAAATGATGATGAAGATAATACTGCAGAAGAGGGTGCCAGGCCTTATCCGGATGAGTGGAACGTTTCAGAGGAAAATACAGTTTACGCAAGTTCTTTCGGAAGATACAGCGGTTCAAAGTATTTTTCACTTGACGGCGGAGGTCAGGTGAGAAACGAAACTGACATTTCAAATGGTGTACTGCTGGAGGAAAGCCGGCTTGAACCGGAATTCAGGATAGACCTTAACGGTGAACCGCAGGTACTTATTATGCACACTCACACAACCGAAAGCTTTGAGCCTTATGTAAGAGAATATTTTGACCCGTCCTTTAACTACAGGACAACGGACAGCCGATATAACACGGTGTCTGTGGGAGATGAAATATGCGAAGAACTGAAAAAATCCGGTATCGGATATATCCATGACACAACTATCCATGATTACCCGTCCTATAACGGTTCTTATGAAAGGAGTGCCGAAACTGTAAAGAAGATACTTGAAGAATATCCATCGATAAAGGTGGTTCTGGACATACACCGTGACGCCATAGGTACAAACGAAAGCATTATGCAGCCGACTGTGGAAATTGACGGAAAAAAGTCGGCTCAGGTTATGATAATTTCCGGGTGTGACGACGGAACAATGGATATGCCGGACTATATGCAGAATTTCCGGTTTGCGTCACTTCTCCAGCAGCAGATGGCGTCGGATTATGAAAATCTTGCACGTCCGGTTCTTTTTGATTACAGAAAATACAACCAGGATCTTACAACAGGCAGTCTCCTGATTGAAGTGGGAACACACGGAAATACCCTTGAACAGGTACAATATGCCGGAGAGCTTGTGGGAAAATCACTTTCCAAAGCCCTTAAATCAATAACGGAGTGATAAAAATGACCAGAAAAACAAAAAGAGCCTCCATACTTGCTGTTTTCATTTATATAATGATAAACAGCTTTGTATGGGGGCTGATGAAAGCGTATATAAATTCATATAATGCAGTTAATCACGAACAGCTTGTCATGGCTCAGATAAGCGACAGTTCTGAGGGAAAGGAAATCAGCATTATGGGAAACAGCTTTTACATTTCCTCTGAAAAAGATGAAAGAAGCAATACTGCTAAAACTATAAGTTCCCTTATCCCTGTAAAAATCAGAATTGCAGCAGAATTATTTATGCAGACCGGACAGGAAATTGTTCAAGAAGCTTTGAAATAAAATCTGTATATTCGTGATAATTATTCAGATTTCCTCTGTAAATCAGCTCTGCATTGGGAATATGGCGAAAATCTTCCGGAGTCTGCAGGCAAAAAGGCTTTTTAATTCCGGAATTGATACCGGATTTTTCCAGTATATAGCCGACAAACTGTGAACATACAAATTTATTCTTGCGTTTAAATGCAATATTAAAAAATATAAACCCAAGGCCTATGCAGTTATATGAAAAGCATTCACGGTTTTGCTTGAAATACTCCAGATTTTCGGAAAAACGCTTTTTTTGTTCAGCTGTTACAGGTATTCTGTAAAGCTCACAGGGAATAAGGTTAAATTTACCCAGAGTGCCTTTTCCTATGATTTCTTTATTAAACGTTGCAGGCAGAGGCCGTTCAGGACGGTTTCTGCAAAAGCTGTACATCTCATCAAGGCTTTCCTCACAGGCAATAGAAACATGATTATAAGGCTTTCTTGTAAACAGTTTCAGAATTTTAGCAATGGTTGTTCCTGTCTGACTGACGAGAATGTAAACATAATTTTCTTCCAAGACGTCATCTCCATGTCAAAACATATTACCAAAATACGTTTAGTAATACAGAATATGCATTTGAATCAAATAAAATAAGTGAAATAAAAAATTCTTTTATATTATACCATAAACACTTGAAAATTTCAAGATAATCTGGTATAATTTTAAGAGGTTACAAAAATTTTTATGCGCCTGTAGCTCAGCGGATAGAGCATCGGCCTCCGACGCCGTGTGCGCTGGTTCGATTCCAGTCAGGCGTACCAGGTGCGTGACCGCACAGGACAAATCGGGTTTCATTTTGTGGAATCCGGTTTTTTATTACTCGACCGGTTAATTTTCATCTGTTTTATAGTTGCATGAAAGTGTGTGAGCTGTATGACAAGCGGGACATATCGGATTCCATTTTTGAAGCCATAACTTGTGAAAGATATAATTTTTTATTACGGATGATTGGAGTACAAAATGACAAGAATATTTGCCTTGACAGCTATAATGTTAGTTTTATATGGCAGTCAAACGGATTTTACAGCAATAAAAAACATTATCACAGATAAATGCGGTAGTGAAAATAATAATTTTTCAGCAAGTGTAATTTGCGATTATGACAGGTATAATGACAAAAATTATCATCAGGCTTATTTAGAAGTGAATTTGGGAACCGATACCATTATGAAAGACCTTGGCGGAAGTTTTGGAGATTCAATTTTCATATGTGATATTGACGGCGATAATATCGACGAGATTGTTTTTCAGCAAACCAAAGGGATGTCAGGTGGAGCCGGACAATATGATTCAAGCATTTTTAAAATCACTAACGGAAATATTGAAACCATTTTCAATTCAGACAGTATGAATAAATTTGATACCGGATTTTTTGCGAAATTGAAAAACGGCTGTCAATTGGAAATAAGGAATAATTTCACGGGATATATGAAAACGTTTGATTTGGCTGACAACAGTAAATATTGCCTGGCATATTTTGATGAAAATGAAGATCCGCTCTGCAATGAAACTGTTTTAATTGATAATTTTCGTGAATTTATTCCTGAAGATATAGACGGCGATGGAGTTTATGAGATTGCTTGTTTGCAGTATTTATCAATTGGAGGACATTCAAACTATATCGGCGATGCTGAATGTTTCCTGAAATACAATGTTCAGGAAAATGATTTTGAGGTAGTAAAGGCTGAATTTATTCCCAAAATATAGTTGTAAAATAATTTATTTTATATGAATTCAAGAAACCTCAAGAGCACTGTGTTTTTAATAACGTATAGTGAATTTATTGAAATGATGTGCTTTCGGATTAAAATATACCCTGTCTATCCTGTAAAGTCAACTAATATTTTCAGCTTCTTCCAGCCAGCGCATTGCAGTATAGGCGTAAACAGCGCTGCCGACGGAAAGAACGCTCTCGTCAAATTTCACCATAGGATGGTGCTGAGGATAGCAGTAGCCTTTTTCCGGCTGACCGGCAGCAAGTGCAAGCATAACTGACGGGACTTTGTGGCTGACGTATGCAAAGTCCTCAGAACCGGCTGCTTTGGAGGAATTTCCTCCGCCTCCCATAGAATTCAGTTCAGAAACGGAAAATGCCCTTTCCTTTCCGAGAAGTTCCTTTACATACTTTTCTGCACTCTCTGACATAGTTTTATCGTTTGTCAGCGTGGGGCAGCCGCTGCCAAAGGTGACTTCAGCCTTGGCACGAAAAACAGAGGCAGTCCCCTCTGCAATTTCAGTAATTCTCTCTTTGATAAATGAACGTGTTTCCTCGTCAAAGGTGCGGACACTTCCGCCCATTGTTACTGTGTCCGGAATAACATTTGAGGCAGTTCCGGCATTCATTGTGCCGATAGTCAGAACAGCACGTTCACCCATTGCAAGCTCCCTGGCATGAATCTCCTGCAAATTTATAAGGATATGAGCAGCAGCGGTAAGTGGGTCAACACCGGTATTGGGCATAGATCCATGACAGCCTTTTCCCACTACTTTAATTTCAAAATAGTCAGCCGCCGGAGCGCTTACTCCCGGTGCAGAAACTACAACAGTACCAGCCGGGAAAGGCATTCCCGCCATAACGTGTATCATAAGTGCCGCGTCAACATCGGGGCTTTCAAGCAGTCCGGAATTTATCATATCCTGTGAACCCTCAAAAATTTCCTCAGCCGGCTGAAACATCAGCTTAACAGTACCATTGATTTCGTCCTCATGCGATTTGAGCAGCCTTGCGGCACCAAGCAGCATAGCGGTATGCATATCATGACCGCAGGCGTGCATTTTGCCGTTTGCTGATGCAAATTCGACATCCGATTGCTCCTCTATTGGCAGGGCGTCCATATCTGCACGCAGCAGAAAAACTTTTCCGGGATTTTTGCCTCCTATTATGGCTGTAATGCCGTTTTTTCCGCAGTCAGAAGACTGTATTCCCATATCAGAAAGTTCTTTTTTCACAAAAGAAACTGTATTGGTCAAATCAAATCCGGTTTCGGGATTCTGATGGAGAGTCCGCCTTGCTTTAAGGATTGTATCATAAATTTGTCCGGCTTCCTCTAAAATCTTTTCATTCAGCATATTGATTATCTCCTTTGACATTCTAAAGAGTAAAGTTTAATAAAACGCACCCAAAATACCTATTAATAGTATTATATCACCTTTTTTCTGTGTATGCAAATTATTGTGAACCCATTCAGAGTTAACAGCATATTATGTAAGGAAAGGGGTAAAATGATGAAAGAAAAAAACTCAAACTGTGTTGAGCTGAACATTTATGTTGAATGCAATAAATGTCCGTATCGTGATGCAGAAACTGCATCTGAATGTCCTGAAAGACATGATGACGAAAATGAAAACTGCGTAAAAATAAACGTATTTGCTGAATGCGACAAGAAAAAGTGGTAAGACAGCCAGATAGGTTTTAGAACTTGTTCTCATAGGATTTGCGCATATATTTTCGAGCATAATTTGGCTGAGAACAAGGCAAAAATTTGCAGGCATACTGGCGTATGGCAAGAATTTTTAACGCAGTTATCAGACAAATTTGACGGAAAGATATGTGCAATAGACTATGAGAACAAGTTCTTAATGACCGCCGATTAAGGCGGTCATTTTTTTGTTTGTAAATATCATTATAGCGGAGGACTGTCTGATAAAAATGATGTTATTTTCTGTATTTGTCCGCAAAATACCGGAAAAATTCTTCAATAAACTCCATAGCCTCCTGCTTTCTTGACAAGAGAACAAGAGTGTGGTACAATTGCGTTAGAAAATGCTCGTTAGCTTGCATTATATAATTGTCGAAATTATATTAAAATACTGAATAACTGAATTGCGGAGGAAAATAAAATGAATAAAATATGCACCGCAAAACGTGAAGATAAAGAAGAAATCCTGTCACTTTACAAAACTTTCCTTTACGGCCCTGCCGACTGGAATGAATACTACCCCAATGAAGATACTATAGAATTTGATTTATCAAGGAATGCGCTGTTTGTAATGAAAAATGACGAAGGGTAGATTATTGCGGCAATTTCCATTGATGAGGACGAAGATGTTGATAATCTTCCCTGCTGGGACAAGGAGCTTTTCCCTGGCGCTGAATTGTCAAGGCTGTGTGTGCGAAAGGATATGCAAAATCAGGGCATAGCCAAGGAAATGATGAGATATGTATTTGAACTTCTAAAAAAGGAAGGAAAAAAGAGTGTTCATATTCTGGTAAAGACAGGTCACAAGGCTGCGCTTTCATCATACGAATCAATAGGCTTTAAAACAGTCGGAGAATGTAATCTTTTTGATAAGGATTTCATTTGTATGGAGATAAAACTTTAATCCGAAAAGATTTTTCTTATGACAATGACCCGAAATCCCTCAGCTCAATTACAAACGCAATGCCAGAGGAAAACAACAAAACAGCCATAAAAACGGAGATTTGAATATGCAAAAGATTGAACCCAAAAATCATATAAATTATGTTGATTACATAGACAAGTCCGGCTGCGGAAAGGTTTATCCCCGTTCTATAGCAGAATCAATCCAGACTGGAGATATATTCATAAACTCCTGCGGCAATAGCCGTTCTGTGTTGTACTGGCATTACAGCGGTTTTGCTTTCCTTTACGGAGTATGCGATGAGCATTTTCTTGAAGATATATATAATTTTATGTCTGATAAGAACAATACTGCACAAAGGCGATTTATTCTTTTTGTAAATAATGAATCGGCTGAACGGTTCTTTCGTGCAAAAAATGATGTTGTCATTGAGAGGAGATATTTTTTTGAATACAGTAAGGATTATCCCGTTATCGAAGCAGCCCTGCCTTCGGGTTATAAGCTGTGTGAAATAGGTAAAGAATTACTGGAAAAAATCAAAGGTAAAGTAACACCATCATTTTCATGGGATAATTACGAAAGTTTCATGGAAAAAGGAAAAGGATATTGCATTACAGACGGTGATATTGCAGCGGCATGGGCTTTTTCTGCGGCTGTCAGCAGCGATGAAATAGATATAGGCATAGAAACAGATGTCAGATATCGTAATCACGGCTTTGCATATATTGCTGCTCAAAAGATGATACAATATTGTCTTAATCTTCATAAGACACCGGTATGGGCTTGCCATGCAGGAAATACAGCTTCTGTTAATCTGGCAATAAAATCTGGCTTTACAAAAGTGTCAGAATGTTATACAGTAAGAATAAATGACAGCGTAATATATGCAAAGAATCAGTCAGAATAATTTGAATTTATGGAGGCGTTGTCAGAACTATGATAATTGAGAATAAATATCCGAATAATATAGTACTATTATCCTATGTTTATAATAATATATGAATACAGATTATTCATAAAGATATAACAAACAGGCGAAGGCATTCTGCATTCGCCTGTTTGTTATTATATTACATCGTATTATATTTTATACACTCACTGAACAACAATTCCAAAGGAATCTTTACCTGGGTAAAACATAAAAAAACGAACCATAATGGTTCGCTTTTTTTAGCATGGCTCCCCAAGCGCCGTACAAT
>DBQM01000040.1 GCA_002305725.1 Ruminococcus sp. UBA1394 | reverse complement strand
CTCGCCGGTTGCCTACTCTACACCTCCGACGGCAGAAAGGCAGCACTTGACATGAGGCTGGTTGACCCGCTTGCATCTTTTACATTTCAGTCCAAGGTGGCAAGATGTGCGGAGAATGTCGCCGACATATTTCATAAAACTTGTCAGAATAAAAGCTCGCAGCTGATTTTCTGTGACACATCAACGCCGAAAGCAAAGTTCAACATCTATACGGAGCTTAAATACAGGCTTACAAAGCTTGGCGTACCGGACACGCAGATTGCCTTTATCCACGACGCTGAAACAGAAAGAAAAAGGTCTGAGCTGTTCAGAAAAGTACGGAGCGGTGATATACGCATTCTCATAGGCTCAACCTTTAAGCTTGGACTCGGAGTCAATATCCAGGAGCGTCTGATAGCTCTTCATCACATTGATGTCCCGTGGCGTCCGGCAGACATGACACAGCGTGAGGGACGTATTCTCCGTCAGGGAAATATAAATCCGCAGGTGTATATCTACAGGTACATTACCGAGGGCAGCTTTGACGCATATTCCTGGCAGCTCCTTGAAACAAAGCAGTGCTTTATAAACGGTCTGCTTTCTGGTTCACTTACAGAGCGCAGCGGCAGTGATATTGAAAATACTGTCCTTGATTATGCCGAAGTCAAGGCACTCGCCGTAGGAAATCCGCTTTTAAAAGAGCGAGTCGAAGCCGCCAATGAACTTACACGCTATATGGCATTGCAGAAAAAGCTTGTTGAGTCACGCATTCAGATGGAAAAAGACCTGCTGGAATTGCCAGGTAAAATTCACAATCAGCAGGAAGTCATCAGAAAATGTGAAGATGACCTCGCTTTTTATACTCAATGGCGCAATGCAAATCCACCTGTTACTGACAGCAAATCAAAGAAAGCCGAGTCTGAAAAGCGCAGGGCGCTACGTGAGTACATAGGTGACGCTGTCAGTGGTCACATTCTTGAAACAAGAGAAAAAATGCTTATGACATACCGTGGATTTGATATTGTTCTGCCGGCAAATATGACTAAAGAAAAGCCATATATCTGGCTTACACGTCAGGGCAAATATTATGTTGAACTGGGAGATACGGAAGTCGGCAATCTGATTCGTATTGACAATTATCTTGATGCCCTTGATGAACACCTTGAAAAGCTTAAAAACGGCCTTTCAGAACTTGAAAAAAAGGAACGTGAAATCAAAGCTGAACTTGGAAAGAATGAAAGCTTTGCTGATAAAATTGAGGTGTGCAAAAAAAGAGTTGAAGAACTGGACAGAAAACTGGGAGTGAATAAAAAATGAGCGGAATGATATCAAAAAATATACCGTCAATGACTGTGGGTAAAATAGCAGACAGGCTTTCCCATGCTTACAGTACTGTTATCAACAGCGGTCTTCCTTTAAAGACCATGCCCTCTGTAATGCTCTGGGGTCCTCCGGGTGTCGGCAAATCACAGGCAGTAAGGCAGATTGCAAGTGAGATTGAAAGCAGCACAGGAAAGAAAGTCTGCGTGAAAGATGTGAGATTACTACTTTTCAATCCTATCGACCTGCGTGGGATACCGACTTCCAACGCTGAAAAGACGCTTGCCGTCTGGCTGAAACCGGAAATTTTTCAGATGGACCCGGGAGAAGATACAGTCAACATCCTGTTCCTTGATGAAATTTCCGCAGCACCGCAGTCTGTCCAGGCGGCAGCTTATCAGATTACCCTTGACCGTGTTGTCGGCGAACACAGGCTTCCGGATAACTGCATTGTAATTGCTGCCGGAAACAGGACTACGGATAAATCAGTCGCATTTAAAATGCCCAAAGCTCTGGCAAACCGACTTATGCATATTGAAGTTGAGGGCAATTTTAATTCCTGGAAAGAATGGGCTGTTAAAACGGGAATAAACGAAAAGGTGGTCGGATTCCTCTCATTCAGACAGAATTATCTTATGTGCTTTGATTCCGCAAGTGATGACCTTGCGTTCCCTACTCCCCGTTCATGGGAAATGGTGAGCAATATTCTTAACGGAATTGACGATGACGTCGATAAAATGTATCCGCTGATTGCAGGAATTATCGGCACCGGTGCTGCCGTTGAATTCAGGACATGGGCTAAGGTATACACAACTTTACCGTCAATTGAAGATATATTCGACGGTAAAATACCGCCAATGCCGCAGAACACCGACGCTATGTACGCTCTTACCGCCTCTATGACGTCTTATGCCAGAAATCACAGGGACGAGCCTGACCGTATAGCCAATTCGATCCGTTATGCAGATCTTATGCCGCCGGATTTTTCTGCGGTGCTGATGAAAGGCTATATGAGCATTGATAAAAGATTTAAGGAAAGACTAATGTCAATTCCGGAGTTTGCAAGATGGCTTCAGAGCAAAGGGAGTATGATGAATGGTTCTGTCAGATGAAAAGAAAAGGGAATACATGAAACGGCTTTTGCTGTCACGCATGAGAATACTTTGCCGGAACGGTTTTTACGGCTTGCTGCTCATGCATACGCTTTATTCCATAGATGAAAGCTGTGAAACTGCCGCAACTGACGGCAAGAGAATATTCTTCGGTCCGAAGTTTCTGGACGAGCTGAATGACACAGAACTCGATTTTATCATGATGCATGAAATACTGCATATAGTTCTGCAGCACTGTTTTCGCCAGGGCGACAGGGACAGCGATATCTTCAATATAGCCTGTGACATTGTGGTTAATTCAAACATACTACGGTCCGCAAAAATGAATATCAACGCAATAACGCTGAGCAGATACGGGGAGAGTATGCACAAAGCCCCCAACGGAAAAGAGGGGTACGAATACACAGCTGAAGAGGTCTACAATATGCTTTGTTCAAAGTCTCCGAACAAAATACCAAATTCCCCCGGCACTGACGACCACGGCCGCTGGGGGACGCTGGAGGAAGACGACCCAGCAGGTGATGTCTGGAACAAACATTTAACCGACGCCTGTGAAGCAATATTGAGCCAGGACCCGTCGGACCTGAGAGGATTACTGCCGATGTTTGCCCGGCGTATGCTGCAGGAATTAAAAGCTCCCCAGACAGACTGGAGAACTATCCTTGCTGATTTTGTCCAGGAAGAGATTGTTGACTACAGCTTTTCCCCACCAGACAGACGGTTTGAAGACAGTCCGTTTTTTCTGCCCGATTTCAACGAAAAAGACGACATACCCGAGGATATACTGTTTATGATAGACACTTCCGGTTCAATGTCTGACGACAGGATAACCGCTGCGTATTCAGAAGTAAAGGGAGCTATAGACCAGTTTAACGGAAAACTTAAAGGCTGGCTGGGTTTCTTTGACGCTGCGGTCATTGAGCCAAAGCCATTTTCTGATGAAGGCGAATTCAGAATAATCCAGCCTGAGGGAGGCGGCGGTACGGATTTTGAAGTGATATTTGAATATGTTAACAATCATATGCAGGACAAACTTCCGGTAAGCATAATTATTCTGACCGACGGTTACGCTCCGTTCCCCGATGAAAAAATCACCGGAGGTATACCCGTCCTCTGGCTGCTTAATAATGAAGGTGTAAACCCACCATGGGGGAAAGTTGCAAGAATAACGATATAAGACAAAACACCTCAGAAATTACTTTGTGAAAAGGTTTACGTTTGTACGACTTGAAAGGGGTATATAATTATGCTATAATAAATGCAAAGCAGGCTTTACTCCCCTGCATAAAATCCCCGATTTATATAATAGAATTTTAACAGTAAATAACAAACAGGAGATATAGAATATGTACACCATTCAGCCGAAAAAACTGCTTATCATCAACATACTTGACATACTGAAAAAATACACCGACGTAAATCACCGCCTATCCCAGAAAGAGATAGTGGAACTTCTGCAGAAGGAATACAGCATGAAAGCAGACCGCAAGGCTGTTAAGAGGAATCTTTTAAACCTGATTGATTTCGGCTATCTGATATCCTACAGTGAGTCTATCCGCACCGGAAAAAACGGCGAGGAAGAAATCATTTATACCGACTGGTACATGGAACATGATTTTGACGACGGCGAACTGCGTCTGCTCATAGACAGCCTGCTTTTTTCAAAGCATATTCCGTACAGCCAGTGTAAAGAGCTTGTCAGAAAGCTGGAGGGACTTTCCAATATATATTTTCATGCAAAGGTAAAGCATATCTGCACAATGCCGGAGAACAGTCCCTGCAACAAGCAGCTTTTCTATACCATTGATGTACTTGATGAGGCTATCAGCAAAAAGCGGCAGGTTATGTTTGAGTATTGCAGTTATGATACGGACAAAAAGCTGCACCCGAGAAAGCGTGAAGACGGTACGGTACGGGAATATTTAGTTAATCCATATCAGCTTGCTGCTGCAAACGGCAGGTATTATCTCATCTGCAACTATGATAAATATGACGGTCTGTCCAACTATCGTGTTGACAGAATAACAAATATAAAACTGCTTGATACACCGGTCAGACCGGTCGAAAAAGTAACCGGTACTGAGAAGCGTCTGAATCTTGCAGAACATATGGCAGAGCATATCTATATGTTTTCCGGAGAGAGTATTCGGGTTAAGTTCTGTGCAAACCGGTACATAATCAATGATATTATAGATTATTTCGGTATGGACGCTGAATTTTCTGATGTTACTGAAAATGACATGATTGTAACAGTAAAAATCAATGAGGAGGATATGTTCAAGTGGGCAGTTCAGTATGGTGACCATGCGGTAGTGCTTGAACCGAAGTCGCTGAGAGACAGGGTTTATGCCGCACTCAAACAGGCAGTTAAAATCTATGAAGAAAGCATATAAAAATCTGGTACTTGATTTAATCAAGTACCAGATTTTATTATATTCATAGCATGATTCTGCAACGCAGAGATTCTTTTTTATCGGATAGGCAATAATTATCCTCAAATCAGCATATTTCTCATAATACACAGGTCGAAAACATTGATAATTCCGTCTTGATTTACATCTCCAAGTTTCCAGTCTGTAAGTTCTCCGGCATTGACAAGATATTTTTTCATCATGACAATATCTGAAATCCCGAACACTTTGTCGCTGTTTACATCACCTCTGACAGTGACATTCAGATAAACGTCCTGAGAATAAACCCTGCCGTTATCGTTATAGACAGTACAGCTTAATTTTTTGTTGTCAAACCAGGCTTTTACGTTTCTGATTACAAGTGTGTCGGTATTCTCTCCGCTTATATCATAATATTGCTTTAAATCTTCCCATGAATAAGGCTGTCCGGACTCATCATCTGCATCACAGATATACCAGACATATCTTGTGGCATTTTCTGCCTTGACTTTGAATACAACATCGTCACCGGCAAAAGCGTTTACAGATTCCGGCTGACTTTCAATATAAGGGAGATTGCTTTTGATTCTCAGATAGGATTTTCCAAAGTAATCCGCCTTTGTGTTTATGTCAACGGCTACACCGTCGTCGGTAACAGTACTGCCCTCGCCACCGTTTGCCAGATAATTTGCCAGTGTAAAGCTGTGGGTTGAACTTGCTGAATCAAAATAAGCATTAATGCCTTTGTTTCCGCTGAATATTCCATTGTAAATCTTTACCTTTGTTCTTGTCAGGTCAAAAGAGAATGCGCCGTCACAGTCTCCGCCTCCCGTACCTCTGAGCCTGAAATAACCGTCATAAATATTGATAATCCAGGCACGATAACTGCCGTACAAACCGCTTCTTTCACCGTAAAAATCGCCGCCGTATACATTCAGCACACCGCCGTTGCAGTAAACGCCGTAATCCTGATACCAGTCGTTTGTCGTATCGGTTTTGTCGAATTTGCCGCCGTAAATATTGACTATTGTATCATTGCCCATTATGTACACAGCTTCATCCCATGCACCGAAATAACCGTCATTTATGGTAACATATCCGCCCTTGACAGCCACGGCACAGCTAAAAGCGTCATACTCACCGCCATTGATAACTGCCTTTCCACCTTTTATCAGAACGCTTACAGCAGGGCAGGCATCTGTAGGTTCAAATTCCGTGACATAGTTTTCATAAACACCGCCGTCAATCTGAAGATTGCCCTCAGAGATAATGCTTGGGTTTGCGCAGGTATAGTTATCATTCGCAAGTGTTCCGCTGACATTTGTTACTCTGAGACTGCCGTTTTCGTAAACTCTGAAAAGTGTACATTCAGAAGAGAAACTTTTGAAATCCAGATTCCATCTGTTGTTGGAGGAATTGTATTTCTTGCTGAGTATTCTCAGCTTTCCGGATACAATCTCAAAAAGAGCGCTGTCGTATGATCCGGTTTGCCTTGATATGGCACAGCCGTTCATGTCGATAGTGATATCGGCGTTGGGGTCGTCTACTTTAAGTGTATAGTTGCTTGTCATGTCTTCCTGTATAAGCCAGTCTGAGAAATCAAACTCTTTTTCAACGGTTATCCACTGCTTTCCGCCCTTTGCAAGTGCCTCTCTAAGTTCATCATAGGAGCTGACAACATTCTGGTCATTCAGACACGGCACAACAACGCTGTCAAAGTCATAGCCGCAGCCGTCGCTGCATTTCTTTTCCCACAGACCTGTTTCGGTTGCAGTAGGTTTTTTTGTCACCGTCCAGGGTTCAGTAGCTGAATGGCTGACATAGTGGTGTGATTTTGTGTAAGCCAGGTCAATTCCGCATTCCGAGCAGACTCTCCAGTGATACTCATCATCAAAGCTGTATTCGCCCCATGTATGTTCATGTCCCTCCGGTGCGCATATCATGACTGGAATATCTCCGAACATAACAATGCTGTCGTTTTCCGTAATGCAGGACGGCAATGATACGCCCTCCGGTATTTCTGCCATAAGCTCTGACATAGCCATTAAAGAGCATGAGCCTGAGCCGATTTCCTCTGACGATACAGCGTCAATGAAGGTAACTTCGCCCTCTGTGCCCAAAGGTGCAGAAAAATCGCTTGCTTTTGCAACTGCTGTTAACCTGTACCTGTGTCCGTCTTCAAATGTTTCCAGAACATCACTATCGTTGCTGTACCCCATTAATGAAGATACATCGCTATACCAGTTCATAAACTCCGTATCTGATATATAAGTGCTGTAGCTGCCGCAGTTATAGCATTCGTCCTCCCACATATACCCCAGTATTTCATATTCCAGAGAAGAACCGCTGAGAGCAGGCTGCTGCGGAGTTTCTCCCGGTCTTGGGA
The DNA here is from genome assembly GCA_002305725.1 of Ruminococcus sp. UBA1394. Lineage (GTDB taxonomy): Bacteria > Bacillota > Clostridia > Oscillospirales > Ruminococcaceae > Porcipelethomonas. The sequence continues at coordinate 10,983 of DBQM01000040.1, read as the reverse complement.
CAGTTATTGTCAAAGTTGCATCAAAATTTCCTGCCGCTGTAACCTCGTTTTTATCGGTAAATGATACCCCCAGAAGCATTGCCGCTGACATTAAAAGACAGACAAGTCTGTTACATATTTTTCTGTTCATATTAATACCTCTTTTACTCTCTGCAAGCAGCAAGATCTTTTCATTGCTGCCAGTTGTTTCGATAAAAGCTTTTTTTAAAACCCATTCATGAAATTAATACCGTACCAATTTCTTGAGTACGGTATTGTTTTATCTTCATTTTTTAATCGCTGTTATTCTGCCTTTTCAAATACCATTTTTTCGCCGTCGTCTTCCATGGTAAGCTTGCCGTCTTCAACGGTATATTTAACATCTTCACCATCAGCAGTGATAACACCGTCTTTCCATTCAAATTCCTGAGTATCTTCATCTCCCATGACGAGTTTTCCTGTTCCGTCTTCATTCAGCTCAATATACATTTCAGGAGCTTCCATGTCCATTTCTTTGTACATTTCCTCCATGTCCTTCATAGTCATGGTTTCGCCGTCAGTTGTCATGGAATAGAGATCATAATGACCTGCGTCGCTTTTTCCGCAGCCTGTGAGTGTGAGAGATGCAGCAATTGCCATTGTGCATACAGCTGATAAGAGTTTAAATTTTTTCATATTGGGTTCCTCCTGTAATTTTTTAACCTGTCTTCACAAGACGTGTAGATACGATTGTAAAGATGGTTTTTTATATATTTTTACATTATCAAAATAATGCAAATAACTATAATATGTTTCTTCTGACTGAATGTCACTTATCTGTGTCTTTTCTAAAAATTACTGTCCAGCTGGAACATTATCATTTCGTCCCATGAATTATCTGCACGTTCCTCAACCATTGAAACGTAAATTTTTCCGTCTTTGGTCTGATTCAGACCGCTGATCCACGGATAATCTGTACCGAACAGGTCACCGTCATCTGCCTCGCCAACAAACTTTCCGTCATTATCCCAGAGCATAACACTTCTCATGTTTCCGTCAACAGCCAGTATTCCGTTATCTGTCTGAACTGCACCGGTAATTGAGCCTAAAGGACCGTCCTCCTCATCAGTAAGAGTTTTCAGATGTTTTCCGCTGTGGTCGAACACAAAAAGCTTATGTCCGCTTTCATCTGCCGCACTTCCGCTTATCAGAATGTAATCCTTTGTTATAAAAACATCACTCACCATGGAAATAATGTCTGAATCTATCGGAAGAGTTTCTCTTGATACAGTTCCGTCTGCATTGATTGTCACCTTGTTTACTTCGTCAGGACTGGTAAAATATTCAACTCCAAAACTGCCGTCACGGCTTATAACAAACTGATCCTCAACATCAGGCGCATCAGTCTGCTTTCCGTCACGGTAAACAAGTAAAGGCCCCATAAATCCGGAAATATATACATTGCCGTTTTCATCAGATGACATATGACTATAATCATTTTCAAATTCCACAGTTTCCTGTAACTCAGCCTCTGTACCGTTAACCTTTAATATGTACAGATGATAATCACTTAAAGCATACATTGTATCGCCCACAACCACTACTCTGTTATCAAAAATATCATTCGGAAGAATGCTTTCAGAAGCAATTATCTGCTTTGCAGTAAGGCTGTAGCTGCCTATGTCAGCTGTACCTGTTTCGGTTATGAGGGGTTCTCCGTCCCATGGATAAGGAGCGTCAGTTTCAGTCCCCTCCGGAAGAGTAAATTCAATTGTGTTTAACACACTCTGAATATCATCACTGTCAGCATCACCTGTAATTTTAATTGTTACCGACATCTGTGAAGCTTCATAACGTGCCATGAAAATTGTATTTGTTTCTCCCCAGGTTTCAGTTTCAATTTTCACAAAATCCATACCGCCTAAAGTCGTTGTATCAATTTTGCCCTCAGCATATTCCTTCAGGTCAATATCATATCCAATAATATCCCTACGATAAGCCATAGTGTCTTCAGTGCAAATCTCAATCTCGACAGACCTTTCGACCTCATCATTACTATTCAGAACTTTGAAAATATTATCTGAATACTCACTGTCTTCCGATGCATATTCTTCATCTTCTTTCAGTGTATCAGGAATATTTGCTTTCCAGAATGTTTTTACAACATTGTAATCAGTATCGCTTTTTGCTTCAGATGTTTCCTGGCTTGATTCATCTGTTTCAGAAACCGTTGTTTCTGCCGCCGAAGAAGATGATTCCTTTTTACTGCTGCTTTCTTCCTTGTTCCCACAGGCAGCCGCTGTCAGACATAAGTTCAGACACATTACGGCAGCCAATACTTTTTTTGCTTTCATAATCATTTCCTCCATTTCAATGATAAGTTATTCTGATGGCAGTTTTATATTTTAGTAAAATTATTTTATATATATTATATCATACTGTTTTTTTATTTGTCACTACCGAAAACGGAGTTTCAGAAACCGGTATAAAAAATCGCCCGTTCATCAGAACGGGCAAACAGAAAATTATTCATCTTTCAGCGTTGTAACAATAAGCTTGCTGTCAATTGCGGTAGCAATAAGTTCCTCCTTATTTTTAAATCCTCCTTTTTTCACCATTTCGCGAATGTGGTATCTTACACCGTCATTTGTAATCCCGAATTTTTCTCCAATTTCTGCATACGTCATTCCACGGATATAGCAGCGAAGTATCTCAAGCTGTGCAGGGGATATTTCATCTGAAAACATATTCTCCATTTCGATTACCGGAGAGCAGTCCGGGAAAACCCTCTCCCCTGCCAGAGTCCGCTCAATCACCTCTAAAAGTTCCTTGTTGCTGTGGTCCTTATACCACAGACTGTCAGCACAGCCTGCCTTTGCTTTGGCAAGTATATCCGGGTCAATAAGAGAAGTCATGATAATAACTTTCGTTTTTGGCCATTTCTCCTTGATACGCCTGCCGGCAGTCAGTCCCGAATGTCTGTGAAATGTCAGCACATCCATTAAAACCAGGTCAATTCCCTTGTAACACAGCTTTTCAGCCTCAAATGCATCGGCAACTATATCCGTCAGATGAAATCTCTCATCAGAAGCAATAAGGTCTGCAAAATGCTTTTGTATGTATTTGTTGTCCTCTGCAATAATAGTATTTATCATAATTCAAAAAGTTCCTTTCCCGGTATATTAAGAATCAGCGCAAAAGCAGGTATATGAGAAATGTACATTTCTCCGCCGGACGCTTCCACACTCCTGCGAAGAGAAGAAAGTCCGCTGCCCTCCCCTGGTTTATCATGAGGTGCTTTGCCGTTATTGGTTATGACCACTTTTATGATACCGGATATTTCATGAACGCTGACTTGCACCATATTTCCCTTTGCATGACGAATACAATTGGTAACGCATTCCCTTGCCGCAGCAGCTATGAGATTTTCTGCCGGCGTACCGGCAGGGATAACCCCCTCAAGTGTGACATTCACTCCCATTTCAGCAGCTTTTTGCTGCACCTCTTCAAATGTATTTCTGAAAGTAGAACGATTACTTGAAAGATAGCTTACCGCTTCCTTTAATGATTCCAGTTTTGTTTCAACGCTGTCCGAAGAACTGCTGATGATATCCTGTATGGTAATAAGGCTGCGGCCAAGAGTATCATGTATATAAACTTTCAGATCAAGGCTTTCCTTTTCACGAACAGTATCCTCCATGCACTCATACATTTTACCAAGCTTTTTATTTACCTCTGTAAGTTTCTGATTTTCACGCTCCAGACTGATATTTTCATTATATACATCAGTTACATCCTGCGCAGAAAGCTGCATATAGCCTTTGATTTCAGAACCGGACAATGCATACTTATCAAAGCGCCAGACTCTGCTGTCCGGAAACCGGAACAGATTATCGCTGTCCTTCAGAATTTCTATACCACTTGTTTCCGGAGGATTCTGCAAAGCGGATTCCAGTTCATTCAGCGTCTGAGGATGACTGCCAAGCAGCATAATCCCGATATCGCTCATTTTGCAGTTGCATAAAACAATGCGCCCGAACGAATCCGCAAAGCATAGTCCTATGGGCAGGTTATCTACTGCCTGCTTTATTGAAAACAGGGAAAGCTGTTTTTTACCCCGTTTACTGCCGGTGAATATGCCGGCTGCAGCCCGTATCAGAGCAAACAAAGCTATCATAACGATAACAGCCGGCGGAAAATGAATATTGACCGGAAGATTTAAGTTGCACTCGACAAGTCTTGTCAGCATTATAAGAAGAATTAATATTATGACTGTTTCCGTTAAAAAATGTGCGATGCCACGCCGGTAAAACAGTTTATATACAAATAAAGCTGTACTGCACAAAACTGATAAAAATACAAACAGTATCAATGCCAGCTGCACAGAATGAGACAGTGTACAGAAATCTGTCATATTGCACCATCTCCTTCCAGCTGCAGGATAAGCGTCCATTCATCTTCATAGGTTATCTGCACACCAGGATATGATTTTTTCATGGTATTCATATCACCGTCGCAGTCAACAGTAACTCTTATACGAAGCCTGTCATTTATTACGCCAATACTCACCATTACAGTACGCAGACTGTCCATTGCCAGTTCAATTGAATCCTCAAAAAAATCATATGCCAGCGTTGCCGTTTTACCGGAAAGATATTTTCTTTCCGTATCAATAAACATATTGCTCATAACATTCATAAGCTTCAGAGCATTTACGGATTCTCTGAAAGCACAGATAAGTTCTTCCTCCGGTATCTGACAAGCGCTGTATTCAGACAATGCCAGATGCTTGCGCCGTTTCACAAAGCTGCTCATAACGGCAATTTCTGCAAGGATAATATTGGCTGAATAAGTGTCCTTTACGGTACTTTCATATTTCTTTACCAGTATTGAAATTCTGTCTGTCTGCTTTTGTGTTGCTTTTTCAAGAATGTCATACATACGATTCTGTTCTTCAATTATCTGACGTTCCTTTTCATGCTCATATTCCAGTTTCAGAAGTGAATTGCGGTCTTTCAGTTCTTCCTGCAGTTCTTCAAGACCGGAACGAAGAAGAAGCAGTTCGGAAATATCCTCTGTCCAGATAACGTGTCCGCCGGTTATTGACATATTGTGAAGCTGTCTGCCCTCCGACAGCATGACAGGTTCATCCTCAGCCTTTCGCATCTGTTCTTCCGGAACTGGCTCAGCATTATCGGATGAATAACGGACTTTATAGTTCTCATCTACAATTTGTGAGCTGATATTCACCAGAGCGCCGAACATTTCATCATATTGTGAATTGGTGGGTATCAGTCTGCATTTAATAAAGCTTTCCAGTATTGCTATGTATAAAAGAGAGCAGGCTATACTCACATCTCCGGCGATAATCCGGAGTAAAGGGACTTCAAGTACATAGAGTATCTGATACATGAGCATTGCACCTATGGGTATCAGAGGCAGAATAAAAAATTTAGTTTTTCCGGGAATACGGCATTTTATAAACAGTGTCACAAGCATTATCATAGTACAGAGTATTTCCCAGCCCATCATCAGCCAGTAAAACAAGCCGTATGTATAACTTTCATCTGACATTACTGCAGAAGTTTCGGGAAACCGGAATATCAGCTGATGCAGGTCATTGGTCATTACAAGGACAAAAAACAGGACAGTTGGTATATAAAACAAATAAGTCCGTTCCGGAAGTCTGAACTCCACAGGCTTTCCGACTGAAAAGGCAATGAAAAGACCGAAAAGCGGGATAAAAAGCAGCGGAGCATAGTACATATACCAGATATAGCGGTCTATGGCAATATCTGTGATAATATAGTATTTCAGAGTTTTAAGAATCACCCAGAATATCATAAGAGAGGATATGCACATAAGATACCTTTTAGTCTGCTGCTGGATAATTCTGCGCTGAAGAGAAACGCACCACACAGAAAAAATTATTATGTGCATAGTACTTCGGATAAATCTGGTAATTGTGATATCAATGTTCATTAATCCCATTATACGGAATATGTACGCAATACCTAAAGTAATAAGTATGGCTGCAAGCGGAAGTAAATGTTTTTCTTTTTTCATAAACTGAAATGTGGAATATTTATCCCAGCGCTCCTTTTATTTTTTACAGCAGATTTAAGGAACCACTGATTAAATCACGGCTTCGGCTTGGCACACATCTTGCTTGCATATTTTCCGTCATATCACACAGAAATTTCTTGACATACGCCAGTATGACTGCGAAATTTCCATGCAATCTGCCGAAAAATCTGACTGCGCAATCTGCGCACCAGATTTAATCAGTGTTTCCTTAAAAATCTCATGTTTCAGATACAATTTTCCCTGATATTCATTATACTCCAAATTCGGTTTATATTCAAGAGAAATTAGTCCGGCAGCATATTACGACTTTACAGTTTAATGATGAAATGTTTTTGATAATTTAAATGTCAAGACTAAACAGTTCCGAAATTAAAAAAGATTTTTCAGAACTGTTTTGCGTTTACTAATCTGAGGATTTATGATATTCTGTTTTCAGGAGGTGTAAATATGCTGATGAACGGCGAGTATGTTGAAACATTACAGGATTTGAAACGATGTTTCTGTATTGATGAGCTTATTTACAGCTATTTTAACGGTGAACTGGAAATCTTTCTTGACAAAATCGGGGAAAAGCAAAAAGCAGAACAAATCAGAGATATCTCTGAAAATAATGCTCTGCTTCTGATACGTCTGTATGGGATTCTGGGACTGCATTATGAGGATTCGGAAGAGGAAATCAGGAGTGATTACGCATCAGTCCCGTGACCTGCTCAACGATTTGTGCAACTTTCAGCATTTCATCAGCATCAAGCCCGTCCATAGCAGACTTAATACGGTAAAACGCATCGGTTTCCTCTGCTTCTGTCCCTGATGATATATCAAGCAGTTTATGCAGGGGAATTTTTAAGCCGTTTGCGATTTTATAAAGCGTTTCAATGGTGGGACATTTCTCGCCTCGCTCTACCTTGCCGATGTATGCGGGGTGTAATTCTGAACTGAATGCAAGTTCTTCCTGGCTCAGCTTTTGCTCTGTCCGGAATTTACGGATTCGTTCTCCTGTCATGCTGGATATGGTTTCACGGTTCTCTTTCATAGTACTCCTCTTTTCTACCCTAAAAGTAGTATTTATTTCATTGTATCGTTTATTCAAAGCTTCTTCAAATCTCTTTAGGATATATTAAATATTGCCTAAAGGGTTGACAAATGAAAAGTTGTAAGGTATAATGTTGAAAGTAACATTTAACTCAGTTTTTCAGTTTTGATGAACAGAGAGGTTGTTGATTATGTTTTGTCCAAATTGTGGAAATGAAGTAAAAGACGGAGTGAAATTCTGCGACAAGTGCGGAACTGCCGTTAGCAGCGAACAAAGTATATCTGCAGGTTCTGCAAATGCAGGTTCATCTGAATCAACTGATTCTGATAATAAAACGAACTATGCCGGAACATCCTTCTGGTGTTCTGTTGCCGGAATTCCGTTATTCTGCTGTGGAATCGGACTTGCTTTCGGAATTCCTGCGACAATTTTCGGAGCTCTTGCCATTAGAAACAAAGAGGCTGACAGTATAAAAGCTTGGATCGGACTTATTCTTGGAGTAATTGAATTAATCGGTCTTGCTGGCTTTATTCATGCAATGATTCGGGATGCATAATAATTTTATAAAAGGAAAGGAATGTTTATAATGTTTTGCAAAAATTGTGGAAATGAAATTAAAGACGGAGTGATGTTCTGCAGTAATTGCGGAGAAAAGGCAGATTTATCTTCAGCTCAAGCTGAAAATAAATCAGAATTAAATGCTGGTAATGAAAATCAAACCTATTCTTTCAAAATTTTTCAAAGAGGCACAAACAGCATATTCAAGATGATACAATCATTGAAAGGTGCCTATAAGGCAGATTTTACACTGAAAGAAAACAGACTGCTGGTAATAAAAACGGATAATTTCGGTGAAACCGTTTACTCTGTCCCGTATTATCTGATAAAAAGTTGTGATGTTATTGAAAAGATGTCAGTGGGAATGGTGATTTCGTTTATCTTTGCTGGTCTGATAGCACTTGCGCTTCTGACAACAGATGCATTTCTTGCAATACTTGTTTTACTGTTAATGGCTGCTATATTTTTTATTTATGGTATTAAAAAGACTATTTTCTCATTAATTCTTAATGATGGAAATACAGTGAAAATAAAAATGATGAAAATCAAGAAGAATAAAATTACAGACAAGCAGAATTTTTTAAATGCTGTAAATGCCAGAATAAAAAGTGCAGTAAATACCGGAGATGTATTTGAAACAGCAGCGACAGAACTTACAGTCGGCGATATACGAAACGGAGTAAAGTCTGATGAAAAGAAGGCTTTAGTAGACTCAATAATAAATAAAGACTGATAAAGATTTAACTCAGAAAATAAAAAAGTGAACAGCTTAAAACTGCTGTTCACTTTACTTTATATCAGAGCATTTTTTTCCTTTTGAATGTAAAAATACATATTATAACTACTGCAATACTCAGCATAATTATCCATGGATACCCATGTTTCAGTTCGGGCATATTTTCAAAATTCATTCCGTACCAGCCTGTAATCAGCGTCAGAGGAAAAAATATTGTGGATATTGCTGTCAGAAAAGCCATATTGCTGTTCTGCTTTGCATCAATCTGCGACTGATATGCATCCCGTACCTGCTGAGCGTATTCAAGAAGATATACAGTCCGGTTCATAAGCCTGTCGGCACGGTCAAATATTGTTCCGAAATATTTTCTCTGCTTCTTGTCAAACAAGTCGTTCTCGTCCTGTTCAAGCTCCTTTCCCATATCTCTGAGTTCATCATAATAGCTTCGCAGAACAAGAAGTTCTTTTCTGACAGGGTTTATGCTTTCATAAAATCCGTCTGTTTTTCCTTCAGATATTCTTTCTTCAAGCTGCATTATTTTCTGCTCATGCTGTATCAGAAGTTCCGTATCCCGCTGCATGAGGTGTGAAAAGTAACTGCATACCACCCGCTGTATTGTCAGCCGCTGATTCACGCATCCGCTTTGGATACGTCGGATTATATTCTGTGAAAAATTGTAATTATCAACTATTACAACACTTCGCCGGCTGATAAACAGCATTATTTTGTACCTGCTCTCTGCAACGTCCAGCAGTCTGGGAATACATAGAGTTCCCAGCAGAAAATCGTTCTGAGTTTCAATTTTGGAAAATGCAATGTTTTCAAGAGAAAGTTCACCGTCATAGTCTATATCCGATAAATTCAGCGCATCTTCCGCTTCAGAAACTGAGGAAAGTATAATTGCGGAACATTTTTCTCTTTCAAGCTGCCCGGCTTCAATTTCTTTGGGATTATCTCCCAGATTATATATTACCATTCATTTACCACTGATTGTTTCCGCACTCTGCGCCTGCTCATATGCTTTGTCGTAGAAATGCTCCTGACTGTTGTTTTTTTCATTATCATTTTCCACACGGATATAATTTCCGCTGCTGTTCAGTTCCCTTGCCTGAACGTTATCCGACATTATCCTGTCAAACATATAAACTATCTGTTCTCTGATTCGTTCATCATAGACAGGTGCTGCAACTTCAACTCTTCGGAGAGTGTTTCTGGTCATAAAATCAGCTGATGCAATGTAGATTTTCGCTGATTCACCTTTGCCGAAAATATAAATTCTCGAATGTTCAAGGAAACGTCCTACAATGCTTACTACCCTTATATTTTCCGTTTCTCCTGCAATTCCCGGAATAAGACAGCATATTCCTCTTACTGCAAGTTCAATCTTCACTCCTGCTTTTGACGCTCTGATAAGTCCGTCAATAATTTTTTTATCGGTAAGGGAATTTATCTTCACACCGATATACGCTTCCCCGCCGCTTTCCGCAAGCTTTATCTGCTCATCTATCATTTCCATAACACGGTTCTGCAGACAGTTCGGCGCAACAAGGAGAGCCTCGGAGCTTTTTACTGTGGTATCAGAGGCAAGAGCATTGAAAACATCATTGGCATTTCTTCCGATTGTCTGGTCAGCGGTCATAAGGCACAGGTCAGTATAAAGACGGGCTGTTTTCTCGTTATAATTTCCCGTTCCTATCTGAGTGATATACTCCGGATTTCCGTTGACATTTTTTGTTATAAGGCACAACTTGGAATGTACCTTGAAACCATTGAGTCCGTAGATAACAGTACAGCCTGCCGCTTCAAGACGGCGTGACCACTCGATATTGTTTTCCTCGTCAAATCTTGCTTTCAATTCAACAAGCACAAGCACGTCCTTGCCGTTTTCAGCTGCCTCAATAAGTGCATTTACTACCTCACTGTTTTTTGCCACCCTGTAAAGAGTCATTTTTATTGACACCACATCCTTATCTGCTGCTGCCTCGTGGAGCATATTCAAAAACGGCTTTATGCTGTCAAAAGGATATGAAAGGAACTTGTCTCTCTCCCTGATTTGTGCAAGGACCGGCTCACCGTCAGCAAACTGTGCAGATTTCTGAGGAATCCTTTTTGGATAGAAAAGCTCGGTTTTCTGACGAAGATGATCCTGAAGTTCAAATACAAATGAAAGGTCAAGAGGTGATATATTTCTGAAAACATACTTGCGTTCTATGTCCATATATTTACACAGCTTTTTAACAATTTCCTTGTCAAGATCTCTGGAAAGTTCAAGACGAACAGGAGAAAGTCTTTTTCTCTGCTTTATAATATCAGCCATAAATTCACGGTAATCAAGGTCCTCGTCATAGAGTGCGTCTGCGTCGATATCGGCGTTTCTCGTAACCCTCAGAAGTGATTTGGATTTTACAGTATATTCCTTGAAAACTTCGGGTGCAAAATGAAGTATAAGTTCCTCTGAAAGGATATATGTACCGCTGTTTTTGCTGACTTCAATAAGTCTTGGAATAACTCGACCCACCGAAAAAAAGTCTGTAAAAACGCAGTCAACTATGGTAAAATATAAATAACACAGGAGGCTGATTTTTTATGGCAAGAAGAAAAAGAGAACCAA
>DBQM01000019.1 GCA_002305725.1 Ruminococcus sp. UBA1394 | reverse complement strand
TTGGTTCTCTTTTTCTTCTTGCCATAAAAAATCAGCCTCCTGTGTTATTTATATTTTACCATAGTTGACTGCGTTTTTACAGACTTTTTTTCGGTGGGTCCTTAACAGGGTGTGCTGCAAAGTTTCATCATTCGGAAACTGGTTCATACTCGCCCTGTCGCTTCTTATTTTTGTATTTCTTGCCTTGCAGAGCCTGCTTAATACAACTATAATGTACAATGCGCCGGAAGACCCGTCAACAGTCATTTTTACACACGACAATTTCTACATAAATCTTCTGTGCATAGCAGTTGTATTTATATGCGGACTCCTCTTTTTAAGAAAACTCATGGAAAAAATCAATCCGAAAATATTTGGTGCGTCACTTCTGGTTTACACCTTTGTTCTCGGACTCATCTGGAATCTGCTGACCAAAAATACGCCGGCACATGATTCATGGTTCATTACCGCTGCAGCGGAAAGCTTTGCAGTAAATGATTATACTCCTCTGATACTCTCTGAAAACGATTATTTTTACAATTACCCCTTCCAGCTGGGCTATGCTTTTCTGTGTGAAATTGCTGTACGAATTTTCGGAGACAACACATATTTTGTTCTTCAGATCATTAACATTCTTTCATCAGTTGCAATAGCTGCGGCGCTGATAGTCATTGCAAAGCTTGCCTTTGACAGCAGAAAGGTCACAAACTTCACAATATTTTTCCTTTTCGGCTGCATACAGCCTGTTCTGTTCACAACCTTTCATTACGGCAATCTCTCCGGCTTTGCCTTTTCAATGTGGGCGGTCGTGTTTGCCTGTCTGCTCATTAAAAAGCGTAAATGGTACTATATTCCGCTGTCAGCGCTCTGCATTGGTATCGGTTCGATTCTGAAAACAAACAGTCTTATCGTGCTTATTGCTGTGTGTGTTATTCTTTTTCTGGACTTTCTCAAAAAATTTTCTGTAAAAAATATTATAGCAATTGCCCTGTCACTTGTTATGGGTATCGGTCTTAATCCGCTGATAATTTATCAGTATGAGCAGAGAGCGGACGTTTCACTGGGTGACGGAGTACCGATGGTTTTATGGCTTGATATGGGTCTTCAGGAAACCGGAAACGCTAACCGTCCGGGCTGGTATAACCCGGAATATACTGTCCTCAGATATGCTTACAGCGAATATGACGGCGAAAAGGCGGCAGAAAGCGGCTGGGCAGACATCAGAGAACGCACGGGGGAACTTGCCGGCTCGGCGTCAGAACGTGCACGCTTCTTTACTGCCAAAACTCTGAGCCAGTGGAACGACCCGTTATATATGTCAATATGGGTCAGCGAAACAAGGCCTTCAAGAATTGAAAGAGGCGAATTTGTACAGAGTATGTACACAGGAAATGCCGGTGCTGCTGTACGGAATTTTGCAAACTTTTATCAGTCACTCATATTCGTTTTTGCGGCAGCCGGAGTTTTGATAATACTTATGAAAAAGAAAATGCGTCAGAATATTTTCTGCGCCGTACTCCCTCTTGTTTTTCTCGGCGGATTCTTTTACCACCTTTTGTTTGAGGCAATGCCGCAGTATAACGTAACATATTTTACGCTGTTCATACCTCTTGCGGCTTACGGCTTTTCAGAGCTCTGCGACAGATGTCATGACGGTTTCCGGGCATATCTCAAAACGCTTTTCAAAAAGAAGAAAAACATTGAATCAACTGAACAGGTTTCAGCACCGGAAAATTAAGCGGAAGCAATGGGCGACCATTGGTCGCCCCTAAAAACAAACCCATAATTACGCTATCGTAGGGCGAGCATTGCTCGCCCTAATATTTTGGAATCGACCTTTTCGATAAACTATCGGAAATAATTTATTTCCTTTAAGATTATTTTAAGGATAAACTGTTATACTCTAAACATGGATAAGGAAGAGCTTAATAAAAAAGTTCTTTAATACTGATCCTTAATTCCCCCTCTATATCTTTATCTTTTCAGGCTATGCATTTTTTGCATAGCTCTTTTTTTGCATAAAATCAATTGGACACCTTACTTATACAAGGTGTCCAATTATCCGCTTTATTTATAAAATGTCGGATCGTCTGTTCTTTCCAGCAGATAGTCAATAGAGACATTAAAATAATCAGCGAGCATTATAAGAGTTTTATAGTCAGCCTCCCTTACGCCTTTTTCATATCGGCTTATGCTGTTCTGATTAAGATTTAAATCCATTGCAAGCTTTAGCTGGGTTATGCCTTTTTGTTCTCTTAAATATTTTAATCTCATTTCAAAAACCCCTTAACATTATTATACCGTTCTGGTATAATATAAATATCTTAATTTGGTATATTTATAAGGAGGGTTAAGGAATGAAAAAGAGAAAATATGTCGTTTTGATGCTTTTGCTTTCTGCATTTATGATGCTGTACGGGTGCGGGGATTCCGGCAAAAGCGCAGACAATGACTATGCACCGGGCAATCCTCAGTATGATTATGACGCATGGAAAGCCGGACAGGTAATGAAAGGCATCAACGGAAATTAATTCAGACATTATAAAAAAGAGAGGCAGAGAGAATATGAAAAAATCAAAAATATTGCTGTTGGTATTAGCCGCTGTTATGTGTATGGGTATATTCATGACCGGCTGCGGCAGTGATGAACCGGAAGACCCGGAGGTTAAGGCTTACGACGAATGGTATATCCGGACACACGATATATTCGGAAATCCGAGATAAACATATTATTAATTTGAGGGAGGTATATATGAAAAAAGAAATTATAATCGCTGCCGTTACAGGTGTTGTATTGTGCGCATGGTTTTGCGGACCAACAATAATTTACGAAACAACAGGCGGAGGCAGAGATTCCGGATCAAGTTATTCTGATTCTTCTTCAGTTGTATCTGACAATTCATCAGACAATGTTTCCGGCAATTTCTCAAATGACGAGTCTGACAGCTCATCAGGCAGTTCTTCAAACAGCTCATATTCACATTCTTACAGTCACAGCAATAAGTCCAGTTCAGACGGAGTAGTGGGAGATAACGACTATGACGGCGATATTGATGAAGAAGACTGGGAAAATGAATGGAACAATTATCTTAATGATAAAATGGACGATTATGATTATGGCTATGACGATTATGATTATTACAATAAAGGCTATGATTATAATGATTACGGCGTTGGTGCAGATGATGATAACGGTTATCTGGACTATGATGACAAGGAAGCGTTTGATTATTACCGTGATGTGTGGGATGATTTCAGTTAATTCAAAACTGCTGTTGTTAAATCAACAGCAGTTTTTTGTTAAAATAATTCCATCCGGCGAAAACAACTGTACCTTGTGAAAAAACAATGAAAATTGTTATTAATTTCACAATTCCGGTCAAATTCTATTGACATCACTCTGAAAAAAGGCTATAATATAAAAATGAAAGGGATTTTGAAATAAAACGTTTCAGAATCTGAAAAAATGCACTTACCAAGTGCTTAAACACCTAAGGAGGATAAAAACCATGTCACTGACAAAGAACCCCAACGTTTTAAAATGGGTTGAAGAAATGACAGCCCTCACAAAACCTGACAAGGTAGTATGGATCGACGGAAGCAAAGAGCAGATTGATGCTTTAAAGGCTGAAGCTATCTCAACAGGCGAAATGATCGAGCTTAACCAGGAAAAGCTCCCTGGCTGTCTGTATCACAGAACTCTGCCGAATGACGTTGCCAGAGTTGAAGACAGAACATTTATCTGCTGCAAGAATAAAGAAGACGCCGGTCCGACAAACAACTGGATGGATCCGGACGAGATGAAGGCAATGCTCACACCTATGTATGACGGTGCTATGAAGGGCAGAACAATGTATGTTATCCCTTATTCAATGGGTCCTATCGGCTCTCCTCTCGCTAAGGTAGGCGTTGAAGTTACAGATTCTATCTATGTTGTTCTCAACATGAATATTATGACAAGAATGGGCAAGCAGGCTTTTGAAAACCTCGGCGACGAATCAAACGATTTCGTAAGAGGTCTCCACTCAAAGGCTGATGTTGATCCTGAAAAGAGATACATCGTTCAGTTCCCTGAAGACAATGCAATCTGGTCAATCAACTCTGCTTACGGCGGTAACGTTCTCCTCGGAAAGAAGTGCTTTGCGCTCAGAATCGCTTCATATCAGGGCAAGAACGAAGGCTGGATGGCTGAACATATGCTTATCCTCGGTGTTAAGAAGCCGGACGGAGAAGTTAAGTACATCTCAGCAGCATTCCCTTCAGCATGCGGCAAGACAAACCTTGCTATGCTTATCCCACCGGAAGGCTACAAGAAGGACGGCTATGAAGTATTTACAGTCGGTGACGATATCGCATGGATGAAACCAGGTCCGGACGGCAGACTTTATGCTATCAACCCTGAAAACGGTTTCTTCGGTGTTGCTCCTGGTACAAACGCTAAGTCCAACTACAATGCTCTTGCATCAACAATGAAGGACACAATCTTCACAAACGTTGCTATCAACAATGACGATATGACAGTTTGGTGGGAAGGTCTTGACAAGAATCCTCCTGAGAACGCAACAGAGTGGAAGGGCGCAAAGGTAAACGGCAAGGAATTTACTGCTGTTATGGGTCCTGACGGCAAGCCTCAGAAACTGGCTCACCCGAACTCAAGATTTACAGCTCCTGCTAAGAACTGTCCTTGCATCTCACCTGAATTTGACAATCCGGCAGGCGTTCCGATCTCAGCTATCATCTTCGGCGGCAGACGTGCTTCAACAACTCCGCTGGTATATCAGTCATTTGACTGGACACACGGTACTTACGTAGGTTCAGCTGTTTCTTCTGAAACAACAGCTGCTGCAACTGGTGCTGTAGGCGTATTAAGACATGACCCGATGGCTATGAAGCCGTTCATCGGTTACAACGTTGGCGATTACTGGGCACACTGGCTCGAAATGGGCGAAAAGCTCGGCGACAAGGCTCCTAAGATCTTCAATGTAAACTGGTTCAAGCAGGACGAAAACGGCAACTTCATCTGGCCAGGTTTCGGTGACAACATGAGAGTTCTCGACTGGATCATCAAGAGATGTGAAGGCACAATCGACGCTGAAGAAACACCAATCGGTTTTGTTCCTAAGAAAGGTGACATCAACGTTGAGGGTATCGAGGACGAGGTTACTCCTGAAATCATGGATAAGCTCCTTGCAGTTGACAAGGATCTCTGGACAGCTGAAATCGCTGAAATGAGAAGATACTACAAGGAAGATATCGCTGACAAGGGCGGCAAGATTCCGGACGAACTCTGGGCACAGCTCGACGCACTTGAGGCAAGACTTAACAAGTAATTTTATTACTGCGATATATGACAGGGCGGATTCAAAAACCGCCCTGTTTTCTTATGCAAAAATCATCACGCACAATTGTACCCATATTGAAAATTTCAGCCCGAAAGAGTTCCGGAAGAACAGCTTTCGGGCTTGTTTTTGTTACTGTATTACTTATGTAAATCAGAATTCACCTTGCTCCTGACATCCATGTGTTGTATGCCTTTGCAACAAATTCTTCTTCTGTCATGTTATTGTATTCATCGATTGTCTCTGCAATTTCGGCAGTATAAAAGCTGCAGCATGAATATCTGTTGTCATTTTCTTTATAGAACTCATCTACAGTTATGAGGATTCGTCCTTTTTTTCGAAAGATAAGGCATTTATACTTTTTGTCAGGATAATTGCCCCATGGCCAACAATTCTTTCTTTTCTCAATGATTTCAAGCACATCAGTGCTTTTGATTTTAAACCAAGCTTCCATATATGTCTCCTCGACAAATTCCGATTTATTTCATTAAACATCATACAGCAAAGCAGATTTTTATCAATGATAACGTCATATCCCCTCCGAACTAATAAACGGAGGGGATATTCTTAAACTTCTTTATGAGTACCGCACCTATATATTATAAAGCAGTAAAAAATCTCTGATTAGCCTCAAATGTTTCCTCCGGCTTGATTTCTCTGTAGCCTGTCACATCTGCCGGCAGACTGAGATTCGGCGCATCTATCATGGCAGTCATCGGCTCCGGACAGAAATAACCGTTAAATCCCTTATCGTTCCATACAATCCAGAACTTGTACTCGTCAGAAACCTCATAGCATATTTTCTTGCCGCTTTCAGTGTCCTCCGCAATAACGCCGTGGAACTTCTGGCCGTCAAATTCTGTACAGTCTGTTGTATACATTTCGTTATCTACATTCTGTAAAACCGGCTTTCTGTCACCTGTGAGATATTCCCTGTCAGTATCAGAAAGGTCAAGGAGCTTTTCAGTCGGCAGACAGCGTTCATTCAGCTCACATCTTTTGATTACCGGAACTGTCAGACGGATATTTTCCTCCTTGCCGCCGTCCACAAAAGGAGAATTGATAGTGGTGTGCGTTGCAAGGGAGATAGGCAGCATTTTGTCTGAAAGGTTTGTTATGCGCACCTTGTGTTCCAGTCCACACTCGGAAAGTGTAAAGGTATATTCAGCAACAAATCTTACAGGGAGATACTGGAAAAACTCGTCGTTCTCGTCATATCTGTATCTTGTTTTCACAACTGCGCAGTTGTCGTCGGCATGGTGCTCAACAACAGTATGTACACGCTTATGTAAGAAACCGTGAATGTGGTTGTTGTAAGGTGCTTTTTCGTTTACCGGCAGATGATATACAGCGTCTGATGTTTTCAGAACACCGTCAGCAAAACGGTTAGGCAGGTAGAGAGTCGGCAGACCCCACACCTCTGCGGACTGCTTTATGGTATCAGCCGGATTGTCATTTTTGAAACGGAAAAACTCAACCCCGTTTTTATCGTCGTGCAGGCGGATAACGTTTGAACCGATCTCGTAAGCGACCATAGCTGTATAGCCGCCGGCGGAAAATTCCACAACGGGAGTGCCGTTAAATTCAGTAAGTTTTGTATAATTCATTAAACCTATCCTTTCAGCAATTCCGGCTCAGACCGGATTGCGCTGTAACTTTTTCTATTTAATTTTAACATATATTACTGTTAATTTCAATAGTATTTCTGTAAAAAATGCAGTAAAACAGAAATAAATATTTTTGTAAGTATCATTTTCGTATTGAAAAAATGCTGAGAGTAAGATATAATATATAGGAAGCGAAAAATTTGTTTCAGGAGGTTAAAATATGAGCGTAAGACTGAATGAAAATGAAGAAATTGTCAAGACTGTTAAGGAAGGTCTGAAGCAGAAAAACGGCTATTGTCCGTGCAGACTGGAACAGACGGAAGAATATAAATGTATGTGCAAAGAATTCAGAGAGCAGATTGCCGACCCGGATTTTGAAGGCTACTGCCACTGTATGCTTTATTACAAGTCAAAGGATTAGGAAAGGAAGTTTTATTATGTCAGTAATCACATTAACAAACAGCAGTTTTGAAAAAGAGGTAATGGAGTCAGGCAAACCGGTTCTGATTGATTTTTATGCAGACTGGTGCGGTCCGTGCAAGATGGTTTCACCGGTTGTTGATAAAATTGCTGAGGAGCATTCAGAAATCAAAGTGTGCAAAGTAAATGTTGACAGCGAACCGGAGCTTGCGCAGAAATTCGGCATTGCAAGCATTCCGACACTTGTTGTAATGAAAGACGGCAGAATAACCAACCAGAAAATCGGCGCTGTTTCCGGACAGACGATACTTGATATGCTGAAATAACGGCAGAACGGAGATATATTTTTATGGCACAGCTTACCTGCGAAAATCTTACTCTTGGATATGACGGAAAGGTTATCGTTGAAAATCTTGATTTTTCAATTGACGAGGGCGACTATCTCTGCATTGTCGGCGAAAACGGTTCCGGAAAATCCACATTAATGAAAACTATTCTGGGTTTACAGCCGCCTGTCAGCGGAAAAATTATTACCGGTGACGGTCTGAGCCGCAGCGAGATAGGTTATCTTCCCCAGCAGACAGACGTTCAGCGGGATTTTCCGGCGTCGGTCAGAGAGATAGTACTCTCCGGCTGTCAGGCACGGTGCGGCGTACGCCCGTTTTACAGCAAGGAAGAAAAGGCACTTGCCGAAAGCAACATGGAAAAAATGGGTATAACGCAATATGCAAAGCGCTGTTACCGTGAACTTTCCGGCGGTCAGCAGCAGAGAGTGCTTTTGGCAAGAGCGCTCTGTGCAACTCAGAAGCTGCTGCTGCTTGACGAGCCTGTTTCCGGACTTGACCCCAGAGTCACGGCAGAAATGTACAATCTCATCGAAGAGCTTAACGGCAAAGACAATATCACAATCATAATGATATCTCACGATATTTCAGCTGCTGTCAGATATGCAAGTCATATTCTTCATATAGATAAAACTGTCTTTTTCGGTACAACGCAGGAGTATCTCCAAAGCGATGCCGGAAAGAGATTTACAGTTACAGAAATTTCAGAGTAAACTCAGATATACTTAGCAAAACATTAAGGGTACATCTTTCGATGTACCCTTAAACTTTTTATTTAAGAAGCTTGTTTCTCAGCAGTACTGCGTCAAATACGTTTATAACGTTGTCCTGTGAAACATCTGCTAAAGTACTGTCATCAAGATACTTTACAGAATTGACGATATAATGCTGAAGAAGTACGAGGTCGGCAACATTAACATTGCCATCAATATTAACGTCACCAATTTCAAGGTCATCAATGCTACTCTTAAGCTCCATTACGCCAAAACCTGATGTATTGATATAGCCCTGACCTGAAAGGTCACTCCAGTTTGCGATACCTGTTCTCTTGCCTTCGCCGTCACCGTCGTCGTTAATCTGTACATCAAAACCAACTATCTGACCTACCTCAAACTTAGTGATTGTATGAGGAATTGCAACCTCAACAACATAACCTGCAGCAGTTTTTTCAGCGGCAGTTGTGTAGATATCACCCGACTTGCCGTCTGTAACAGTTACCTCATTATCGAAATTAACTCTTATCTGAATATCATCCGCTTCGTATGAAGTAGTCTTTCCGTTGTTTTCGTCAAAAAAGATTTCGATTGTGTCCTGTTCATAAGCGTTTGCGCTTGCCTTACTAAGCAATGGGTCTGTAACTTCAACGAGAACGTAGATATTGTCAGTATCCCACTTCATTTTTGCAGTACCATAAGCTGCATCACTGCCCATTGAATATTTATTCACATCAATTGATGACGCATACTGCCATTCGCTGTCGATTACGCCGTCAATCTTAATTGTGTCATACATTATTCCGTATGCCTCTGTGTAAACAGGCTGTTCATTGAAACTGATTTTGCCGAATACGATATCATCATCAGATGTGTATTCAAGAGTGTTCCATGTCTGCTTACCGTCAACGATAATTTCAACACCAACTGTTAAACCAGCCTTGATTTCAGAAAGCTCAAATGTGAAGTCCATTGATGAACCGGATTTGATTGTGCGTGTCTGCTTATCGCCGCTGTCGAGCATTACAGTATAGCTTGCGTCCTTATCGGAAAGCACCTTAACTATCAGCTTATTGCCGTTCCAGAGTGCCTTGAATGCGGCAGAATCGCCGATTTCATTTGCCTTCTGGATTTTTACTGCATGTTCATAGTCCTTATCTGTACCGTCATACTGGAGTGCATTAGCAACCTTGATTGTCTGTACTTCCTTGTCGGTATCCAGAACCGCATAAAATGCAGGCTTTGCAGTATAGTTCTTGTCGAATAAAAGCGGATATCCGCCTATCCAGCTTGTGTTGTCCGTAATGCCCCACAGAACAACAGCTGTAATATTAACGCCCTCGTCCTTTAAGGATTTGTAAAGCGAGAACACTTCCTTGTATCTCTGTGCAAGTTCAAGCTGTGACTCTTCGCTGTTGGATTTCTGGTCGATATCAAGCTCAGTTATCTGCACTTCAAGACCAAGACTTGCATATTTTCTGATAGCCGCCTCGTAAAGTTCCACGGACGGATAACTCATTTTAATATGCGACTGCATACCAACACCGTCAATAAGACCCTTGTCAGCAAGGCGCTTGCATATCTCATAGATATCGTCACGCTTTACTTCTGCGTATTCGTTGTAGTCATTATAGAACAGCTTGCAGCCCTCCGGAGCATATTTTCTTGCGTACTCAAAAGCAGCGTCGATAAATGACTCGTCCCCGAAAACCTTCATCCATGCCGACTGTCCATTGACTTCATTATTGGATCCGGCATCTCTCATACCGCCCGAATCCTTGACAGCCTCGTTTACAACATCCCATGCGTAGACGTTAAGGTCAGGATACTGCACCTCAATAGCGGTCATAATATTTTTTATATAGTTTTCAAGACGCTTTAACATCTTTTCCTCTGAAACCCATGCGCCGTCTGAATCAAAGTTTTCCTTGAAGAACCAGTCCGGAGTCTGGCTGTGCCATACAAGAACGTGTCCTCTTACAGGAATATTGTTTTCCTGTGCAAATTCAAGGAGAGTTGCCGCATTTGCAAGGGAAATCTGCGGATTTGTGTCGTTGCCTGTGGACTGTGCATAAGCCTGGGAAAGCTTCTGGTTAAGCGTGCTGTCCGGCTTTAACTCGTTGCCGAGAGTAAGGCTGTTGTAGTGCTTTTTGATAAGGTCTTTTGTTGCATTGGTCTGGAGCTCTGTTGAAGTTGAGGCACAGCCAATCTTGAAGTAATCGCTGTACGCCTCGCACAGGGACGGAATATCCTCTTCGATTGCCGGCGGAGGAAGAAGCTCTGCCGCAACGTCGTCAATGTAGAAATCCATGAGGTCAACAGTCTGTACGCTTGCGTCAGGCTTGTAGCCGGTCTGGAAATAAACCACAAAGTTTGCCGCTGTTTCCGGGAGAGTGTATTCACCCTCGATATATGTCCATTCGCCTATATTGGCAGTCGAGCTTGCAATTTCGTAATAGTTCTCCTTACCGTCCTTCTGATACTGGAGATACATTGAAAATTTCTGTGTCTGAGGAAATTCAAGAGTTTCTGTTCCGCTTTTGTATTCGCCCTTGTACATTACCCAGCCGCTGAATCTGTAGTAATTTCCGGCATTGAGCACAGTTGTTTTGTTCGCAGACGGAGCGTTCCACAGCTGCAGACGGTTATATGTGTAAAGACAGCTGCTGCCGTCACGGCCGACTGAGGAAACCACCTCGCACTTTGCATCTCCCCTGCCGCTCCAGTCATTTACGCCGTTTTCAAAATCCTCTGTAAATCCCTCGGTTTCATCGCCCTCATCATTAGGCTCACCTGTTGCTGAAACATCGTCAATATAGAAGTTTATCAGATTTGAGGGGGTTTCAAAGTATACAGTCACATTAGTGGCGTCTGACGGAACAGTATAGTTTCCGCCGACTAAAATCCACTCGCCTTTTTTCGCCTGAGTATTTGAAACGGATTTATACTGTTCTGTACCGTTTGAATCCTTGTAGAGTATCTGAAGATTTATCTGCTCAGAATCATTACCCTCATCCTGCATTACATAACCGCTTATGTAATAGGTTTTTCCGGGGCGAAGTTCTTTTATCTTTGCGCAGGCAGCGCCGTGCCAGCTTTTTGTTCTGCCGGAGATATAAAGGGATTTTTCTCCGGAATTTGATGTCGTATCAACTACGCTTATTGCGGCATCGCCTCGTCCTGCCCAGCCGCCGTAGCCGTTTTCAAAATCGTCCTTAAAGATTTCAACTGTTTCCGCCGCTGCGGTAATCGGCAGAAGCGCCGCCATACAGACAAGCATTGCGGCTGAAATCATAAATGAGATAAGTCTTTTTCTGATCATAACTTCCTCCTTTTGTTTATAAAAGCCAAATCTTTTTATAAATTATAACTTATTTAATATAAAATGTCAACACAAATATGCTGATTTTACAGCACATTTTTTAAATTTGAGCAAAAAATTTCCCGCACAGCCTTGACTGTACGGGAGTATCTCTGTTACATAATAAACGTTCGGGGGATCAGTTCGCACGGATTATGTAGTCGGGGTATTGATGTTATTGATAAGTCTTCTTGAAAGTATGATAAGGTCAAATACATTTGCGCTGCCGTCCTTGTTTACGTCGGCAATATAAAGCTGAGCGTCAGTCAGTTTATACTTTTTGATAAGACCTTTCGCAAGCCATATACTATCATAGAGGTTAACTGTTTTGTCAAAGTTTACGTCGCCTGAAAGCACCTGTTCATCGCCTGGTGCAGCAGCTAAAACACTGCCGATATGGCTGTAATAAATATTTATAACCTGATTTACGCAATACCAGCACTTCGCAAATTCAATAATTTCCTTGTCGGTAATATCATTTGTCTCGGCATAAAGGTTATAGTCGGGGAATCTTACCCATAAAATATTTCCGTAATACACCCAGTTTTCTTCAAGATAGTTCCAGTCTAACGAAATAGGACTGACAATTTCGTATTTAACGGTATCTCCAAGCAATTTCTCTATTGCCATCTCTGTTTCATTTGCTGTGTAATCTGCTTTTTCGTCCGGAAGCGAAATCATCAGCTCTCCGGAAATGCCGCTGTATGTGACTTTATCAAAATGTTCCCATACTCCTTCAGCGTCACGCCTGACTTCATCATAGCGACTTTCTGCACCGTAAAGTTCAAAAAATTCCTCGTCACTCATTGCAAACAGTTCTTCAAGAGTGTAGTAAATCGGCAGGTCGCCCATTCCGTGTACCTCGTCAGACGGTGGATTACAGTTTGAACACGCACTTGCAGTACTAAATGTACCAGACATCATGCAAATGCTCATCACCATTGCCGTTACTGCGGATAAAAGTCTGCTCCTTTTCATAAAAATCATTCCTTTCTATAATCAGACGATATGTGAATAAAACCTGTTATAAAGCTGTCGACCGCTTTTATAAATAATGATACCGAAAATCCGTATTCTGTCCATGCTTTTTAAAACTTTCTGCTTTTTGCACAAATTCACTTGTGTTTTCTTGTCACAGTTCAACAACAAATATCGCAAATTAACCTCGTGAAAAAAATCTGTTAAATATTCCTCATAATCATTGCAATTCAGAGCGAAATATGATAAAATAAATCTGAATACATTTATCTGAAAGGCCGTGATGTTAGGGTTGGAAAAAAAGCTGGCTTTATATGGCTTCAACAATCTTACTAAAACTTTAAGCTTTAATATATATGACGTCTGCTACGCAAAGACAAAGCGTGAGCAGGAGGACTATATCCGATATATCGACGAACAGTATAACTCCGAAAGACTGACGAAAATTCTCTGCGACGTCACCAAAATGATTGGTGCGACTATCCTCAATATCTCAAAGCAGGACTACGACCCACAGGGTGCGTCGGTAAATATCCTTATCGCAGAGGGACACGTTGCTCCGGAGAATTTTGACAAGTCCTGCAACGGCGGCATTATGCCCCAGAGCGAAACTGTTCATGCACATCTTGACAAGAGCCATGTAACGGTTCATACATTTCCGGAGTCACACCCGGAAAATGAAGTCTGCACATTCAGAGTGGATATCGACGTTTCTACCTGCGGAGAAATTTCGCCGCTTAATACCCTTGATTACCTCATAAGCAGTTTCGATTCCGATATTATAACTATCGACTACAGAGTAAGAGGTTTTACCCGTGATATGTGCGGAAAGAAATACTTTATCGACCACGACATAACCTCTATCCAGGACTATATCGACGAGAGAACGCTTACTAAGTACGACGCAATTGACGTTAACGTTTATCAGTCGAATATCTTCCACACAAAAATGCTTATCAAGGAAATCCAGCTCCAGAATTATCTTTTCAATACCGACGTCTACGAACTGCACCCTAAGGAAAGACTTGATATCACAAATAGTATCCGCCGTGAAATGATTGAAATTTTCAGCGGAATGAATATATACTGACAGGAGGCTTTGACATGATTTTTACTCAGAGTAAAGCCCCTGTTTTAGAGGCAATGGAACAGCACCTGCAAAACAGAGTTGTTCCCTTTGACGTCCCGGGTCACAAGGGCGGAAGAGGTACAAAGGAACTGACCGATTTTCTCGGCAAGTCCTGTCTTAAAGCGGACGTCAATTCCATGAAGCCACTTGACAATCTGTGTCACCCTGTTTCTGTTATAAAGGACGCTCAGGACCTTGCGGCAGAGGCGTTTGGCGCTGAAAACGCTTTCTTTATCGTAAACGGTACGACAGGTTCTGTTCAGGCTATGATTATGGCTGCCTGCAAGGCTGGCGAAAAAATAATCATGCCAAGAAACGTCCACAGGAGCGCTATCAATGCGCTTGTTGTCAACGGTGCAGTACCTGTTTATGTGAATCCGGGTACTAACAAAAAGCTGGGTATTCCTCTTGGAATGTCTGTCGAAAACGTGAAAAAGGCTATTAAGGAAAATCCCGACGCAAAGGCGGTACTCATAAACAACCCCACATACTACGGCGTATGCTCCGACTTGCGCGGGATAGTAAAGCTTGCCCATGAACACGGTATGCTTGCTCTCGTTGACGAGGCGCACGGCACTCACTTTTATTTCGGAGAGGATATGCCCGTTTCGGGTATGGCGGCAGGTGCGGACATGGCGGCTGTAAGTATGCACAAGACCGGCGGTTCGCTGACTCAGAGTTCACTGCTCCTTTGCGGAAAAAACGTAAACGCCGGATATATCAGGCAGATAATAAATCTTACCCAGACCACAAGCGGTTCATACCTGCTTATATCCTCTCTCGATATTGCAAGAAAAAACCTTGCCTTAAACGGCAGAGAGATTTTCAGAAAGACTGTCCAGTACGCTGAATACGCAAGAGAGGAAATCAACAAGCTGGGCGGCTACTACGCCTTCGGCAAGGAGCTTTGCGACGGTGAGTCCTTCTACGACTTCGACCCCACAAAGCTTTCCATTCACACGAGAGATATCGGTCTTGCCGGAATCGAGGTTTACGATATTCTCCGTGACGAATATAATATACAGATAGAATTCGGCGATATCGGAAACGTTCTTGCAATTATTTCCGCAGGTGACAGGGCACTTGAAATTGAAAGGCTCATTTCTTCGCTTTACGAGATAAAGCGTCTTTATTCAAAGGACAAGGCGGGAATGTTTGACCATGAATATATTGACCCGCAGGTCATCATGCCGCCGCAGTCGGCTTTTTACGGAGAGAAAAAATCCGTCCCGATAACTGAAAGCAGCGGATATATCTGCGGAGAATTTGTAATGTGCTATCCTCCGGGAATACCTATTCTTGCGCCAGGTGAAAAAATCACCGACGACATTATAAGCTACATTCTTTACGCAAAGGAAAAAGGATGTATGATGACGGGTACGCAGGACATTAACATTGAATACATCAATGTTGTGATTTAGGAGGAAAGCATGGAACTTTGGTATACTGAAAAACATACCGACAATGTAAAATTTTCGATAAGAGTAGACAAGCATTTAAGAAGTGCTGAAAGCGAGTTTCAGCGTATAGATGTTTTTGAATCGGAGGAGTTCGGAAGAATACTCACTCTTGACGGTTATCTTATGGTAACCGAAAAGGACGAGTACATCTACCATGAAATGATAACCCATGTCCCTATGGCGGTAAATCCGGACATAAAAAATGTACTGGTAATCGGTGCCGGGGACGGCGGTACAGTAAGGGAGCTTACACGCTACAACCACGTTGAAAACATCGACATGGTGGAAATTGACGAAATGGTTGTGGAGATATGCAGGGAGTATCTTCCACAGACTGCCTCAAGGCTTTCCGACCCGAGAGTACACATTTTCTATCAGGACGGACTGCGCTTTGTAAGAGGCAAGGAAAACGAGTACGATTTGATTATAGTTGACTCCACCGACCCGTTCGGCGTGGGTGAAGGACTTTTCACCAAGGAGTTTTACGGCAACTGCTACAAAGCGCTCAAAGAGGACGGCATACTGGTAAATCAGCATGAAAGCACCTTTTACACCTCCTACGCAAATTCAATGAAACGTGCCCACAGCAGAATAAAGTCCACATTCCCTGTTGCGCTGGTATATCAGGCGCATATTCCGACTTATCCGTCCGGACACTGGCTCTTCGGCTTTGCGTCAAAGAAGTTCGACCCGAGAGCCGATTTAAAAGCTGACTGGTGGAACTCACTGGGGATAAAAACCAGATACTACAATACTATACTTCACACAGGCTGTTTTGCGATACCAAACAATGTAAGAGATCAGCTGCGTGAATCGGGAGAACACAAATGAACCATAACATGAACATACACACATTTATCAGCTGTGAAAGCGAATACACGGACAGTAAGATGGTTATTTTCGGCGCACCCTTTGACAGCACAACCTCATACCGCCCCGGTACACGCTTTGCAAGTGCGGCTATGAGGAACGAGAGTTTCGGTATTGAAACTTACAGTCCACGACAGGACAAGGACCTGCTTGACACGAAAATTTACGACGGTGGTGACCTGGAGCTTTGCTTTGGCAGTCCGGAACTTGCGCTTTATGATATTGAGTGCATGGAAAGAGATGCACTTGATGACGGCAAGCTTCCGATTATGATAGGCGGAGAGCATCTTGTAACGCTGGGAGCAGTCAGAGCGGCAGTCAAGAAGTACCCCGACCTGCATATAGTCCACTTTGACGCTCATGCTGACCTACGTGACGATTACCTCGGTCAAAAGCTTTCCCACGCCTGCGTTATGAGAAGATGCCATGAGCTTGTGGGAGACGGGAAGATATTCCAGTTTGGCATAAGAAGCGGCGACAGAGAGGAATTCAGATGGGGAAAAGAACACGTCACAACCAGTAAATTTGATTTCAGCGGTATTAAAACGCTTAAAGAAAAAATCGGTGACAAGCCTGTTTATTTCACCCTTGACCTTGATGTCCTGGACCCGTCCTGTTTCTGCGGTACGGGTACTCCGGAGGCGGGGGGAGTAAACTACAATCAGCTTATTATGGCAATCGAGGAGGTCGCAAAGCTGAATGTTGTGGCTCTTGACGTAAACGAGCTTTCACCTATGCTTGACCAGAGCGGTACCTCAACTGCACTTGCCTGCAAGCTGCTGAGAGAAATCATGCTTTATTTCTACAAGGAGTAATGCCATGGGATTTTTCGATATATTCAAAAAGAAAAAAGACGATTTAACAAGCGAACTTGAAAGCTATAAGACAGAACAGCCGCAGGTAAACCAGCAGCCGCCGATAAATGACGAGAGAAACCAGAAACTTTGTGCAGACGAAGCGTTCCGGCTTGTCAAAAAGGAAACTGAAACGCCATGCGTTACACTGGAGCTTAGCCAAACAAAGCCGTCTGTGTTTGAAAGCAAGGTGGGCGGCGTCGGCTACATTCCCCATGACAGAGATTTTCCTGAGGACAGCAGAGGCAACCAGTTAAGACTTCTGGCGCAGATAAACTGTGCTGACGTTTCCCTTGAGGATTTCCCGAAACAGGGACTTCTGCAGTTCTGGATTTTAAACAATGATTTATACGGACTTAATCTTGACGACGGTGCAAAACAGGACACATTCAGAGTTATATATCATAAGGATATTGACAAAAGCGTTACTGAGGCAGAAATTCTGTCAAAGATAAAGGACAACGAGTATGAGGCGGACGGCGAAGGCTATATGCCTGTTGAAAGAGAATTTGGTCTGACATTCAAAGCAGACACCGACTATATATCAGACTTTGACTGTCATTTTGAAAAAATATTCTGTGAGAAATACAACAAACTGAATCCGCCGGAACCTCTTGATTCTCTGTACGATTTTGAAATTGACCTTGACGAACTGGATCTTTTTGACGAAAGTATGGACAAGGCGTTCAGGCACAAAATCGGCGGATATCCGGGATTTTCCCAGTTCGATCCAAGAGATGAAGATGACGAAAACTATAATTTCCTACTGTTCCAGCTCGACAGCGATTGCAGAGAAGATTTCAGTAACAGTAATTACGAAATCATGTGGGGTGATTTGGGAATCGGCAATTTCTTTATAAACCGTGAAAAGCTTAAACAGCTTGATTTCAGTGATGTTTTATATAACTGGGACTGCGGCTAATAATTTTATAAATTGAAAGGAACTGATAAAAAATGTCTAAAGCATTAATTATAGGTGCCGGCGGAGTTGCCGGAGTTGTTATTCACAAGTGCTGTCAGAACAGCGAGGTATTTACAGAGATATGCATTGCAAGCCGTACCAAATCAAAGTGCGACAAATTCAAGGAGGAACTTGAGGGCAAGACTGCAACCAAAATCACAACTGCACAGGTTGACGCAAACAGCGTACCGCAGCTTGTTGAGCTTATCAACAAAGAAAAGCCGGACATCGTAATCAACGTTGCCCTGCCGTATCAGGATTTAACTATCATGGACGCCTGTCTTGAAACAAAGACTGACTATCTTGACACCGCAAACTACGAGCCGGAGGATACTGCCAAGTTTGAGTACAAGTGGCAGTGGGCGTATAAGGAGCGTTTTGAAAAGGCTGGTATCACAGCGGTACTGGGCTGCGGCTTTGACCCGGGCGTTACAGGCGTTTTCTCTGCCTATGCACAGAAGCATTACTTCGACGAGATAAACTACATTGATATTCTCGACTGCAACGGCGGCGACCACGGCTACCCGTTTGCCACAAACTTCAATCCGGAAATCAACATCAGAGAGGTGTCCGCAAAGGGCAGCTACATTGAGGACGGCAAGTGGGTTGAAACTGAGCCTATGGAGATTAAGAGAGTATACAACTTCGACCAGGTAGGCGAAAAGGATATGTATCTGCTCCACCACGAGGAACTGGAGTCGCTGGCTATCAATATCAAGGGTATCAAGAGAATCCGTTTCTTTATGACATTCGGTCAGAGCTATCTTACACATCTGAAATGCCTTGAAAACGTTGGTATGACTTCAATCGAGCCTATCATGTATGAGGGTAAGGAGATAGTACCGCTCCAGTTTTTAAAGGCAGTACTGCCAGACCCTGCGTCACTTGGTCCGAGAACAGTCGGCAAGACAAATATCGGCTGTATCTATCAAGGCAAAAAGGACGGCAAGCCGGTTAATTACTACGTTTACAATGTCTGCGACCACCAGGAGTGCTACAGGGAAGTCGGCTCACAGGCTGTTTCATATACAACAGGCGTTCCGGCAATGATCGGCGCTGAAATGGTGCTGACAGGCAAGTGGAAGAAACCGGGCGTCTACAACGTTGAGGAGTTTGACCCCGACCCGTTCATGGAAGGACTTAACAAGTGGGGTCTGCCATGGACTGAAAACTTTGATCCGGTACTGGTAGACTGATATGAAAAAGCACACTAAAGAAATTATCCCCCCTGTTATTGTTACTGTTTTACTTGTGCTGTTTCTTTTAGGCTACGCAATACTTGCCACAATAAGCATTGTGGGGATAATATTTGCAGTTGCAGCCGTAATCGGAATAGCGCTGTCAATATACACTCTCATTGAGAGAATACATGAAATAAAGAAAGGTGAGGAAGATGATATTAGTAAATACTGATTACATCTCAGGCAAAAACTTTGAAATGCTCGGACTGGTAAAGGGTTCAACGATACAGTCAAAGCACGCTGGAAAGGACATCATGCAGGGTTTTAAAACTCTGGTAGGCGGCGAGCTGAAAGGCTATACCGAAATGATGAATGAGGCTCGTGCAATCGCAACAAAGAGAATGGTTGCGGAGGCTGAGGCGCTGGGCGCAGACGCAATTGTGAATGTACGCTATGCGTCATCAGCGATTATGCAGGGCGCAGCCGAGGTTATGGCTTACGGCACTGCGGTTAAATTTGTTTGATTACTTAAACGGTCAGGTCTTTTATGGCCTGACCGTAAATTTTCATTGTTTAAATACACGGGTGACCAATGGTCGCCCTTACAAAAAAATATTTTGGGAGCAAAAAAGTGAACAAAAACCTATACAACATCGAAACTCCATGCTATGTCATTGACAAAGCAAAGCTTATCTCAAACCTTGAAATCCTGAAATCCGTACAGGACAGGACAGGATGTAAAATACTCCTTGCGCAAAAGGCATTTTCCGCTTTTTCAATGTACCCGCTTATCGGCGAATATTTAAGCGGTACTGCCTGCAGCGGTCTTTACGAGGCACGTCTTGGATATGAATGCATGGGTAAGGAAAACCACGTTTTCTCCGCCGCCTACCGCATGGAAGAAATTGACGAGATAATATCTTACTGCGGACACATTATCTTCAATTCCTTTTCACAGCTTGACCTTTACCGTGAAAAAGTGCTCAAAGCCGGAAAGAAAATCGGACTGCGCATAAATCCGGAGCATTCCACACAGGAGGGGCACGAAATCTACGACCCATGTTCCCCGAAATCCCGTCTTGGAATAACTCTGAAAAATTTCCGTTCTGACGACCTTGACGGCGTAACCGGACTGCATTTCCACACCCTCTGCGAGCAGAATTCCGACGACCTTGAAAGTACCCTTGACGCTGTGGAGGAAAAGTTCGGGGAGTATCTGAAAAAAATGGAGTGGATAAACTTCGGCGGAGGTCACCACATTACACGCCCCGATTACGACATTCCACGCCTTGAAAGGTGTATAAAGCGTATGCAGGAGAAATATGGTCTTGAAGTGTATCTTGAACCGGGAGAGGCTGTGGCGCTCAATGCCGGATATCTCGTCACAAAGGTGCTGGACATTACTGAAAACGACATTCCGGCGGCAATACTCGACACCTCCGCCGCCTGTCATATGCCGGACGTGCTGGAAATGCCCTACCGCCCTCCCCTTTTCAATTCCGGTATGCCAAACGAGAAGCCGTTTACCTACCGTTTAGGCTCGCAGACCTGTCTTGCCGGAGATATGATTGGTGAATACTCCTTTGACAAGCCTCTGCAAATCGGTGACAGGCTTATTTTTGAGGACATGGCGATTTACAGCATGGTGAAGAACAACACATTTAACGGTATGCCGCTGCCGTCCATTGCGGTTATGGACGAAAACGATGAAATTGAACTTATAAAGAAGTTCGGATATGAGGATTTTAAGGAGAGATTGTCTTGACATACGATTTTTCCCGTTGCACCCTTTGTCCGAGAGAATGCGGCGCAGACAGGACAAAAACCGCCGGAATATGCGGCTGTGACTGCCGTATCAGAGCCGCAAAGGCACAGCTTCATTACTGGGAAGAGCCGTGTATCAGCGGCAGAAACGGTTCGGGGGCGGTGTTCTTTTCCGGCTGTACCCTTAAATGCTGTTTCTGTCAGAATCACGAAATAAGCGGCGAAAACAAGGGAATGGAAATCAGTACACAGCGGCTTGGAGAGATTTTTCTTGAACTACAGCAAAAGGGTGCCCACAACATAAATCTTGTGAACCCCACCCACTATGTACCGCAGATAATAAACGCTCTTGACCTTGTGAAAGACAGGCTGACAATACCGGTTGTCTACAACTGCGGCGGCTATGAAAAAGAAGAAACCCTCAGAATGCTTGAGGGTTACATTGACATATATCTTCCGGATTTCAAGTATGTAAGTACTGAAATTTCGGGCAAGTACTCCGGAGCGGATGATTACAGTATTCACGCAGAAAGAGCGCTGAAAGAAATGCACCGTCAGCAGCCACAGCTTGTCATGGAGGGCGATATGCTCAAAAAGGGACTGATTGTCCGTCACCTTATCCTCCCAGGCTGTCGTCACGATTCCATTGCGGCAATAAACCTTCTTGCAGAAATACTGCCCCGTGACAGCTTTCTTTTAAGCCTTATGAGCCAGTACACGCCAAATGAGAACTGCGGCGAGTACCCCGAAATAAACCGCAGAATTACCACCTTTGAATACAAATCGGTACTCAAAGAGGTACAGCGGCTTGACTTAAAGGGCTTTTCCCAGGAACGCACCTCGGCAAAGTCAGAATACACTCCCGACTTTGATTTCAGCGGACTATAATATACTCACCGATACAGCAACCCAAACATATCTGCTGATAGAAATTTCACATAACTGCGTCAAATTTTTTCGTCATACGACAGTATGGCTTCAAAAGCTTTCCTTGTTCTGCGGAATTTCTATTCAGCATCTTGTGTTCGTTTTGCTATATCGGCGAGTATCCCATCCGGCACTTCTCCGGCTATTATATTTTCCGCAAGAATGCAGTTCATGCTGACAGTTACAGTTTCGCTCCCTGCCGGATAAACCGCCTTTACCTCAGCGGTTATATCAAGGGATATCTTATGGCAGGTCTGGTTGATTCCGGCAGACTCAAAACTGCTTTTCAGTTCAGCCTGCGCACTTCCCACAGGGACAAGCCTCAGCCTTATCTCCGGACCTTTTCCGTTTAAGAGAATAATTCCGCTGAGTGTTCCGGCTGAAATTTCAATTTCGCTGTCTGAAAGTCCGCTGATATTGCCGTTTATCTCTGAAACTATCATACTTTGCAGTTTATTAGTGTTTTTAGTGTTTATGCCGGCGGAAACAAAATTTCCGTTTTCGTCACAAATCTCTGAAGACAGGTCAGAATATTCCGCACCCGTCTTTTCAAGAACACTCTGCACAGAGCCGCTGATAACCTCACTTAGCTGTGAGCGGCAGTAATATGTACCCATTTCCGAGGTATAGCGCCTTACTCTGTTTTCAATGCACAAAAATGCAGAAAGAACAATAATTCCCGAAATAATAACGGCTGCGATTATTTTTTTACTTTTTGGCAGCTTGTCAGACTTATTTCTCATTTTCCCCTCACACATCAAACGGACGGTTTATAAAAGCCGTCCGTTTTTATAACATCAATTCTCAGTCTGCTCCTCTTCGCTGTCATCTGTCAGCGGAGGAGGGTTAAAGGTTTCGGCACTTACGCCGCAGCCGCAGCTTTTACAGCCGGCATTTCTGTTTTCCGAGGCTTTCCGGGGCGAAAATTCCTCTACAGGAAATCTAATCCTGTCAAACACTTCGCATGGGCTGTCGGTTTCCGAGCAGCACTCTTTCTGAGGGATAGTATAGGGGTATGTCTGTACCATGACCGTGACCGGTCTTACAAGCTCTACAACGTAGAAAAGTCCTAATGTCAGAACAACATCTCTGCCGGACGGCTTGCCTGACGTTTCTGATGTACTCTCGCTGCGTCCGCACATACATTCACAGGGCTTGCATGATGTAATTTTTGATTCAAGTATCAGCGGCGAAACTACCTGCACAAGGGCAGTCGGCGGATTGATAGTATCACAGCAGTTTCCGTCCGTGCCAGTAACGCTGCCGTCGCTTGAAAATGTTTTTGTACTGGTTTCACTTCCGTAAAGAATACAGTTTTTGCTGACTGTCGCTTTGCCGCAAAGGCTTGCGGGAGTACTGCACGCTTTGTCATAGGCAAGCAGCTGAACGTCAAATGTAAAGGTGATATCTACCGAATAAAAGCCTTTATTGAAGGGTATCGGCTCTGTATTCATACACACATCGCAGACTGTAATGCATTTTGGCTTTATTATTGTTGCGGACGGCGGAACCGGTGATGTAAGAGCAACCCTGATGCCGGTTATACAGTCCTTGTCGCTGCAGCTGTCGAAAACTCTGTTCACTTTTACCGGAACAGCCTCAGCTCTGCCGCAGTCATTTGCAAAATCGCTCATAAAGTTTTCCTCCTGTTTCATATTTGTATTCTGATTGAATACTTCAATATATCTTATTCAGAATATCGGTGATTTGTTACTGAAAACGGAGGATTTTTTTATAATAAATTAAATGGGACGCCTTTTGCAAGACGTCCCATTTTGTATGTAATATTTTATTTAGCATTTCCCAGGAATGCAGCACCGATAATTCCGGCGTCATTTCCAAGCTTTGCAATAACTATCTCTGTGTTCTTAGGTGAGTTTCTTGTGTAAACCTCGTCCTTAACCAGAGCCTTTACAGGCAGGAGCAGAGGGTCACCCTCGTTGCACACACCGCCGCCGATACAAAGAATATCCGGCTGGAAGATGTTGATTGTGTTTGTGATTCCGGCTGCAAGGTACCTGATAAACTTGTCAACAACAGCCTTTGCAGTCTTGTCGCCCATTCTCATAGCGTCAAATGATGTTCTTGCTGTAACCTTGCCGTTTCTCTCAGCAGTTATCTTGTGCATTACTGTTTCCTTGTCCTCAGCCATAGCCTCTTTGGTC
Source organism: Ruminococcus sp. UBA1394 (assembly GCA_002305725.1). Taxonomy (GTDB): domain Bacteria; phylum Bacillota; class Clostridia; order Oscillospirales; family Ruminococcaceae; genus Porcipelethomonas. The sequence goes on along the minus strand of DBQM01000019.1, from coordinate 67,406 downwards.
ATTCTGATAAGACCAGTTGCAGAGGAGAACACCTCAAAACAGCCCTTTCTTCCGCAGGTACACTGAGGACCGTCAACCTCAATAACCATGTGACCAATTTCAGCGCCGGCAAAGTTTGAACCGGAATAAATCTTGCCGTCAATAACGATTCCGCCGCCTACGCCTGTTCCAAGAGTGATGCATACTGCGTTTCTGGCACCCTTTGCAGCGCCGGCAACATATTCGCCGTAAGCTGCGGCATTGGCGTCATTTTCAATGAATACAGGCTTGTCAATGTATTCCTTTATGTAGTCAACCATAGGTGTGTTGTCAAAGCCTAAGTTGCAGGAATACTCGATAATTCCCTTTTCGCTGTTGGCAATACCCGGTGTTCCGATACCAACCCATTCAATCTGGCTCATGTCAAGTCCGGCTTCCTTTACTGCCTGGATCGAAACCTTTGCCATGTCAGCTGCGATTTCCTTTTCCGGTCTCGGAAGATTTGTCTTTGTGCTTGACTTTGCAACAATATTATAATTTTCGTCAACAACTCCGGCAACAATGTTTGTTCCGCCGAGGTCAATACCAATGTAATACTTCATATTTTTATCTCCTTAATAAATAATGTATGCATATTATTATTCAGCTATGTCACCCATTACGATTCCTCTGCCGTTTGTTGCAAAGTATACTCTGCCGTAAACTTCGCTGTCGCCTGTGATAGACGGTGTGAGGTTACCGAAAAGATGATGCTCGTCATTGATTCTTTCCCATGTCTTGCCCTTGTCCTTTGAACGGTAAATTCCGTCGCCGTGTTCCTCGGTCGAACCCATTGCGTAGATAACCATGTAATCTCCGTCCTTTTCAGGTGCGCCGAATCCCATAGCCTTGCATTTGAAATTCTTTATGGATTCAAATGACTTTCCGCCGTCCTCAGTGTGCATGATAAGACCATTGTTATACACCCATACATCGCCCTCCTTGTCGCCGCAGGCAGTGATCGAAGCGTTGTCCATAACCATATTTGTTGAAACAAAGTTGTTTCCGCCGTCCTCAGAAATATAGAACATACCGTCGCATACAGCATAGTACTTGTTCGGGTTTACTCTGTCAGCAACGATTGAAGAACCGTAACCCAGACCGCCTACGTTATACCATGTAGTACCCATATCAAATGTGATATAAGGCTTGCCTGTACTTGACGCAGGAGTCCAGATAAATGAGCTGCCGTCAGCCGCCACTGCAACAGTACCGTCCTGAGCAGATTCCGGAAGCGCCTTGCACTTGTTCCATGTAGTACCGCCGTCTGTTGTGTATCTCAGACTGCCGTTCATATCGCCGCACATAACCGCTGTATTCGGATTGCTCCATGCGCAGTCGATATCAGACGGGTCGCCGTCCTTCATAAAGTGTGTATCGTCCGGACACTTTGTAACGTCAAGATGTGAAAATCCTGTAAGGTCGCCCATGATAGAATAAAGCTGAGGACCGCCCGCCGGAGGTGAAACCATCTTGTAAACAGCAGTTTCCTCAAGACCGTATGCATGGAATTTTACTGTAACAGGAGTGCCTGTTCCGAGCGCTGTTATATTTTCAGTAGCGTAGATTGTTGCGCCTGTGCCGTACATAACTTCGTCAGAATTGAACGGGTTTATGTCGATATCCGAAGTCCACCAGCCGGTCTTTGCCTCGTCGTTGCCCCATTTGAGCCAGTCAGCCTCAGAGGTGTCCATAACGTAGTTCTTGTTGGTGTCAAAGAACGCAGACCATGTTGCACCGCCGTCTGTTGTACGGTAAACATTGTCACCCTTGTCGCTCCAGAAACCGAGTGATGAAACAACCACTGTATCAGGGTTCTGTGCGTCAACTGAAATGCCGCCGAAACCGCCGTATCTGCCGTCACCTACTGCCGGAGTTATATCTGAGAATGTTCCTGCTGCCATATCATAGGCGTAAACCTTGCCGTTTGTCGGTGAAAGGTTAGGTCCGCAGTTGTCGCTGTATACAATATACATTTTGCCGTTTGAGGAAATGTCAGCCTGGAGAGGATACATTCCCTTTTCATTTTCCGGAAGAGCAGTCCAGCTTTCGCCCTTGTCTGATGACTTGTAGATACACTGTCCGTTTACTTCTGCAACGCCTGCATACATATCATCGGAATTCGGGTCAAACTCTATCCACATGATACCCATGTTTACGCTTTCCTGATTGTATGTACCCTTTGTAGGGAATGAAGTTACTTCCGCCCATGTTTTGCCGTAGTCGGTGGACTTCCACAGACCGTTGCTTCTGCTGCCGAAGTATACATTCTTGTTGTCCTTCGGGTCAACGGCAAGACGCTCGCCTGTTCCACGTCCGGACTGGTTTCCTCCGCAGCCGAAAGGAAGGTCGAATCTTGTCCAGTTTTCGCCGTAGTCGTCAGAGCTGAAAATTGCGCCGTTTGACGTATCCATGTATGTACCGCCGGCAAAGTAAACTCTCTTTGCGTCAACAGGGTCTGCACAGATACTCTCAATACCGATAAGATTCCATTCCTCAGAGCCGAGGAAGTCGGTGATAGCCACCCACTTTGATTCAGAATCCACCCAGCGATATGCGCCGCCGATATCGGTTCTTGCATAGGCAAGTCCTTTTTCAGCCTTGCTGTATTCCATACCGGTTACGTAACCACCGCCGCCGATTGCAACGTTGCTCCACTTGTAATCAACGGACGCAGCGGATTTTCCGTCGCCGTCCTTGCCGGAACAGCCTGAAAATGCAGCACACATCATAATTGCTGCCGTCAGAGCAGTAAAAGCCTTTTTGATTTTCATTTGAATTTATATCCTCCTGTATTATTGCTCCACCAATTAAACCTTGCCAAGCTGGCAGAACAATATTTTTATTTAAAATGCCATTTTGCCCGCCGCTAAAGCGGCAGCCGCAAAATATGGCAAATAGATTCCGGCAAGCTTTACTCGCCTCATCTATATTATACTTATTTGCACACCATTGCGGCGTATGGCTCAAGAACTGTTCTGCCGCTTATGGTTTTCCCGCTTATGATATCGTAAAGCGGATAAGGCAGATCAATCTCACGGGTTTCGTTTACAAAGTTTTCAATGAATATGTACTCTGTGCCGTTCTCTGTCATTCTGCGTCCTGCTGTAACGCCCTGCGGCAAATCTGTTTCAAGACTTCTTCTGATTCTCAGTTCTCCGCACAGCTTTTTGTAAAACTTATCAGAAAACTCCCCGTTCATGACAGTTGCCTGATAGTATGCTTTGCCTTTGCCGTAGTTATTGACGGTAAAAGCAGGATATCCGGCATAGAAATCCTCTTTGTACTTTCCCAGTACCTCAGCGGTTTTGACTGTTACAATTTCGCAAAGCTTTGAGGTTTCATATTCGCCCTCCAGGCCGCTTTCGCTGTCAAACACAACATGATTCCTCTGATAGTCATAAAGACCGTCAATGTCCTCAAAGACAACTCCCAGCATATCTGAAATACCCTCTGCCGGAGTTTCGCCAAGATAGCAAAGATCGTTTTCGTTAACCATTCCGCAGAAATATGTTACCACCGCAGTACCGCCCTTTTCAACATATTTTTTCAGTCTTGCGGCAAAATCGCCTCTGAGCATATAAGGCATCGGCACGCAGACAAGCCTGTACTTTTCAAGGTCAGCGTCCATGTTTATCACATCAACAGGAATACCCTGTTTCCAGAATGAACCGTAGGTCTGAAGAATCTGGTCTGTGTAGCCCATACCCTCGTTTCTCGGCCCCTTGCTGTCCTCAACTGCCCACTTGTTTTCCACATCGTAGATTATTGCCACCTGTGCATTTACATCGGCAGTCAGAACGCCGTCAAGCTTTCTGAGGGCATCGCCGGTTTTGCATATTTCAAGGAAAATCCTTGATTTGTCAGAACCGTTATGTCCCACAACAGCGCTGTGGAATTTCTCAACAGACCCTCTGCTCTGACGCCACTGGAAATACTGGCAGCTGTTTGAGCCGTGCGCTATCGCCTGAATTGCGGTCAGCAGGTTCATTCCCGGGCGCTTGTGCCTTGAAACGCCGCACCAGTTGGCAGTACTTGGCGTATTCTCCATAAGCAGAAACGGCTGCTGTTTCATGGAACGCATTGCGTCATGCCAGAAGGCGTTCCATATAGCACCTCCGGAATCATCAGTTCCGCCGTTGTGCCACATAGGGTAGGAGTCCCACGAAATAATATCCAGCACTTCGGCAAATTTCCAGTAGTCAATACCGTCGTAGTAAGCCATCATGTTAATGGTCGCCGGAATGTCCGGATTCGCCTCTTTAAGCGGCTTTATCTCCTCTTTATAGAAATCAACCGTCTGCTCGGTGCAGAAGCGTTTCCAGTCAAGGTTAAGACCGTGAATACACGGCTCGCCGTGAGGGGCGGGAGATTCGATTTCCTCCCAGTCGGTGTAGGTGTGGCTCCAGAAACAGGTCCACCATTGCTTGTTTAAATTGTCAAGGGTCCTGTATTTCTTTTTCAGCCATTTTCTGAACTCCGCCTGACACAGTTCACAATGACACTCCCCCTGTATCTCGTTTGAAACGTGCCACAGAATTACCGCCGGATGATTCGCAAACCGCTTTGCAAGTTCTGTATTTATCAGCCTTGTCTTTTCACGGTAAACCGGCGAGGTATAGCAGTGATTATGCCTGCCGCCCTGGAGGTTTCTCACACGGTTGCTCTCAACTCTGAGAATTTCCGGATACTTCTTTGCCATCCACGAAGGTTTTGCACCAGTCGGGGTTGCAAGAACGGTGTAAATGCCGTTTACATAAAGGCGGTTTATGACATTTTCCAGCCAGTCAAAGGTGTAAACGCCCTCTTCCGGTTCAAGGGATACCCAGGAAAATATACCTACGGAAACGCAGTTGACGCCAGCTTTTTTCATAAGCTCGATATCACGTTCCAGTATTTCCGGCATATCAAGCCACTGCTCCGGATTGTAGTCAGCGCCATGCAGCATGACCGGCAGCTTTGATATAACGTTTTTACTCATAATTCCTCCGAATTGTTATTCAGTAATAAGATAATGAGATAATATTTCATTATTACATACATACTAATATAATAAACTAAATCCGGAAAATAGTCAACACTTTTTTACTAAAAAACACGGAAATCAAATACAGCTTTTTGTAGGGGACGGCGCCCTCGACGTCCCGCATTTTCAATTTTACTGAACTGATTACACACGGGACGTCGAGGGCGCCGTCCCCTACATAATAAACTGTCCAGCCGGAAACAAAACGATACCGTAAAATAAACATTGTGTTGAATTTACACTCAGATGTTGAAAAAAGTGGACGCCCTGCAAGAGAGTGCGTCCACTTAATTACTGCAAATGCAAAAAACGTGCAGAAAAAATCTGCACGTTTTCATATAACAACAGGAATGTAATTTTAAAATCAAACCAGCTGAATAATAGCCATTTCAGCAGCGTCTCCACGACGAGGACCGATTTTCACGATTCTTGTATATCCGCCGTTTCTGTCAGCATATTTTGGTGAGATCTCATCAAATACCTTCTTAGCAACGTCTTCCTTAGTAACGTAAGCGTAAACCTGACGTTTGGAGTGCAGGTCGCTGTTCTTGCCGATTGTAATCATCTTTTCAGCAACTGCTCTTACTTCTTTAGCTCTTGTTACTGTTGTTTCAATCTGTCCATTTTCAAGCAGGTAAGTAACCATTGCTCTGAGCATTGCTCTTCTGTGGTCAGTTGATCTTCCAAGCTTTCTTGTACCTGGCATCGTTATTCACTCCTTTTCAAATTGCAGGAACGAACCGCAAATGCGTTCTTCCGGCAGTTTTATTCCTCTTCTGAGCTAAGGTCAAAGCCAAGTGATTGAAGCTTTTCTTTAACCTCATCAAAGGATTTTTTACCAAGGTTTCTAACCTTCATCATTTCTTCTTCAGACTTGTTAATCAAGTCGTCTACGGTATTAATTCCGGCACGCTTTAAGCAGTTGAAGGAACGTACCGATAAGTCAAGTTCCTCAATGGTCATCTCAAGGATTTTCTCTTTTCCCTTGTCCTCCTGATCTACAAGAACTTCTGCGATACTTGCCTCATGTGACAAGTCAACAAAAAGTTTCAGATGCTCGTTGAGGAGATTGGCTGCCTGTGATAAAGCTTCCTTTGCAGAGATTGTTCCGTCTGTCCAAACCTCAATTGTAAGCTTATCAAAATCAGTTACCTGGCCCAGACGTGTGTCCTCGACCTTGTAATTTACCTTCAAAACAGGAGTATAGATACTATCGACTGCAATTACATCAACCGGCATACTTCCGCCTGCCTGCTGCTTGTTGCGCTCAGCAGAAACATAGCCTCTGCCTCTGTCAATAGTGATTTCCATATAAAGCTTTGCATCCTTGCCGAGTGTTGCTATATGCATTCCCGGATCAAGAATATTGACCTCTGAGTCTGTTTTGATATCACCGGCAGTTACTTCGCATTCGCCCTCAGCTTCGATATAAACTGTCTTAGGACCTTCGCCGTAAAGCTTGGCTGTAAGTCCCTTGATTGCAAGGATGATCTCAGTAACGTCTTCCTTGACACCAGGAATGGTTGACATTTCATGGTGTACTCCGTCTATCTTTACTGAGTTGACTGCAACACCGGGCAGCGAGGAGAGCAGTACACGTCTCAGACTGTTGCCGAGTGTTATACCGTATCCGCGTTCCAGCGGAGACAGAACGAATTTACCGTACTTGCCATCAGTTTTCAGCTCAACAGTATCAATTTCCGGCTTTACGATTTTTTCAAGCATAAGAACCCTCCTATTTCGCAATCACTTTTTTATCTAAAATAATCAACAGGCTAATAATAAGTAAATTATTATTATTTTGAGTACAACTCGACGATGAATGTTTCTTCAACCTCATAGTCGATGTCATCCTTAACAGGCATACGAACAACCTTAGCAGTTGCTGCTTCCTTGTTAGCCTCAAGCCAGAGAGGGATTACTCTGCCCTTTGTTCCTTCGATGATTTCCTTGAACTTGTCGCTCTTCTTGCTGTTTTCAGAAAGCTCAATTACATCACCGATCTTAACTCTGTATGAAGGAATGTCAACACGCTTGCCGTTTACGAGGAAATGTCCGTGTGAAACGAGCTGTCTTGATTCTCTTCTTGTAAGTGCAAGACCCATTCTGAATACAACGTTGTCGAGTCTTGACTCGAGAATTGTGATCAGGTTTTCACCAGCCTTGCCTTCCATTTTTTCAGCGATTTCAAAATAGTGATAGAAAGGCTTTTCCAGAACGCCGTAGATAAACTTCAGCTTCTGCTTTTCTTTAAGCTGCATTCCGTATTCGGAAACTTTCTTTCTCTTGTTTGCGTTAGGATTACGGTTGCTCTCCTTGGATATACCCATAACTGCAGGGCTGATTCCAAGATATCTGCATCTCTTGAGAATAGGTTCTCTGTTAATAGCCAATTTTTTGCACCTCCTGTAAATTAGACACGTCTTCTCTTTGGAGGACGGCATCCGTTGTGCGGAATTGGGGTAACGTCTTTGATCATCTTAACTTCAAGACCAACTGTCTGAAGTGCTCTGATTGCAGCTTCTCTGCCTGAACCAGGTCCCTTAACGTAAACTTCAACAGTCTTAAGACCATGTTCCATAGCAGCCTTTGCAGCTGTTTCAGCAGCTGTCTGTGCAGCGAATGGTGTAGACTTTCTTGAGCCTCTGAAGCCAAGTCCGCCTGCGCTTGCCCATGAAATAGCGTTTCCCTGTGTATCTGTGATAGTTACGATTGTGTTGTTGAAAGTGGACTGAATATGAACAGCGCCGCTCTCGATATTTTTACGCTCTCTGCGTCTTCTGATAGCAACTTTTTTAGGTTTCTGCTGTGCCATTTTATCAAGTCCTCCTTACTTCTTCTTGTTTGCAATCGTCTTTGCCGGGCCCTTGCGGGTTCTTGCGTTTGTCTTTGTTCTCTGTCCTCTTACAGGCAGACCCTTACGATGACGAACGCCTCTGTAGCAGCCGATTTCAACAAGTCTCTTGATATTAAGCGCAACTTCTCTTCTGAGGTCACCCTCAACGTTGCAGTTCTTATCAATATAGTCACGCAGCTTTGCTACGTCTTCTTCTGAAAGGTCCTTAACTCTTGTGTCAGGATTAACTCCTGTTTCTTTAAGGATCGTTACAGCAGTCTGACGACCAATGCCGTAGATGTAAGTCAAGCCGATCTCAACTCTCTTATCCTTCGGCAGGTCAACACCAGAAATTCTTGCCATTAATTAATAGCACCTCCATTAATAAGATGTCAGGAATTATCCCTGACGCTGTTTATGCTTTGGATTTTCGCAAATTACCATTACTTTTCCCTTGCGTTTAATAACCTTGCATTTTTCGCAAATAGGTTTAACTGAAGGTCTGACTTTCATTGAAAATACCTCCTTGATAGATTACAGAAGCATTATTTTCACAACGCCTCAGGTTTCATAAGCCTTTTTACTTGGCTCTCCAGGTGATTCTGCCCTTAGTCAGGTCATAAGGTGACATTTCAACTGTTACCTTATCGCCGGGAACGATTCTGATATAATTCATTCTCAGCTTTCCTGATACATGCCCGAGAATTACATGGTCGTTTGGCAGCTTGACACGAAACATTGCATTCGGCAAAGCTTCTTCAACGATACCCTCTAATTCAATTACATCTTCCTTAGACAAAATTAATACCTCCCCATATCGGTTACGGTGTGCCGGCGAATTCCGTCAGCACATTTTTAAGCTTTTTATTGGTTATATCGTTAAGCCCGATTATTTTACCGGTGAACTTCAGATGTCTGATATTCTTTCGTTTGGGCGTCTCAAGCTTTCGGGCCTTCCCGTCCGCTATAAGAACCATTCCGTTCTCAGTGCCGCAAACTGCGAAATATCCTCCCTTATCTCTTCCGGCAACCGCCTTTACAATCATTCCCTTTTGTATATCCAAACTTTTCTCCTTTTTTTTACGGCTGAGTTAGAATAACAGGTCCTGTCGGTGTAATTGCGATAGCGTGTTCAAAATGAGCCGAAAGAGAACCGTTTGCCGTTACAACGGTCCATCCGTCTCTGAGTACCTTTACTCCGTCGCCTTTCTGATTTATCATAGGCTCGATACAGAATGTCATTCCGGCAACAAGGCGCTGTCCGTGTCCGGCTTTTCCGTAATTCGGAACCTCCGGTGACTCGTGCAGATCCCTGCCGATTCCGTGTCCGCAGTAATTCCTTACGATTCCATAGCCTCTTGACGAGCAGTATTCCTCAACTGCGTGGCCTACATCGCCCAGTCTTGCGCCGACCTGAGCAGCTTTGATACCCTCGTAAAGACTTTCCTCAGTTACCTTCAGAAGTGCCTTTGCCTCGTCGGAAACCTTTCCGACAGCAAATGTCGCACAGGTATCTCCGTGAAAGCCGTTATAAAACGCTCCCACATCAACACTGACTATGTCGCCTTCAGAAATTCTTTTCTTATGGCTTGGAATACCGTGAATAACTTCTTCGTTTATTGAGATACAGGCACTTCCCGGAAATCCGCCGTAATTTAAAAACGACGGCTTTGCTCCGCACCCTACTATATAATCGTGGATTATTTTGTCAAGGGCCTTTGTTGTCATACCTGCTTTTATGGATTCACCCGCAAGCTTCAGCGCTCTGCCGGCTATCTGACCGGCTTCACGCATCTTAGCTAAATCAGTGCTTGATTTTATGCTTACCATTTTATGCCTCAACAGCTTTCAGTGTCAGCTTGGAAGTTTCAGCAACATCCTCCTGACCAACAATAGTCTCAAGCTTGCCCTGCTTGGAATAGAAATCCTTTAAAGGCGCTGTCTGCTCATGATATACCTTTAAACGCTCAATAACTGTTTCAGGCTGATCGTCTTTTCTCTGAACTGTGTTTCCGCCGCACTTGTCACATTTTCCTTCAGCCTTTGACGGCTTGAATTCTGTGTGATAGGAAGCGCCGCAGTCCTCGCAGACTCTTCTTCCTGACAGTCTTTTCTGGATTGTTTCATCCGGAACAAATATTTCAATTACCTTATCAATTTTAACACCCATAGCCTCCAGAGCCTCAGCCTGAGGAACAGTTCTCGGGAAACCGTCAAGGACAAAACCGTTTTTGCAGTCGTCCTCAGCGATTCTGTCCTTTAAGATACCGATAACAACGTCATCGGAAACAAGTGAACCGCTGTCCATAGCAGCCTTAGCTTTAAGACCGTATTCTGTACCGTTCTTTACAGCCTCTCTCAGGATATTACCTGTTGAAATCTGCGGAATTTTCTTAGCCTCAGCGATAACCTCAGCCTGTGTTCCTTTTCCGGCACCCGGAGCACCTAACAAAATTAGATTCATCTTACGACCTCCTTATTCAAGGAATCCCTTGTGATGACGCATCATCAGCTGTGATTCCAGTGTACGAACTGTTTCAAGCGCAACGCTTACAACGATAAGCATTGTTGTACCGCCCATTGAAAGACTTCTCAGGTTGTCGTCCCACATACCAAGGAAAATCGGGAAGATTGCAATGATTCCAAGGAATATAGCGCCGACTAATGTAATCTTTGACAAAACTCTCTGAATATAATCAGATGTCGGTTTACCAGGTCTGATACCAGGGATGCCGCCGTTGTTCTGTCTTAACTGGTTTGCAATTTCAATCGGATTATACTGCATTGAAACGTAGAAGTAGTTGAATGCGATAATCAGAATGAAGTAGAGTATTGCGTATGAGAACGACTGTGTGCTGAAGAATTTAAGGAATCCGTTATAGAAGTTCTGCCAGAATCCTTCCGGACTTGCATATGGAGCCTTGAACATTCCGATTGTGCTTGGGAGTGACATAAATGCCATAGCGAAGATGATAGGCATAACACCGCTCATGCAAACCTTTACAGGAATGTGTGTGCTCTGTCCGCCGTACTGTCTTCTGCCGACAACTCTCTTTGCATACTGGATCGGAATTCTTCTTTCGGATTCGTTCATAAATACAACAAAGCCGATCATGATTACGAATACGATTGCAATACCGATTGATACGAATAAATACCTGGATGGAGTTTCCTTTGTAAGTGAAACGAGTGTTCCGACATCAGTCGGGAATCTTGCAACGATACCTGCAAAAAGTATCATGGAAACACCGTTTCCGATACCCTTGTCATTGATTCTGTTGCCCATCCATACTACGAGCATAGCTCCTGCAACAAAGCAGGATGAAATTACGATTGCAGTAAATACACCTTCAAATCCGGTTGTATACTCAACTGCACCCATATTTTTAAGTGTGAAATAGTAAGCGATTGACATGAATATTGAAAGACCCAGAGAAACAAAAGCTGTTATCTTGTTGATAGTCTTTCTTCCCTCTTCACCCTCCTGCTGTAATCTCTCAAGAGGAGGAAGAGCATAAGTCAGCAGCTGTACTATGATAGATGCGTTAATGTAAGGCGTAATTGACAATGAGAAAATTGTCGCCTTTGAAAGCGCACCACCTGTCAGAACGTTCAGATATTCAAGGAAGTTACCGCCTGTGGCGTTCTGATCCATCCATGTCTGAACTGTTGCTAAATTCAGAAACGGAACTGTCAGTGCACTTCCGAATCTGAAAACGATAATGATGAATAATGTGAACAAAAGCTTTTTGCGAATTTCAGTAACTTTCCACGCATTTCTCAGTGTTTCGAACACATTAAATCACCTCTGCTTTCCCGCCAGCCTTTTCGATTTTTTCGATTGCGCTCTTTGAGAATTTAGCAGCCTTTACAGTGATTTTTGATGTGAGCTCTCCGTTTCCGAGAACCTTGATTCCATCATTTTCCTTTTTAACAAGACCTGCAGCAATCAGCATTTCTGTGTCAACAACTGTTCCGTCAACAAACTTGCTGAGATCTGAAACATTAACGATTGAATATTTCTTGGCAAAAATGTTGTTGAAGCCTCTCTTAGGGATTCTTCTTGCCAATGGCATCTGTCCGCCTTCAAAGCCGATTCTTACGCCGCCGCCTGAACGTGCGTTCTGGCCCTTGTGACCCTTGCCGGCAGTTTTGCCGTTACCTGAACCGTGACCTCTGCCTACACGCTTGCGCTCTGAAACAGAACCCGGTGCCGGTGATAATTCGTGTAACTTCATCGTGATGCACCTCCTTGCTTATGCGTCCTGAACCTCCACGAGGTGAGAAATTTTATTGATTTTTCCCTTTGTCTGCTCATTGTCCGGCTGTGTTACAACCTGACCAACCTTTTTAAGTCCCAGTGAATGAGCAGTAGCAATCTGGTCATCTTTTCTTCCAATAAGACTCTTTACGAGCTTGATCTGCTTTGCCATATCTGCTCTCTCCTTAGCCTAAAATTTCCTTGATGGACTTGCCTCTCTTTTCAGCAACTTCCTTGAGAGTTGCGCATGATGTAAGTCCGTTGATTGTAGCTCTTACTACGTTGCATGGGTTGTTTGAACGCAGGGATTTTGTTCTGATATCCTTGATACCTGCCATTTCGATAACGGCACGAACAGGACCGCCTGCGATAACGCCTGTACCAGGAGCAGCAGGCTTCATAAGAACTCTGCCGGCGCCGAATTCGCCCACGATTTCGTGAGGAATTGTTGTACCATACATAGGAACCTTTACAAGATTCTTCTTAGCGTCTTCGATACCCTTGCGGATTGCGTCAGGAACTTCGCCTGATTTTCCCAGACCAAAGCCTACTGTGCCGTTTCCGTCGCCTACTACTACGAGAGCTGCGAACTTGAGAATACGTCCGCCCTTAACAGTCTTGGAAACTCTGTTAATGGAAACAACCTTTTCGGAAAGCTCCAATGCTTTTGCATCTATATTAGCCAAAAGTATTACCTCCTTCTTAGAACTTCAGTCCGTTTTCACGAGCTCCTTCAGCAAGCTCTTTTACTCTTCCGTGATAGAGGAAGCCGCCTCTGTCGAATACAACTTCAGCAATTCCCTTATCAACAGCACGCTTTGCAACCATTTCGCCGACCTTGCGTGCGCCCTCGGCATTTCCGCCGTTTCCTTCAAATTCCTTATCCATGCTTGAAGCGGAAGCAAGTGTAACTCCGTTTACATCGTCAATAATCTGAGCATAAATGTGCTTTGCAGAACGGAATACATTCAGACGAGGACGTTCAGGAGTACCGGAAATCTTGCCACGAACTCTGGTATGTCTTTTTGCTCTGGCTTTTTTTGTATCAGCCTTTTTAATCATTGCAAATTCACTCCTTTATTACTTCTTGCCCTTGCCGGCCTTACCTTCCTTGCGGATGATGCGCTCTCCGGCATATCTGATTCCCTTGCCCTTATACGGCTCAGGCGGACGCTTTTCACGGACTTCAGCAGCAAACTGGCCAACAGCCTGCTTGTCAATTCCGTTGATTACGATCTTGTTCGGCTGCGGAACGTCGATTGTGATGCCGTCGATTTCAGCAACAGTTACCTGATGTGAGAAACCGAGGTTCATAACGAGGTTCTTGCCCTGCTTTGCGGCACGGTAGCCGACACCTTCGATTTCAAGAGTCTTTGAATAGCCGTTTGTAACACCCTCAACCATGTTGGCAATAAGTGTTCTTGTAAGACCATGAAGGCTCTTGTTTATTTTTAATTCGTTAGGACGTGCAACTGTAATTGTGCCATCCTTGAATTCAATGATCATTGAATCTGAAAATTCTTTAGTGAGTGTACCCTTAGGACCCTTGACTGTAACAACGTTGTTGTCGATCTTAACATCAACACCGGCAGGGACACTAATCGGCATTTTTCCTATACGTGACATTTCCCTGTCCTCCTTACCAAACGAATGCTAACAGCTCGCCGCCGACATTAAGCTCACGAGCCTTCTTGTCTGTCATGATTCCCTTAGATGTAGAAACGATTGCAATACCAAGTCCCTTTCTAACCTTAGGCATATCCTCACAACTTGAATAAATACGTAAACCCGGTTTTGAAACCCTGCGAAGACCGGTGATAACAGGTGACTTGCTGTCTGTATATTTAAGAGTGATTCTTATAATACCCTGCTTGCCGTCTTCAATGAGCTGAAAGCTCTTTACATAACCCTCGTCAACGAGAATCTCTGTAATAGCCTTCTTGACATTTGAAGCAGGAACGTCAACCGTGGCGTGCTTTGCAGAACTCGCATTACGAATTCTTGTCAGTAAATCTGCTATTGTATCAGTAATCTGCATGCCAATGACCTCCTTTGTATTTTTACCAGCTTGACTTTCTTACACCAGGGATCTGTCCCTTGTGAGCCAACTCTCTGAAGCAGATACGGCATATACCGAATTTTCTCAGATATGCATGAGGTCTGCCGCAGATCTTGCATCTGTTGTAAGCTCTGGTGGAATACTTGGGAGTTCTCTGCTGCTTATTAATCATCGCTTTTTTTGCCATTTTGAAAAATCCTCCCTAATTACTTAGCAAATGGTGCGCCCAGCATTTCGAGCAGCTCTTTTGCTTCTTCATCAGTCTTAGCTGTTGTGATGAAATTTATATCCATTCCTCTAACCTTGTCAATCTTATCATACTCGATTTCAGGGAATATAAGCTGTTCCTTGATACCGGTTGAGTAATTGCCCTTGCCGTCAAAAGAGTTTGGATTAATACCTCTGAAATCTCTTACACGAGGGAATGCAACGTTGAAAAGCTTGTCAACGAATTCATACATATTCTCTCTTCTCAGTGTAACCTTAACACCGATCGGCATACCTTCACGGAGCTTAAAGTTAGCAACGGATTTCTTGGCTCTGCAGACAACCGGCTTCTGACCTGTGATCTGCATAAGGTCGTTCATGATAGCGTCGATAACCTTTGAATTTGAAATTGCTTCGCCGGCGCCGACATTGATTACAACCTTATCAAGCTTCGGAATTTCCATAACACTCTTGTAGTTGAATTTCTTCATCAAAGCAGGAGCTACGGTATCAACATAATAATCTTTTAATCTTGCCATGTCGTTTCTCCTTCTATTAGAAATTGTGTCCGCACTTCTTGCAGATTCTTACCGGAGTCTTCTTTGTAACGCCGGCAGCATTTGTCTTTTCCTCAAAGCCGTGACCAACTCTTGTAGGCTTGCCGCACTTAGGGCAAACGAGCTGAACCTTTGAAGCATAAATCGGAGACTCTGCCTTGATAAGGCTGCCTGACTGACCCATTCTTGTAGGCTTCATGTGCTTTGTTATCATGTTGATTCCCTCAACGATAACCTTGCCTTCCTTAGGGCTTACTTCCAGAACCTTGCCTGTCTTTCTCTTGCCCTTGTCCTCGAATTTGTCCTTGTAGTCACCTGTAAGCAGAACGACTGTGTCACCTGTTTTAACGTGTAATTTGCTCATCATGACACCTCCATTATAATACTTCCGGTGCAAGGCTCAATATTTTCATATAGTCCTTGTCACGAAGCTCTCTTGCTACAGGTCCGAATATACGTGTACCTCTTGGGTTTTTATCTTCCTTAATGATAACAGCTGCATTTTCGTCGAAACGAATGTATGTGCCGTCTTCTCTTCTCAGGCCCTTTGCTGAACGAACGATAACTGCCTTTACAACGTCGCCCTTCTTAACAACGCCGCCGGGTGTTGCTTTCTTAACGGAAGCTACAACCACGTCACCGATATTTGCATATCTTCTGCGTGTACCGCCCAGAACTCTGATACACATAAGCTCTTTAGCTCCGGTGTTATCAGCAACCTTCATATAAGACTGCATTTGTATCACAGCGAGTTCCTCCTTTCAGAAGCGTTTCTCTTAAACCGCTTCCTTCGTCTGTATTAAAAATTACTTAGCTTTTTCGATAATGTTTACAACGCGCCATCTCTTATCCTTTGAAAGCGGACGTGTTTCCATAACTTCAACACGGTCGCCGATGCGGCATTCGTTGTTTTCATCGTGCGCCTTGAGCTTAACTGTACGCTTGATGATCTTCTTGTAAAGCGGGTGTTTAACATTGTCAGCGATAGCAACAACGATAGTTTTGTCCATCTTGTCGCTTACAACTTTACCAACCCTTGTCTTTCTAAGGTTTCTCTCAGACATAGCTAAATCCTCCCTTTCTTACTGCTTAACGCCTGACTGAATTTCAGTCTCACGCATAACTGTCTTGATTCTTGCGATATCCTTCTTGACAGCCTTTAAGCGTGCTGTATTGTCAAGCTGGTTTACAGCAAGCTGAAAGCGGAGCGCAAAAAGCTCTTCCTTTAAGCCGGTCAGCTTTTCGTTCATTTCTTCAACTGACATACCCTTGATCTCAGATGCCTTCATTACTGCTCCCCTCCTTGCTCTGCTTTTGCAATAAATTTACACTTGATAGGGAGCTTGTGCATAGCAAGACGCATAGCTTCTCTTGCAGTTTCCTCAGGAACGCCTGCAATTTCAAACATAACTCTGCCTGGCTTTACTACAGCTACCCAATATTCCGGTGAACCTTTACCTGAACCCATTCGTGTTTCAGCCGGCTTTTCTGTAATCGGCTTATCAGGGAAAATCTTGATCCAGACCTGACCGCCACGCTTGATGTAACGTGTCATAGCGATACGGGCTGATTCGATCTGATTTGATGTGATCCATGCAGGCTCAAGTGCCTGAAGACCAAAATCACCGTAGTTAACCTGATTGCCTCTCATTGCCTTACCTTTAAGGCGGCCTCTGTGTACTCTGCGGTACTTAACTCTCTTTGGAAGTAGCATTACTGGTTACCTCCTTCACTTTTTGCTTCTCTGACTTTATTGTCACGTCTTGGGTTATTGCGTCTTCTGTTATCTCTGCCGCCTCTTCTTGAGTCGTCAGCCTTTGCAGCCGCTTCACCCTTTAAAACTTCGCCCTTGTAGATCCATACCTTGATACCAAGTCTGCCGTAAGTTGTGTGTGCTTCAGCAGTACCGTAGTCGATATCAGCTCTGATTGTCTGGAGCGGAATTGTACCTTCGTGGTATGTTTCGCTTCTTGCGATTTCAGCACCGCCGAGACGGCCTGATACCATAACCTTGATACCCTTTGCGCCAAGACGCATTGCTCTGCCGATTGCCTGCTTCATTGTACGTCTGAATGAAACTCTGTTTTCAAGGTCGAGTGCGATCTTTTCAGCAACAAGCTGTGAATCAATATCAGGATTCTTAACTTCAACGATATTAACAGCAACCTGCTTGCCCATCATTTTTTCAAGCTTCTGACGGAGCTTTTCGATCTCTGTGCCGCCTCTGCCGATTACAATACCAGGCTTTGCACAGTGAATGTGGATTCTAACCTTATCTTCAGCGAATCTTTCAATTTCGATCTTTGGAACACCTGCTGCATACAAGTTCTTCTTAATGTAGTTACGAACGTTGTAATCTTCAACAAGAGTGTCGCCGAAAGTTGACTTATTCGCAAACCAGCGGGAATCCCAGTCCTTAATAACGCCGACACGCAGACCGTGTGGATTAACTTTCTGGCCCATTATTTCTCCTCCTTGGGATTATTCTTTTTCTTTAAGAACAATTGTAACGTGTGATGTTCTCTTCAAAATTCTGTATGCTCTGCCCTGTGCTCTTGGCATGATTCTCTTCATTATAGGACCCGGGCAAACAAAACATTCAGCAACATAAAGGTCATCCTTATTCATGTTGTGGTTGTTTTCAGCGTTTGCAATAGCGGATTTCAAAAGCTTTTCGAGTATTTCACAAGCAGCCTTTGGTGTATAATTAAGAGTAGCGAGTGCAACGTCAACAGGCTTGTTTCTGATAAGATCAAGAACAACCTGAACCTTTCTTGGGGCGATTCGAGCGTTTCTCAGATATGCTCTGGCTTCCATCTGAATTCCTCCTTCCGCTATTTCTTGCCGTTATTTGTTGTCTTGGAACCAGCGTGTCCCTTGTATGTTCTGGTCGGTGCAAACTCACCCAGCTTGTGACCTACCATATCTTCTGTAACATATACCGGAACGTGCTTGCGTCCGTCATGAACTGCAAATGTGTGACCAACAAATTCAGGGAAAATTGTTGAAGTTCTGCTCCATGTCTTGAGAACTTTCTTTTCGCCTGCTTCGTTCATTGCCACAACTCTCTTGTAAAGAGCCTCCTGAACGTAAGGGCCCTTCTTAATGCTTCTGCTCATTTAATCAGTTCCTCCTTTCAGCTTATTTGCCGTTTCTGCGCTTTACAATAAACTTGTCAGAACGGTTATGCTTCTTGCGGGTCTTGTAGCCGAGTGCTGGCTTACCCCAAGGAGTAACAGGTCCCGGACGTCCGATTGGTGATTTACCCTCACCACCGCCGTGCGGGTGATCGCATGGGTTCATTACAGAACCTCTAACTGTTGGTCTGATACCCATATGACGTGTTCTGCCGGCTTTACCGATGTTAACGTTTTCGTGGTCGATGTTGCTTACCTGTCCGATTGTTGCCTTGCAGTTGATCGGAACATTTCTGAGCTCTCCTGAAGGAAGTCTTACAAGTGCGTAATTGCCTTCCTTAGCCATCAGCTGAGCCATGTTTCCTGCTGAACGAACCATCTGTGCGCCCTTGCCAGGATAAAGCTCGATAGCGTGAATGAATGTACCAACAGGGATGTTAGCCATTGCAAGTGCGTTACCAGCCTTGATATCAGCGTCTGGTCCTGAGCATACTGTATCGCCGACCTTTAAGCCGTTTGGTGCAAGGATGTATCTCTTTTCGCCGTCTTCATACTGAACGAGAGCGATAAATGCTGAACGGTTAGGATCGTATTCAAGAGTCATAACTGTTGCATTCATGTTGTCCTTGTCACGCTTGAAATCGATTACACGATATTTTCTTCTTGAGCCGCCGCCTCTGTGGCGAACTGTGATTCTTCCGTAGCTGTTTCTGCCGGACTTCTTCTTGAGAGGTTCAAGCAGACTCTTCTCCGGAGCTACCTTTGACAATTCCGAATAGTCAGTACAAGTCATCTGACGACGAGAAGGAGTTGTCGGTTTATAGGTTTTAATAGCCATTGTATTCACTCCTTAAAATGCGTTGTTTGCGGGAGCATTACTCCCATACTGCGTATCTGTATCAGCTATTAATACAGACCGTCAAAGAACTCGATAGATGACTTTGTCTTCTTGTCATCAGGTTCCTGATTTATAGTAACGACAGCCTTTTTCCAGTCAGCCTTCTTACCCTCGAATCTGCCTACACGTCTTGAACGACCTGTGCAGTTCATTGTGTTAACCTTAGTAACCTCTACGTTAAAAAGTGCTTCAACTGCTTTTGCTATCTCAACTTTGTTAGCATCCTTTGCAACCTTGAAAGTGTATTTTCCTGTAGGAAGCAGGTCAATGCTTCTTTCAGTAATAACCGGCTTCAGGATGATGTCCTGCGGTGCTTTCATTATGCGTACACCTCCTCGATTTTTGCGACAGCGTTCTTAACAACGATGAACTTTTCGTGGTTTAAGATGTCGTAAACATTAAGTGTGTTTACTGCTGCTGTCTTAACGCCCGGGATGTTGGATGCGCTCTTTACAACCATGTTGTCTGCGTCAGCTGTAACGATAAGAGCCTTGCCCTCAACGTTTAATGCCTTGAGCATATTAACGATAGTCTTTGTCTTGAAACCATCCATGTTCAGAGCGTCGAGAACGATGATGTTCTCATTCTTAACCTTTGAAGATAATGCAGACTTCATTGCAAGTCTCTTTACCTTCTTATTAAGTGTATATCTGTAATCTCTTGGCTTCGGGCCTAAAGCGATACCGCCGTGAACCCACTGAGGAGCACGGATTGAACCCTGTCTTGCATGACCGGTACCCTTCTGTCTCCATGGCTTTCTGCCGCCGCCGCGAACTTCTGTACGAGTCAGTGTGGACTGTGTGCCCTGACGCTGATTTGCCAGATAGTTTACAACTGAAGCGTGCATAACAGCCTCGTTTGGTTCGATACCGAATACGGCGTCGGAAAGCTCTGTTTCTGCAACCTGATTTCCTGCCATATCAAAAACTGAAACCTTTGACATATATGCTTCCTCCTTCCTTAAGCCTTAACACTGTCAACGATAGTAACAACTCCGCCCTTTGGACCCGGAATTGCACCCTTGAGTGCGATAAGATTATTTTCTGCGTCAACCTTTACGATTTCCAGATTCTGTACTGTAACCTTTTCGTTACCCATCTGTCCAGGCATACCCTTGCCCTTGAAGATTCTTGACGGTGATGAGCAGGCGCCCATTGAACCGGCGTGTCTGTGTACAGGACCTGTACCGTGTGTTTCCTTGAGTCTTGCGTTGTTGTGACGCTTGATTGTACCCTGGAAACCTTTACCCTTGCTTGTACCGCTTACATCTACCATGTCGCCCACAGCAAATGTGTCAGCCTTGAGGATATCCCCAACGTTTACTGACTCGCAGTCTTCAAGTCTGAACTCCTTGAGGTTCTTCTTGTAGGCAGCGTCTGCCTTGTCGAAGTGACCCTTCATCGGCTTGTTCACTCTCGCAGCCTTTACTTCACCGTATCCCAGCTGAACAGCAGCATAACCGTCGTTTTCAACAGTTTTCTTCTGAACAACAACACAAGGACCGGCTTCAACAACAGTTACGGGAATAACTTTTCCTGATTCATCGAAAATCTGTGTCATACCGATTTTCTTGCCGATAATACCTTTTTTCATGTATCTTTTCCTCCTGTTAGGTTATTGGTTGGCCCTTCCGCCAACATGACCGATGACTTTCGTCATCACATTCCGCATCGGTTTTTCTGCGGAATCAGGGGCTTTTGTAAGCTTATTACTTAAGCTCCATTACGATGTCCACGCCTGCCGGAATTTCCAGCTTCTGAAGAGCGTCCGTAGTCTTTGCTGTCGGTCTGATAACATCAATAAGTCTCTTATGTGTTCTCATCTCGAACTGCTCACGGCTGTCCTTGTACTTGTGAACGGCTCTGAGGATTGTGATAACCTCTTTGTTTGTAGGGAGCGGAATTGGACCTGAAACTCTTGCACCGCTTCTCTTAGCTGCTTCAACGATTTTTGCAGCTGCTGCGTCCACCTTTGCGTGTTCATAACCCTTGATCTTGATTCTGATCTTTTCGTTGACTGCCACTTTTTTCGCCTCCTTAGGTCTTAGTGTCGGGGGTCGCATTTGAGATATCCACACGCTCCCGTGTGTTTCCTGCCCATAACAATAAAAAATCCCGATATCCGTGCGGATTCGGGTTACTGTTATCAGGACACAGGTGCAGACTTATAGCTTTTTAAGCTTTAAGAATAACACTAACTGTGCTCAAATATCTCAGTCGCCCGGTTTTAAAATCGGACATACTCCACGGAAATTACCCGGCATACCGCCGGCAACCTTCCGCTTCAACGCATATCTGTTGCAATCACGCTCATATATTATAACATATACACAAGCGTATTGCAAGCATTTTCAAAAAAACCTTAATAGAATTTTCATAAACATTTGACAGTATTTTTGTGCATTATGACATACTGGCTTATTCCCCGACAAATGCCGCCGGATTGAGAAAATCTCCGTTGTACCTTATTTCAAAGTGACAATG
This sequence comes from Ruminococcus sp. UBA1394, assembly GCA_002305725.1. Classification (GTDB taxonomy): domain Bacteria; phylum Bacillota; class Clostridia; order Oscillospirales; family Ruminococcaceae; genus Porcipelethomonas. Next base: position 45,924 of record DBQM01000019.1, on the reverse strand, counting down.
GTTTCCGGTGGAATCCCCCGTTGTTCCCACAGCAGCTATCAGCTCTCCTGCTGAAACTGTCTGTCCGGCTGAAACGTAGACCTCGCTTGCATGACCGTAAAGAGTCACATAGCCGTTTCCGTGGTCTATCACAACATAGTTGCCGTAGCCGCCGTCATTCCAGCCGGCATCAATTACTGTTCCTCCGTCTGCGGCATAGATGTCAGTACCGCTGTCTGCGGCAATGTCCATGCCCTTGTGGTTTCTGTCGCTCATAAACGGGTCGCTGACATATCCGCCGTTCACCGGCCAGATAAACGAACCATAGGCAACGGCGTAATCTTCAGTTTCCGGAATGCTTTCAGAATATAACTCCTCCGGAGCGTAATCAGCCGACTCAAAAACAGGCTCTATCACCATTTCAGACCCTTTCAGCTTTCTTGAAACCTCTGTACCGTCAATATATGTGACCTCATACCTGCTTATGCGCCTGCCCTCTTCTCCGCTGTAATACTCACCGGAATTTTCAGCTATCATATCGTAACTCAGTTCCTCCTCCTCAGTCACCTCACAGGTGTACTTCACCGGGAGGACCGAAACTGTTTCCTTTACCTTAACCGGTTCACCCTCTTCAAGCTTTTCTATTTCCGGGTTAAGCTCCTTTACTTCTTCAACGGTCATGCCGAAATCGTCCGCAAGCTTTTCGGGAGTATCACCCTCGTCAGCTGTATACTCGGTAACAACTTCTTTCTCACCCGCAAGATAGTCCGTCATCTCGTCTGTGGAAACAAGTGCGGCAGAGCGGTAAACGCCCTGTTTCAGCTCCGTTTCAACTGCATAGTCAGCCTCAATCACGGTTTCGTCGTTTTTATACTCCTCCAGCATGAGGTCAAGTTCTTCTTCAATGTGGTCGCCGCTTACTACTGCGCCGATAAACTCATTGTCAACATACACTCCGCAGGCTTCGACAAGCTCAGCACCTGTATTTTCAGTAACACCTGTCAGCATACTGCTTTCCGGCAGCCTTGTTTCAACATATCCCGCCGATGCCGGAATGATTCCGTCCGGCGACAGCACAGCCGCAGCCTCCGGGTTGCTGTCAAATTCTTCGGTATCGCTGTACTGCAGTTCAGCCGCCCAGCAGACGCTTCCTGCAAGGAATATAACTGTAAGCAGCGGTGCGGCACAGTTCATCAGATAAGCATATATTCTGCTCTGACGTTTTTTATCGTTTTCTTTAAGACAAACGTCACTGTCTGTATTTATTTTTTCAGGACGTTTCTGATTCATAATAACAGCTCCTTTCGATGTCCGTAACAATCCGTAACAATCTGTTACAAGTTATTACAATTAGGTTACATCACAAAGCTATTATAACAAGTAAACAATAAAAAGCAAGTCGATTTGTATACATTTCCCAGTCATCGACAATATTTTGTCAGACTGCACAATGTATAACTTGAATTTTTATTTAATATGCCATGAATAATCCAGCATTTCGACAGTATAGTTTTCCAGTGCTTTTAAAAGAGGAAGTACATCCTTTCTCGCCTGTGCCAGATTGTGTTCCTTGTAATTGCCGCATTCTTCCTCGGAACAGCCCGGAATCCTGTCATCATATTCGGATATAAACTTATAAGCGTCACGGACAAGCTTTATTGCCGCCTCGTGAGCAAGTCCTCTTGTAAGCAGGTAAAAACCGGTACGGCAGCCCATTGGTCCTACATATATAACTGCCTTTTTAAATTCAGAACTTCTTGCGTAGGTCGCAAAAAGGTGTTCGATAGTGTGTATGGACGGTGTTTCAAGATAAACTCCGCCGTTTGGCTTTACCATTCTGATATCATAGGTCACGATATCTCCGTCAACCCTTGATATGTACATTCCAACATCAATTTTTCTGTGGTCAACCTGAAAGCTTGCAATTTTTTCCATTTCAATTCTCCGTTTCCAGTATTTTTTTCATATCTTCACGCAGACCGGAGCAAACTCTTATTTTCTCCTCCGAATCCGGAAAAGCAATAAGCATTTCTCCGCAGTGCAGTGCCTGATTCTTTATATATAATGTATCACCGCCGTAAAGGTCATCTCCTGCAAGGGGATAGCCGATATGCGAAAAGTGTACCCTTATCTGATGCGTCCTCCCCGTTTCAAGCTTTATTTCAAGGAGAGTGAATCTGCCGTTTCCTCTGATTGCTTTGTAACGGGTCACCGCCCTCTGACCGTCCTCTCTGACAACTCTCTTTATAATAGAGTCGCATTCTCTCGCAATAGGCAGGTCTATAACGCCCTCTCCGGTCAGATTTCCCTGTACCACCGCAAAATAGGTTTTCTCAATACTGTTTTGCAGCAGCGCCGCCGCATAGGCGCTTTTGGCAATGACACAAAGTCCGGAGGTGTCCCTGTCAAGACGGTTTACAGGGCGGAATTTCAGACTGGGATAATCCGCCGCAAAGCAGTTTCCGAGAGTGTCCCCCTGATGCTTTATGGACGGGTGGACAGGCATTCCAACCGGCTTGTCATACACCACAAAGCTTTCATTTTCAAAAGCCTTGGGGACTTTAAGCTCCGGATTGCCCTCAAGAAAACCGCTGTCAGAGATTTTCAGTTCAACAGTATCTCCGGCACTTATCCTGTCGATAACTCTTGTGTGAACGCCGTTTACGGTAATGCCGTTTTCAGTCTGTTTCAGCTTTGTGAGAAGCCTTTTTGAAACGTGACATTCGTTTATGAGGAAGTCCTTTAAAACGGCGTTTCTGTCCGCTTTGAATGTAAGTGTGTCATTATTCATAATCTGATTTCTGTATAACCTCTTTCGCAAAAACCGCCGCCGACATAACCGCTGACGGCATTACAAACGGTATAGTAACAACCGGCAGCATAGCCGGAATGTATGATAAAACCAGTCGGAAAAAGCGTATCTTCTGCCCCCTCATAAGCTTTGAGGATGTCCTTATTACCCTAAACGGATTCCTGTCCGGGTGGCTTATAAAAAGAAACGGCGCAGGAACCATTGCCGCAGCTGTGCTGAAATACAGTCCCAGCAAAGCAATGCCAAGCATAAAGAGCTGAAACGCTCCGAAAAGGGCAATGCCGCTTTCAAGTCCGGTATTGCCGTAAACAAGGACATAAGCGCCCGTAAAGCAGGCGGCAGAGGGAAAAAGGGAAAGAAAGCCTTTTACCCACATCAATGCATAAAGGACCGCCGCACGTCTGTTCAGTCTGAACCCCGAATAAAGCTTTAAGAGATTTCTGTTGTCCTGTCCGCAGACCGTCTGGAAAAACCACCAGAAACCGCCCGTCAGCAGAGGAGTCATAATGACAAAGCATACCACGGTAATGACAGCCTCTGCAACCGGCGAAAATGCCGTATTGCTGAAAGCGTAAAAGGCGGCAGCGGCGGCTTTGAACGTGACAAACACAAAAAGACAGATTGCGGTCACAACAAAAGCCTCGCCGTATCTGCCTTTGAGGTATTCTCCGGCAGTACTGCGGTATTCGGATATTTTCATGCTGGCTCTCTCCAATCCGGCAGAATTTCCGCTTATTGCGGTATGTAGTTATTCCTTATAATAAGGTATCTTGCCGAGTATCTCAAAAGCCTGCGACTGCTGCCACATCTTCGCTGTAACCATGACCTCAAAGCCCTCTCCCGGCGCACAGACCAGTTCTTTCGGGTCAACCTTGGGCAGTCCGAATCCGGAAATCATATTTGTCATAATTCCGGAATGGGTAACAACTGCGCAGTGGGTCAGGTCCTCGTTCATCATATCCATTATTATCTCGTGCAGTCCTTTGTAAAGGCGGAGCAGCAGTTCCTCGGTGCTTTCCCCTCCCGGCGGACGCTTGTCCGGTGAACCGCCTTTGAGCCATTCCTTATAGTCCTCACGGTCAATAAGCTCGTTTACGCTTTTGCCGTCAAACTCGCCGAAATCAAGCTCGGTTATGTTGTCAACAATCTGCACCTCACGGTAAGGAAAAACTATCTCCGCTGTTTCAAGGCATCTCTTCATAGGACTTGAATATACTCTCTGTACTTTAGGATAGTCAAATTCGTCCATTTTATTCCATAGCTGGTTGATTCCCTTTTGTGAAAGAGAGTAGTCAGAACGGCAGCCTATGTAAGTTCCGGTGTCATTTGCCGAAGTAAGTCCGTGCCTTATGATACTTAGTCTGTATCCTTTCATATATAAATCTCCTTTTGGTTATTATGCACTAAAAAACGGGTGTAAATTCGCCGTATTAATATATTCTACAAAATTCGGCATAAAGAAAGCCGAAAAATCTTATAAATGTCCACTTTACTTTTTTATACAGAATGTTATATAATTTTAATATAACTCTTTACTGCGGTAAAGAAAAGAAAGTAAAAGAAAGGAGGACGAATGATGAACGCTGATTTTCCACGAATTCTGACACTTGTAAGAAAAGAGAAAAAAATAAGCCAGAAACAAGCCGCAGCCGACCTCGGAATTTCTCAGGCGCTTTTATCCCACTACGAAAAGGGCATAAGAGAATGCGGACTGGAATTTGTCGTCAGAGCGGCAGATTATTACAACGTTACCTGCGATTATCTTTTAGGACGCTCCCCTGTGCCAAACGGTCATACTGCCTCCGCTGACGGAAAAACAGAAGAAACCGAAAAAAGCAGAATGATAGCCGATTCACAGAACATCATATTAAAGCTCTGCGATGAAAGCGGTATTTCCGAAAATATTGCCGGTTACCTCAATGCCTGCGTTTACAGACTGCTGCGGATAATATACAATTCCAATCCCGAAAACGACCAGAATGCATTCAGAATTTCCGCTGATGAATCGGAATATTTAAGCGACTGTATTATTTCAAAGGAATGTGCCGGAATAAAGAAAAAAAGCAGCAAAAGCGGCATAAAAATAACCGTTTCAGACCTTTCTGAAAGCTTTCCCGATTCTCATTCACTTCTGTCACTCATAAAATTAACCGAGGATAAAATGTCAGCCCTCTGACCTTTTTATAGTAAACAACAAATTTATCTGGAGTTTACTATTTGCTGATATGCACGCAGCGAACATAGTGAGCGAATGTGCAAGGCATTTACTATATTATAACATTTTTTACTGCAAAAAAAAAGAGGTTTTTAATGTTTTCAAAAAAATTCATAAGAAATACTGCCTGGGTATTGGTTTTTGCGGCATTCATAGCAGCAGTCCTCATTGTGACAAAGCGCACTCTTTCTGAAAAATCCGGCGGCTATGATTATAAAGCTGACTTTTTCGCTATGGATACTGTGGTATCAGTCCGCAGTCAGAGTGATATAACAAAGGATATTGAGAATATTTTCAGCGAGTATCAGAACGTCCTTGACTGCAACAGCGAGGAAAGCGAGGTTTACCGCCTTAATAAGACCAGCAGTATAACCGCATCTGACATTCTCTCAGAAACCGTCAGCGGCGTGCTGAACCTTAACAACGAATACGGCAGTCTGACGGATATTACTGTCGGCAGGCTGACAACACTCTGGAATGTTACCGGAGAAAACCCGGCTGTACCGGAGGAAAGTGAGATAAAAACAGCGCTTGAAACCGTGGGTACTGACAATATAGTCACAGACGGCAGTGAAATAACCCTTAAAAACAATGCGGCTCTTGACTTCGGAGCTGTGGGCAAGGGGGCAGTGCTTGACAGCTGTCTTGACTATCTTGACAAAAACGCCTGCCAAAAGACCTATATTTCAACAGGCTCTTCCCTGCTCCTTTACGGAAACGGCAGCTTTGACGTGAGCATTACCAGTCCCGACGGCGGAATACTTGCCTCTGTGAAAACTGAGCAATGCTTTCTTTCCACCTCCGGCGGCTATGAACGATATTTTGAGGCGGACGGCAAAACCTACTGCCACATCATAGACCCACGCACAGGCTATCCCACGGAAACTGACCTTACAACCGTAACAGTTTTCTCGGACAGCGGAATTGAATCGGATTTTCTGTCCACCATGATTTTTTTAGACGGCAGTGAAAATATTGAAAAGTATCTCCATTCGGACAGATACAAGATATTCGCCGCCGATAAAAACAAAAAGCTTTATGTAAGCGACGGTCTTGATTATGAGGTCAGCGATGAATCATACGGAAAATAAAAGGCTTATAACAAAACGTGACGCAGTTATTATCGGTATCATTCTTGCCGCCGGACTGCTGGTAACGGTGCTTTTCGGGACACATTCGCAATATGGCTCAAAGGCTGTCATTTCTGTTGACGGAAAAACGGTTAAAACCATAACTCTTACCACCCTGTCGAGGACGTATGAGATTGACGAGGCAAAGGGAGCACTTATTGAAATGAAAGACGGTGGGATATGCGTTTACAGCTCCGACTGTCCCGATAAAATATGTGTAAACACAGGATATATTTCAAAGAAAGGCGAAAGGATAGTATGTCTGCCGAAAAAACTCATAATAGAAATAGAGTAGAAAAAAGCAGAAATATTGCTTTGTGCGGAATACTTCTTGCTCTTTCCGCCGGAATTTCCGCCGCCGAAAGCATGATACCGCTGCCGCTGGGAGTTAAACCGGGATTTTCAAATTTACCGGTCATGTACTCCATGTCAAGGCAGGGCGGAAAATACGGCTTTGCAATATGCCTTTTAAAATCGGTTTTTGTTCTTCTGACAAGGGGCGTCACCGCTTTTTTTATGTCCCTGACAGGCGGTGTGCTTTCATATATAGTAATGCTTATACTTTACAAAAAAACAAACGTATCTCTTATGCTTATGAGCATAACTGGTGCGCTGATTCACAATTTCGGTCAGCTCTGTGCGGCGTCGGTTATCATGCATACAGCGGTTTTCGGCTACAGTCCTGTTATGATAATTTCCGGCTGTATTGCAGGAGCGGTAACAGGAGCAGTCTTAAAACTGCTGCTTGACGCTATGAACAGAGTCAACCAGAACTAAGGAGGAAAATAATGAAAAGACTAAACGGAGTACGTTTATCTCACCGGAAGGGTACAGCGGCTTCTCACACTGTAAGAATTCCCCTGCCGGAACAGGTAACAATTCCAATGCTCATGAACATGGGCGCACCATGCACTCCGCTTGTTAAAGCCGGAGATACTGTTTCTGTGGGACAGAAAATCGGCGATACTGACGCTTTTATGTCAGTACCTGTCCATTCGTCCGTATCGGGTACAGTAAAAGCCGCAGCTGATATAAAGCTTGCAAACGGAAACACCTGCAAGGCGGTCACAATTGAAACAGACGGAAACCAGACTGTTTCAGAAGAACTAAAGCCGCCTGTGGTACACTCAAAGGAAGAATTTATCAAAGCCATAAGGGAAAGCGGTATTACCGGTCTTGGCGGTGCAGGATTCCCGACGCACATCAAGCTTAACCCGAAAACTCCCGTTGATACCCTCATTATCAACGCCGCTGAGTGTGAGCCGTACATAACCTCAGACCACAGACAGATGCTGGAGGACCCGGATTCAATCATTGATGGTATTCAGACTGTTATGAAGTATCTGAAAATCGAGTCTGCCATAATCGGCATTGAAAACAACAAGCCGGACGCAATTTCGCTCCTCACTCAGAAAACTTCATCCTTCCCGGAAATAACCGTAAAGGCTCTGCCTGCAAGCTATCCGCAGGGTGCTGAAAAGGTACTTATATACAATACTGTGGGACGTATCGTCATGGAGGGACAGCTTCCGTCTGACACCGGAGCAGTCGTCCTCAATGTTTCAACAGCGGCGCAGATATCCCACTATATGAAAACAGGTATGCCGATTACCGAAAGACGTATAACCGTTGACGGCGATATCGTGGCAAAGCCATGCAATGTTTTTGCGCCGATTGGTACTGCTTTTTCGGAAGTACTTGCCTATGCGCAGTGCGACACCGAAAAGCTTAAAAAGCTTATTGCAGGAGGTCCTATGATGGGAGCGTGTGCATTTGACCTGACAACTCCTGTTGTAAAGGGTACGAATGCGATACTTGCCTTTGAAAAGTACTCCGAACCCACAGTCACAAACTGTATCCGCTGCGGCAGATGTATAAAAGCGTGTCCGTTTAAACTTATGCCGACTGAAATGGAAAAGGCTTACCAGAAACGTGATGTTGAAACTCTCAAAGCCTTGAAGGTAACGCTCTGCATGAACTGCGGCTGCTGTACCTACGTCTGTCCCGCCGGACGAAAGCTTGCGGAAACAAACCAGCTTGCAAAAGCGCTTATTCCAAGAAACTGACAGAAAGGATGAACAGAACATTGAACATTTTAAGAATATCTCCTTCGCCCCATGTCAAGGACAGCATGACAACCCAGCGTGTTATGCTCTGCGTTATTTTAGCGCTTGTGCCGTCCGTAATTTCCGCAGGATACTACTTCGGATTCAGGGCGATTATGCTTATCGCATTCTGCATACTCTCCTGCGTACTTCTTGAGGGTGTGACACGAATTATAATGAAAAGAGAACAGACCATAGGCGACATGAGCGCCGTGCTCACCGGACTTCTGCTTGCTCTCAATCTCCCTGTAACGCTTCCTTTCTGGCAGGCGCTTATAGGCTGTTTTGTGGCTATCGTTGTGGTAAAACAGCTTTTCGGCGGTCTGGGACAGAATTTCGCAAACCCTGCTATCGTAGGAAGAATCGTGCTTATGCTCTCCTTTACTTCCAATATGACAACATGGGCGCTGCCTAAATATTACAACACACTGAAAGACTCCGACACCTTTGTTACAATCGGCAGCAGCAAGATACTGACCGGCGCTACTCCTCTTGTAACAGGTGATGCGTCCTACAAGGATTTATTCCTCGGAAACGTTGGCGGCTGTATCGGTGAAACCTGTGCTCTTGCCCTTCTGATAGGCGGCGTTTACCTCATAATCAGAGGTATTATCTCCCCTGTTACCCCTGTTGCATTTATCGGCACAGTTGCCCTCTTAGACCTCATTGCCGGAAACGATGTAATTTACAATATGCTTGCCGGCGGTCTTTTCTTAGGTGCATTCTTCATGGCTACCGACTACGTTACAACTCCTATCACCAACAAAGGCAAGCTGATTTTCGGTATCGGCTGCGGACTTATCACCTTTATTATAAGGCAGTTCGGAAGCTATCCGGAGGGCGTTTCGTTCTCAATACTCCTTATGAATATCGTAACGCCTTATATCGACAGATTCACAATGACAAAGCCTTTCGGCGCTAAAAAGGAGGTAAAACAGAAATGAAAGAAAAAATAATGCCGCCTTTAGTGCTGATGCTTATTTCAGTTATTGTCTGTGCGCTCCTTGTTGCCGCAAATGCAGCCACAAAGGATAAAATCGTACAGGCGCAGGAGGATAAATTCAACAAGTCACTTTCCGACACCTTCGGCGACGCTGACTATACTTCCGTTGATATCGACATTGAGGGTATCGACTCCGTTACCCGTGACCAGAACGGCAGAATCATTTTTGAAGTCACAGCAGACGGTTACGCAAAGGGCGGTCTGCACCTCCTTATCGGCTTTGACGGAGAGGGCGCTATTGAGGGAATAAGCTTTCTTTCAATCGGCGAAACTCCGGGACTGGGTACAAAGGTTCAGGAGGACGCAAGCTTTATTGAACAGTTCAAAGGCGTATCTTCTGCGGACTACGATTTCAGCACAATTACCGGCGCCACCTATTCTTCAAAGGGTATGAAGTCAGCAGTTGACCTTGCTCTGAACGCTTACACTGAACACAAGGAGGATATTTTAAATGGGTAATCTGAAAGAATTTACCAAAGGTCTTATAAAGGAAAACCCGACCCTTGTGGGACTTTTAGGAATGTGTCCGACTCTTGCAGTCACTACACAGGCTGTAAACGGAATCGGTATGGGTCTTGCAACCACATTCGTTCTGTTAGGCTCAAATATCGTTATTTCGCTGCTTAAAAAGGTTATTCCTAAGTCAGTCAAACTCCCCTGCTATATCGTAATTATCGCAGGCTTTGTAACCCTTATAAGCTTTCTGCTACACGGCTTTGTGCCAAGCCTTTATGACGCTCTGGGTACGTTTCTCAGCCTTATCACAGTAAACTGTATCATCTTAGGCCGTGCGGAGATGTTCGCCTGTAAAAACAATGTCTTTAAGTCCGCCCTTGACGGTCTTGGAATGGGACTGGGCTTTACTCTTGCCCTTTTCCTTATGGGTTCTGTAAGAGAAATTTTAGGTTCAGGCTCATGGATGGGTATTGACATTCCGTTTATAACACAGCCTATGTCAGTATTTGTAATGTCCGCAGGAGGATTTTTCGTACTGGGCGTTATTATCGCACTTGTCAACAAGATTGCCGGAAAGAAACCGCCGCAGAAAATCGGCTGTGCAGACTGTCCTAACGCCGCAAACTGTTCCGGAAGAAAAGGAGGCGCTGAAGAATAATGAAAGAAATTCTTGTAATTATGATATCGGCAGTATTTGTTGATAACTTCGTACTGTCGAAATTTATGGGTATCTGTCCGTTCCTCGGCGTTTCAAAAAAACTTTCATCAAGCCTTGGAATGGGTGCAGCCGTTATATTTGTTATGACCTGTGCAACTGCCATTACCTACCCTGTTTACTGGTATGTCTTAGTACCAAACGACCTTCAATACTTAAATACCGTTGCGTTTATCCTTATCATTGCCCTGTTTGTACAGCTTGTTGAGATAGTGCTCAAAAAGGTAATGCCGCCTCTTTACAATTCTCTTGGCGTGTATCTGCCTCTTATCACTACTAACTGTGCCGTACTCGGCGTTACACTCTTAAACATTGACAACGGCTACACATTTTTGCAGTCCATTATCAATGCGGTATTTGCCGGAGTAGGCTTCTCACTTGCGCTTATTCTCTTCTCGGGAGTACGTTCAAAGCTGGAAACAGCGGATATTCCTGCAACATTCAAGGGAATACCGTCCACACTTATTGCAGCATCAATCGTTTCGTTAAGCTTTATGGCTTTTTCGGGACTTATCAGCTGACGGAAAGGAGTACATAAAAAATGCCAACATATCTGATTCCGATTATTATATTTGCGGTATTGGGTCTTGCTGCCGGAATACTCCTTACTGCCGCATCTAAAATCTTCTACGTCAAGACAGACGAGAGAATAGAGCAGATAAGCGATTCTCTCCCACAGGCAAACTGCGGTGCGTGCGGATTCGCCGGCTGTTCGGACTACGCAAACGCCATTGTAAAAAACAATGCGCCCACAAATCTCTGCAAGCCGGGCGGCGCAGAGGTGAGCGCAAAGATAAGTTCCATTCTGGGTACTGCGGCTATGGAAGTCATTCCGGAAACTGCCGTTGTACATTGCCGTGGAAACTGCGAGGCTGTTAAAAAGCGCTTTGAGTTTGACGGCGTTCAGAGCTGTGCCGCCGCAAAAAGATTCCACGGCGGAGAGAAAAGCTGTACATTCGGCTGCTTAGGCTACGGCGACTGTGTAAACGTCTGCGACGAACACGCAATTGAAATTGTAAACGGCGTTGCAGAGGTAACAGGCGTATGCGGTGCCTGCGGAAAGTGCGTAAAGGCTTGTCCTAACGGCCTTATTTCCATAAAGCCTGTTGCAAAGCACATTGACGTCAAATGCTCCTCAAAGGACAACGGCAAGGTGACAAAGCAGTCCTGCGCAAACGGCTGTATCGGCTGTAAGATCTGCGAGAAAAAATGTTTAAGCGACGCTATAAAAGTGGTTGACTTCCATGCAGTTATAGATTACAATAAATGTACCGGCTGCGGAACGTGTTATGATGCCTGTCCGACCGGTGCAATAACAAACTGCGAGGATTTCTAAATGAAAAAAATTATTTCAATGCTCACTGCCGCTCTGCTGACTGTCAGCCTTTGCGCCTGCGGTGATGACAGCGAGGAAAATGAAAAAATCTATCAGAATTTCAAAACCTATATCAGCGAAAACGGAACTGAGGAAGACTACTACATTCAGATTTCCAAAACCGCCGATTCCGCCAACACTCTTATTGAGGCATCAAAGCTTGGCAACGACTGTGCATTCATGGAATACGACGTCAGTGGCACTCTGAAATTTTACAGAAACAATGCGCTGACTGTGATTTCCTCCTCAACCTTTTACATTCCCGATATAAAGGACGCAGCCTGGGAGGACTTTGAGTATGAGGGACTGAACGAAAAGTATCAGAGAATACTGACCGACCTGCTTGAGTCCGATGCCGAAAGAGCGGTTGAAAAGGAAAAGACCGGTGACAAGGCAATGCCGTATAAGGTGAGTGTGAAGTATAACCCAGAAGAGCTTGACACAAAATCCATTTTTTCCAACAGCGGAAATTTCGGCATTGTAAACGTTAAATTCCAGACGGATGAAAGCTTTGAAAAGTTCAGCGAAGTTTCGGTCAGCTGCCAGTATGACTATGACGGCGTAATCTATCTTTACTCCGTAACCTTCGGAGAGCCGAACGAGCCAGATGATGAGGGCAAGAACGGTCAGCGACCGGAGGATATTGAAAAGATATTCACCGCATATAAAGAACAGATTGAAGCAATGATGTCAGCAACAGAGTGATAAATTAAAATCTCCAGCTTTTTAAGGCTGAAGATACAGATTGAAGAAAAATTCATTTTAAAGTATTCGGGCGAGCAATGCTCGCCCCTACAACAACGTAAAATATGGATTTATTTGTAGGGGCGACCATTGGTCGCCCGTTATATATAAACTGAATCGCCAGCCCGTTTAAAGGCTGGCGATAATTTTTTATACTACTCTTATTAACCCATAAGCTTAACCATAACGGCTTTCTGTGCGTGCAGACGGTTTTCTGCTTCTTCAAAGATTTCATTTGCGTGTTCCTCGAACACCTTTGAAGTGATTTCTTCCTCACGGTGTGCCGGCAGACAGTGCATAACAAGTGCGTCAGACTTTGCAAGTGCCATGATATCATCGTTTATCTGATATCCCACAAATGCCTTGCGGCGTTCCTCTGCTTCGCCTTCCTGTCCCATAGATGCCCATACGTCTGTCAGAAGTACGTCAGCGTCCTTTGCGGCAACCCTCGGGTCGTTTGTGATAGTAAAGCAGTCAAAACCCTGTGCAAAGTCCATTACCTCTTTAGCCGGACGGTAATCAACAGGAGTTGCAGCAGCAACGCTCATGCCAACTTTAAGTCCGCCTACGATAAGGGAATTTGCCATGTTGTTTCCGTCGCCGATATAGCACATTTTCAGACCGTCAAAGCTGCCCTTGAATTCACGGATAGTCATAAGGTCAGCAAGTACCTGACATGGGTGTGAAAAGTCAGTCAGACCGTTGATAATCGGAATGTTGCCGTATTCAGCTAAGTCCTCAACCTCTTTCTGGTCAAAGGTACGAATCATGATACCGTCAATGTAACGTGAAAGAACACGGGCAGTATCCTGAACAGGCTCTCCCCTGCCTATCTGCAGTTCGCTTGCGGACAGAAACAGCGGATATCCTCCGAGCTGATACATACCTGTTTCAAATGATACACGGGTACGGGTAGAGGCTTTCTGGAAAATCATTCCCAGAGATTTGCCTTTAAGGTGCGGGTGGGGAATACCGTGCTTCAGCTCGTATTTCAACTGGTCAGCAAGGTTTAAAATATCAGTAATTTCCTCTTTTGAGAGGTCAAGCATTTTTAATAAGTGCTTCATAATTTCATCCTTTCGTTTATCCCTTATTTATTTTGCCGAATGACATATCAATAAAAACGGCAATAAGAGGGATATAGTCGTCAAAATAGTTTTCGTCTATTTCAATCAGATATTTAGTTTCCTTTTTTTCTTCCTGTGAGGTTACTGTCCCAATCTGATTTTCGCCGTTCATTATCTTAAATTCCTGCCTGTCATGACTTACAACATCAAGATTTGCCTTTTCTCCTCTGATTGAAAGTCCCGGCTCAAGAAACAGCGAAGTACACTCGGCAGTAAACATAACTTTATCATCATTATAAACGGTAAACACAGGTTTCTTGGCTTTTTTGTCACAGGTAAAGTAAAAAAGCTTGTAGCCGCCCGAATTGATAAGATGCGTTTTGCCGCCCATACCGGCTTTGATATTATAGATCATTCGCTCTTTCTGGTCCAGCACTACAAATTTATTTCCCTTAGGAATTACGTTCAGATCAACCATAAATAATCAGTCCTTCAGAATAGATTTGAGTATCCCCATTCCCCTGTCAATCTCATCATAGGTTATATTAAGCGGCGGAAGAAGTCTTACCTTTTCCTTTGCCGTCAGTACCAGCAGACCCTTTTCAAGCGCCTTTGCAGCAACGTCACCGGCATTCATGGTTTTAAGCTTTATGCCTATCATAAGACCGATTCCGGAAACACTTTCGACTTCATCCAGTTCCATAAGCTTTTCTCTGAAATATTTTCCCTTGGCTGTAACTTCGTCAAGGAATCCCGGTGCAGTCACCTTGTCAGCCACAACGTTTCCTCCTGCACAGGCAATAGGGTTTCCGCCGAAAGTTGAGCCGTGAGTGCCCTTTGTCAGTACCTCTGCGCATTTCTCAGACGCAAGACAAGCTCCCACAGGGACGCCGCCTGCAAGACCCTTTGCAAGAGTTGTTATGTCAGGGTGTACCCCGAAATGCTCAGACGCCAGAAATTTTCCTGTCCTTCCGACACCTGTCTGAACTTCATCAGCAATAACAAGGATATCTTTTTTAGCACAGATATCAAAAACGAAGTCCACAAAATCCTTGTCAAGGGAGTTAACACCGCCCTCACCCTGGACAAACTCCATCATGACCGCACAGGCTCCGTCAAGCTTTGATTCAAGGTCAGCCTTGTCGTTAGCCTTTGCATAGACAAAACCCTCGGGGAACGGGAAAAAGTAGTTGTGGAAAACGTCCTGACCTGTTGCGGCAAGTGTGCATAATGTTCTGCCGTGGAAGGAGTTCACCAGTGTTACTATATTATGCCTGCCCTTGCCGTATTTGTCAAAGCTGTATTTCCTTGCAAGCTTTATTGCGCATTCGTTTGCTTCTGCGCCGGAATTTCCGAAAAACACTTTTGAGTATCCGGTAGTCTTACAAAGCTTTTCAGCAAAATCAGCCTGAACCTTTGTGTAGTAATAGTTTGAGGTGTGCTGAATGGACTTCACCTGCCTGCACACAGCCTCAGACCAGTCATCATCACAGAAGCCAAGAGAGTTTGTACCGATTCCGCTGCCGAAATCAATGTACTCCTTGCCGTTTTCATCAACACAGGTCCTCTCGCTGCCCTTTTCAAGAACAACGTCATACCTGCCGTATGTATGCATAACATTATCGTTGAATTTTTCTATGGTATTCAATTTTTTCATTCCTTTCAGACGTCAGTAACGCCATAAGATAACCGCATTTGCAATAATCATGAACACTCCGCAGACTATCAGCAGTTTTTCCGGCGTCCTGCCGCTTTCTTCGGGTACAAAATGGCGGTGATTACGCCTGCTTACCCTTATTTCAATGGGTTTCCCCTTTTTAAAGTTCATAACGCCCTCGGGGTAAAATTTCCGTGACACTCCGCTGTATTCATTGCCCTTAACGGAATATTTCACAACCGGCGCTTCAAACGTGGTTTTTACCCTTGCATATTTTTTCGGCGTTTTAGCAATATCGGTCACAGTCCCCTGTATATGTAACGCACCTTTAATGCGGTAAGCTGTCCTGCCAAATCCGGCAAGAATAAGTATTATCCCTAAGATAAAGGGTACTGCTGAAACAAATCTTTCCATTATTTGAACTGTGTACCGATACCCTCACTGGAGAGTATTTCAATGAGAATTGAGTGAGGCACTCTGCCGTCAATAATTGATGTTTTCTTGACGCCTCGTCTGACAGCCTCAACGCAGCAGTCGATTTTCGGAATCATGCCGCCGGAAATAATTCCCTGTCTTTTCATAAACGGCACTTCGCTGACATTCACAAAAGGAATAAGCGTATCCGGATTGTCTTTATCTCTCAGCAGTCCGGCGATATCAGTCATAAGGATAAGGTTTTCCGCACCAAGCTCAGCCGCAATTCTTGACGCCGCTGTGTCCGCATTGACGTTATATGTATGACCGTCAGTACCGCAGGCAACAGTTGCAATAACAGGAATACAGCCGTTGTTTAAAGCGTCTGTAATCGGCTTTGTGTTTACTCTCCTGATGTTACCTACAAAGCCCAGGTCCTCACCGTTTTCGCCCTCTGCCTTTTCGGCAATGAGCATTCTGCCGTCAATACCGCAAAGTCCTACGGCATTTCCCTTGTGCTCAGCAAGCAGAGCCACAAGCTCCTTGTTTACCTTTCCGGCAAGCACCATTTTAACAATGTCAATGGTATCCTTGTCGGTGTATCTCAGACCGTTGATAAACTTGCTTTCAATGTTAAGGCGCTTGAGCATATCGCTTATTTCCGGACCGCCACCGTGAACAAGAACAACCTTGATTCCCACCAGTGACAGCAGTACGATATCGCTCATAACTGCCTGTTTCAGTTCATCGTTGGTCATGGCGTTTCCGCCGTACTTCACAACTATTATCTTGTTGTTGTAATTCTGAATGTAGGGCAGAGCGTCCATTAAAACCTTTGCCCTTGTACTGTTTGATATTTCCATTTTTCTTTTCTTTCTCCCCGTATTATGAACGGTAATCCCCGTTTATCTTAACATAGTCATAAGTCAGGTCACAGCCCCATGCTGCGGCAGAATATTCGCCGTCTCCGATTGTCACAAGGACTGTTATTTCCTCTTCCATGAGAATCTTCTTAGCCTCGTCCTCCGAGAAAGGCACTCCCGCACCGTTTCTGCAAACGGCAATTCTGCCAGCCTCAGACGCAAGGTCAACGTCAACCCTGTTTATGTCAAATTCAGCGTCAGCATAGCCGACAGCGCAGAGAATACGTCCCCAGTTGGCGTCCTCGCCGAAAATCGCAGCCTTGAAAAGACTGGAAGTAATAACTGATTTGGCAACGATTTGTGCAGTCTTTATATCGTCTGCACCGGCACATACGCACTCAATAAGCTTTGTTGCGCCCTCGCCGTCCCTTGCCATCATTCTTGCAAGGTTCATCATGATAACGTAAAGAGCGTTTTCAAACCTGTCAAAATCGTCATTTTCGCTGTCTATCACAGCATTTTCCGCCATGCCGTTTGCCATGACACAGCACATATCGTTTGTGGACTGGTCACCGTCAACGCTTACCATGTTGAGAGTTTTTTTCACAACGTCGCTCAGCGCCCTCTGGAGATACTCCGGAGCGATTGCTATATCAGTTGTGATAAAGGAAAGGGTTGTCGCCATGTTAGGATGAATCATACCGCTTCCCTTGAGCATACCGCCCATAACACACTTTTTACAGCCAATCTCAAACTCAACAGCAACTTCCTTTGGCATTGTATCAGTTGTCATAATAGCCTCAACTGCCGCAGCGTTTCCGTCATAATTAACGCCCTTGCAAAGCTCCGGCATAGCCTTTTCTATAGGTTCGATTGGTAAAGGCTGACCGATAACGCCTGTTGACGCAACGATAAAATCAGTCGGTTCAAGACCAAATTCCTTTGCCGCAAGCTCGCACATTTTCTGTGCCTTTTCCGGACCGTCCGCATTGCAGGTGTTGGCGTTTACAGAGTTTACCACAACGCCCCTTGCCTTTCCGTCGGCAATGTTCTTCTTTGTGACAGCAACCGGCGCACCCTTTACCTTGTTTGAGGTGTAAACCGCCGCCGCACTGCATTCCTTGTCCGCAATAATAACGGCAAGGTCGTTTTTCTTATTTGTAACAGCTGCTCCGGCATGAGCCAGTCCGCACTGTATACCGTTAGCCTTAAAGCCCTGTGCGGCACACACGCCGCCGTCAATATATTTAAATCCGTCAAATTCTATCTTTTTAATCATAGCTGTTTCCCCTTACACAAGCCCTGTAGTTTCATCAATACCCATCATAATGTTCAGGCACTGCACTGCCGCACCCGACGCACCTTTTCCAAGGTTGTCAAGTCTGGAGCAGAGTAACATCTGGTCTGAGTCGCCGAAAACGTAAAGCTCCATTTTGTTAGTACCGCTTAAACCGTTTGATGTGAGAAAACCGTCCGGTACACACTCGCTGCCTGCCGGCTTTACCTCGATAAGCTTTGAGTCCTTGTAGTTTTCAAAAAGAACCTCTCTCACCTGTTCCGGCGTATACTTTTTCTGCAAAAGTCTGCCCTGAAGAGGTATTGAAACCACCATGCCGCTGTAATAGTTGTCAACGATAGGGTTGAACATAGGCTTGTATGCAAGACCGGAAATTTTCTGCATTTCCGGCAGATGCTTGTGGTTCATATTCAGCGCATACTGTCTTGGACTTAAAAGCTCTGCCGGCTTGTCGTCGCTCTCATAAGCCGCAATCGCCTTTTTGCCTGCACCGCTGTAGCCGGAAGTGGCATACGCAAAAACCGGATAATACTGCGGCATAACGCCAGCCTTTACCAGCGGATAGCAAATTGAGATAAATCCGCTTGCATAGCATCCCGGATTCGCAACACGCTTTGATGTGCGTATCTTCTCCCTGTGCTCCGGTGAAAGTTCCGGAAAACCGTATGCCCAGTCCGGATTTGTTCTGTGGGCAGTCGAGGCGTCAATTATTCTTACATGGTCATTTTCAACCAGTGACACCGCCTCGATTGCCGCAGCGTCCGGCAGGCAGAGAAAAGTGAAGTCAGACGAATTGATGAGTTTCTTTCTCTCGTCAAGATCCTTTCTCTTGTCCTCGTCGATTCTCAGCAGTTCAATATCGTTTCTGCCCTTGAATCTTTCCAGTATTTTAAGTCCGGTCGTGCCCTCCTGACCGTCTATATAAACCTTTACAGCCATTTTCTTTCTCCATTCCTACTACCATTTTCTGCTGTTTTTGCCGCTGTCGTCCTTCATGCCTTTCCACAGGCTTATGGCAACCGTAGCAACGACCATAAAAACAGTCCAGCCAATTGACGCTTTTCCGCCCAGATTGAAAACTGCCACTATCAGCACTTCCCCAAGAATCCACAAAAGCATGGCGGAAATCGTCAGTATTATAATAAACACAAGATGCTTTTTACTCATGATAAGCTCCAAGTCGGTTTCTTGTTAATTTAATCTGTTCTTTTACAGCCTCCGGCGCAGGACCGCCGAATGACTTTCTCTCTCCTACGCAGGTTTCAAGGCTGATTGCCTTGTAAATATCCTCACCAAAAAGCTCTGAGAGTTCTCTGTAACTTTCAAGAGGGAGAGTTTCAAGAGTAAGACCCTTGTCGATACACTCAGCAACAAGTCTGCCGGTGATTTTGTAAGCGTCACGGAACGGCATACCGTGCTTTACAAGATAGTCAGCACAGTCAGTAGCATTGATAAAGCCGCCTGCCGCCGCCGCTCTCATTTTATCGGCGTTTACTCTCATAGTTTCAATCATTGGTATGAACGTTTTAAGGCAAAGCTTGACGTTGTCAACTGAATCAAAAATTGCCTCCTTGTCCTCCTGCATATCCTTATTATATGCAAGCGGCAGACCTTTGAGCATTGAGAGGAGCGTCATAAGGTTTCCGTTCACTCTTCCTGCCTTGCCTCTTATCAGTTCTGTAATATCCGGATTCTTTTTCTGCGGCATGATAGACGAGCCTGTAGCATAGGCGTCGTCAAGCTCAATGAACTTGAATTCCCATGAGCACCACATTATGATTTCCTCAGAAAATCTTGAAAGATGTGTCATTATAAGGGATATTGCACAGCCGAGTTCAACGCAGAAATCCCTGTCGGAAACTCCGTCAAGACTGTTGAGCATAGGTCCGTCAAAGCCCAGCGCTTGTGCAGTCATGTGCCTGTCGATATTGTAGGTAGTACCAGCAAGCGCACAGCTTCCGAGAGGACACTCATTCATTCTTCCTGCGGCATCGCCAAGACGTCCTAAATCCCTTAAAAACATCTGTGCATACGCCATAAGGTGATGTGCAAGGGTAACAGGCTGTGCCCTCTGAAGATGTGTATATCCGGGCATTACTGTTTCTGTGTGCTTTTCAGCCATATCGCAGAGTGTGTCCGCAAGTTTCAGCACCAGTGCCTTTATTTCCGCAATTTCATCTCTGAGATACAGACGGATATCAAGTGCAACCTGGTCATTTCTTGAACGTGAGGTATGAAGTCTTTTTCCGACGTCACCGAGGCGCTTTGTCAGCTCTGCCTCGATAAACATATGAATATCCTCAGCGGTCATATCCATTTCAAGACTGCCGTTTTCGATATCGGCAAGAACACCTTTAAGTCCTTCAATGATTTTCTTGCTGTCGTCCTTTGAAATAATTCCGCATTCACCAAGCATAGTCGCATGGGCGATGCTTCCCTGTATATCATGGCGGTACATTCTTCCGTCAAAGGATATAGAGGAGTTGAACGCATTGACTGTTTCGTCAACCTCCTTTGAGAATCTTCCCGCCCACATTTTATCTGCCATGGCTTTTTCCTTTCAATGTATGGATTTTAAGGAATTACTGATAAATGCTTTTGCAGGGGAGACCATTGGTCGCCCGTAAACCTATAATTGTTGTCGATTCGGGCGAGCAATGCTCGCCCCTACAGAAAAATCTGCGCAAAAGCCTTTTAATTATCAGTACTTCCTTAATGCACATACGGGCGAACAGATAATGTCCGCCCATATAAAAACACTATGTACTATCAGTTATTACTTGTTATTTCTCTTCTGGTCAAGCTTTGCCTTAACCTTGATAGGCAGTCCGAACAGATTGATAAAGCCTGCACTGTCAGCCTGGTTGTAAACCTCGTCAGCATCAAATGTAGCAACTTCTTCATCATAAAGTGTGTATGGTGAAGTAACGCCGGCATTGATGATGTTGCCCTTGTAAAGCTTCAGCTTAACGTCGCCTGTAACGGTCTTCTGTGTTTCTGTAACGAATGCGCTGAGGGCCTCACGGAGAGGTGTGTACCACTGACCGTTATATACGATATCAGCAAACTTGATTCCGATATACTGCTTCATTCTTGCAGTTTCCTTGTCGATTGTGATTGTTTCAAGAACTTCGTGAGCGTGGTAAAGGATAGCGCCGCCCGGAGTTTCATAAACGCCTCTTGACTTCATACCAACAAGACGGTTTTCAACCAGGTCAGCAAGACCGATACCGTTTTCACCGCCAAGCTTGTTCAGAGTCTTTACAAGCTCAACTGCGCCCATTTCCTTGCCGTCAATTGCTGTAGGAACACCCTTTTCAAAGTGGATTGTGACATAAGTCGGCTTGTCAGGTGCCTGAATCGGAGAAACGCCCATTTCAAGGAAGCCTTCCTTTTCGTACTGCGGCTCATTTGCCGGGTCTTCAAGGTCAAGACCTTCGTGTGAAAGGTGCCAGATGTTCTTGTCCTTTGAATAGTTTGTTTCACGGTTAATCTTCAGCGGAATGTTGTGAGCCTCTGCGTAGTCGATTTCCTCATCTCTTGACTTGAGGTCCCAGATTCTCCATGGAGCAATGATTTCCATGTCAGGAGCGAAAGCCTTGATAGCAAGCTCAAAACGTACCTGGTCGTTGCCCTTTCCTGTACAGCCGTGGCAGATAGCGTCTGCACCTTCTGCGATTGCGATTTCAGCGATTCTCTTTGCAATTATAGGACGTGCAAAGGAAGTACCCAACATATATCTGTTTTCATAGATTGCGCCTGCCTGAACTGTCGGGAAAACGTAATCTGTGATGAATTCTTCTGTAAGGTGTTCGATATAAAGCTTTGAAGCGCCTGTTGCAAGAGCCTTTTCTTCAAGACCCTCCAGCTCACTGTCCTGACCAACGTCGCCTGAAACTGCAATAACTTCGCAGTTGTTGTAGTTTTCTTTCAGCCATGGAATGATGATTGATGTGTCAAGACCGCCTGAATATGCTAAAACTACTTTTTTAATTTCTTTCTTTGGTGCCGGTTTATTCATTTTTGTAATCCTCCGTTAATTTTATATTAAACATCAAAAACAATTTGACGTTTACTATATATTACTTACATTATACACCTTTATGAGTAAATGTCAAGTGACAATTTGCATAAATATGCAAAAAATCCAAAAATATTCATATAATATACACTTTTTATACATAAAATCAAAAGTTTTACCTGCTTACAACGCAAAAAGGACCGCTGCAAGCAGTCCTCAGACATTATTTTCAGCATTTGAGTGAAGTCCGTATGCAAGCGTCATAAGACTGTCTGCAAGGTGAACATTTTCCACTACAATGCTGTCATTATGTTCCATTTTCAGGTCGTAGTGACTGAAATTCCAGAATCCCTTTATTCCAAGGGTAACAAGCTTGTTGGCTATTTCCTGAGCCGCCGTTTTCGGAATACACAAAACAGCGCAGACAGGATTCTTCTCTTTGCAGAATTTTTCAATAGAATCCGTGTGGGAAACGCTTATTCCGGAAATAATCTGCCCTGTCTTTTCCGGATCGCTGTCGAAAATCCCGACAAGCTCAAATCCACGCTTTTTAAAATCTATATGTGACGCAATGGCACTGCCTAAGTTTCCGGCGCCGATAAGTATAGTCCTGTTTCCTGCGTTTATGCCTAAAATTTCACCTATCGTCCTGTGCAGTTCCTTTACATTATAGCCATATCCCTGCTGACCGAAACCGCCGAAGCAGTTAAGGTCCTGCCTTATCTGTGAAGCCGTCAGACCCATTTTTTCCGAAAGCTCACGGCTTGAGATTCTTATAAACCCCTGCTTTTCAAGTTCGCCCAGAAAACGGTAATATCTCGGCAGCCTTTTTATGACCGGTGCCGAAATCAAGGATTTTGACATTAGATATGATCCTTCTCTCTAAAATTTTAATTATAGGCAATACCGCATAATTATTGTCGTGCAGATGCGCAGTCAGATTTTTCGGCAGATTGCACAAGAATCTCGCAGGCATACTGGCGTATGTCAAGAGATTTTTGTGTGATATGACGGAAAATTTGCAAGCAGATGTGCGGCAAAGGCGACAGCCGCTAATTGTGCGGTGTTGCCTATATGTAAATATACACTTTTTCGGCTGCCGTCTGCACAGCAGCCGAAAATTGGTTTAAATAACAGGTTTAATTATGCCATAAGTGCGGCAAGTCTTGTGTTGATTTCTTCAAGGAATGTCTTTGAGTCAACCTTTTTCTTGTTTTCAAGCTTTGAAAGGAGATAAAGGTCACCAGTCATAACGCCCTCTTCAATTGTCTGGATAGTAGCCTTTTCAAGCTTGTCAGCAAAATCCATAAGCTCTTTGTTACAGTCAAGCTCGCCTCTCTTTCTCAGCGCACCGCTCCATGCAAAGATTGTAGCAACTGAGTTTGTGGAGGTTTCCTCGCCCTTTAAGTACTTGTAATAGTGGCGCTGTACTGTTCCGTGTGCTGCTTCGTACTCATAAACGCCGTCCGGTGAAACGAGAACAGAAGTCATCATAGCAAGGCTTCCGAATGCTGTTGAAACCATGTCGGACATAACGTCGCCGTCATAGTTCTTGCACGCCCAGATGTAACCGCCGTTTGAACGGATAACTCTTGCAACAGCGTCATCGATAAGTGTGTAGAAATACTCAATGCCTGCTGCCTCGAACTTTTCCTTGTACTCTGCGTCATAGATTTCCTGGAAAATGTCCTTGAATCTGTGGTCATACTTCTTGGAGATTGTGTCCTTTGTAGCAAACCAGAGGTCCTGCTTTGTGTCGAGAGCGAAGTTAAAGCATGACTTTGCAAAGCCTTCGATACTCTTGTCGATATTGTGCAGACCCTGGATAATGCCGTCGCCCTCAAATTCGTGGATAGTCTGTCTTGTTTCGTTTCCGTTCTTGTCTGTGAAAACAAGCTCAGCCTTTCCGCCGCCCTTAACCTGCATTTCTGTGTTCTTGTAAACGTCGCCGTATGCGTGACGGGCAATTGTGATAGGACTTGTCCATGTAGGAATGTAAGGTGTGATACCCTTAACAAGGATAGGTGTTCTGAAAACAGTACCGTCAAGAATTGCTCTGATAGTTCCGTTAGGTGACTTCCACATTTCTGTCAGGTTGTATTCAGGCATTCTTGCAGCGTTAGGTGTGATTGTTGCACACTTTACTGCAACGCCGTATTTCTTTGTAGCCTCTGCGCTGTCGAAAGTAACCTTGTCCTTGGTCTTTTCTCTGTATTCAAGACCCAGGTCGTAGTACTCTGTGTTGAGGTCGATGTAAGGTTCAAGCAGAATTTCCTTAATCCACTTCCACAGGATTCTTGTCATCTCGTCGCCGTCCATTTCGACCAGCGGTGTTTTCATCTGAATTTTTGCCATTGTTTTTCCTCCCTGTTAAAAATCTTCTATTGAATGTCCGTTAGCTTTCGCTATGGACGATATTTTTTCACATACGTCAGCGGGAACTATAATAAGCTCGTAGCTGTCGCTGTCAATGTCAACTGCGCATACAAATGCTTTGCCGTTTAAAGCAAGGTTTATCACCTCGCCCCATGCCTCCGGAGTTTTTGTTTCATCAAGCGTAAGTCCGGAAACAGTGCTTTCAATAAGGCTGTAATTGTTTATCTGGCTTAACGCCCACAGGAAATCCTCAAGCTCGCATTTATAGTCAACAGAAATCAGATATCCACCTTCCTCAAGTTCGTCAACCATACCTGACCAATATTCAAAATCCCTGTCCTCTTCACAATCCTTCTGAGTATATATCAGAAAATCATTCAGCCTCTTCATAAATCCGCTGTCATTTCCTGTTATCAGTCCTGCGATTTCAGAAACATAGGAAAAGTCCTGTATTCCGCTGTCTACTTGTCTGCTTTTATCTTTTCCCGATTTAAAAAGCCTGCTGAATAAGCCCATATTAAGCCTCACTTAAAAACAACATATCTCAGAACTGCAAGCACTAAAAGGTGTGCCGGATAGAAAATGTAGAAAAACCACTTATAAGCCTTTCCGCCCTTTTTAACGCCGTTATAATTCAGAAACAGTGGTACTGCAAGGAAAACTCCGAG
This sequence comes from Ruminococcus sp. UBA1394, assembly GCA_002305725.1. Classification (GTDB taxonomy): domain Bacteria; phylum Bacillota; class Clostridia; order Oscillospirales; family Ruminococcaceae; genus Porcipelethomonas. The sequence continues at coordinate 21,027 of DBQM01000019.1, read as the reverse complement.
CTGAAAAAGACTTTCCCAGAATTCTCCCATTGACGCATTTACTATAATATTCAGCACTATCATAACTGCGCTGACAATACTGAAATACTTCATCTGCTCCTTACGGTCATAACGGAAAGCGTAAAAGACCTGTATCCATATAACAGCAGTTGCGCCCCAGTCACCAAGCATAGCCACAAGACAGATTATGAGCAGTATCATGTTTTTAACTGCGATTTCGTATTTCGGACTGTCTCTGACAATCAGTGCCACAAGTCCGAGAAAAAGCGGAAACATAACGCTTGTCTGGTGAATCACCGGAAATCCGCCCGATTCAAAATAAATATAGGGTATATGGGAAATCAGCGCAAACAGTCCAAGACGTTTAGCGTATTTAATGGGGTCACGGGTGTGTGCGTACCCCTCCGCCACCATGAAACACATTATCGGGGCGGTAAGCCTGCCGATAACGTGCATAGCCTGTCCTGCAATACTGCCAAACGGTACAAACGCCCATGCAATGTGGTCAATGACCATTGCAGCAATTGCAATAAGCTTTAAAAGGTCGGCGGTTATGCCGCTTTTGCGCTTTGGCTGAATGGTGTATTTCCTTATGGGTCGGTCGGGGCGGTTTGATATGTCAATTGCCATTATTTCATGGATTCTCTTGTATAGTCAAGCAGACCGCCTGCAAGAATAATATCCTTTGTACGTCCGCTGAGTTCGCAGAGTACTTTGATTTCCTTGCCTGTTGTCTTGTTTACTACTGTAAGCTCGGACTTTCCAGCCTCGATTTCTGCTCTTACGTTGTCCAGTACAAGCTCGTCGCCCTGTGAGATTGAGTCATAGTCAGCCTCGTTTACGAATGTAAGCGGCAGAATACCTGCATTGATGAGGTTTGCTCTGTGGATTCTTGCGAATGACTTAACCAGTACAGCCTTGATTCCTAAGTAGAGAGGTGCAAGTGCTGCGTGTTCTCTTGAAGAACCCTGACCGTAGTTTGAACCGCCTACGATAATGCTCTTGCCCATTTCCTTTGCTCTTGCCGGGAACTGCTCGTCGCAGATTGTAAAGCAGTGCTGTGAAATAGCCGGAATGTTTGAACGCAGAGGAAGTATCTTTGCGCCGGCTGGCATGATGTGGTCAGTTGTGATGTTGTCGCCGACTTTAAGTGAAACACCAGCATCAATTGATGCGTCAAGAGGAGATGTTTCAGGGAAAGGCTTGATGTTTGGTCCTCTGAGTATCTCAACGCTGTCCATATCAGCCTCTGCAACAGGAGGTACTACCATGTTATCGTTTATCTTGAATACCTCAGGCAGCTTGAATTCCGGCATATCGCCCAGTTCTCTCGGGTCTGTGAAAACGCCTGCGATTGCTGACGCTGCTGCAACCTCCGGAGAAACAAGGTAAATCTGACCGTCCTTTGTGCCGGAACGTCCCTCGAAGTTTCTGTTGAAAGTTCTCAGAGAGATACCCTTTGAGTTAGGTGACTGTCCCATACCGATACATGGTCCGCAGGCGCTTTCAAGGATTCTTGCGCCGGCGTCGATCATAACGGAAAGTGCACCGTTTTCAGCCAGCATATTGAGAACCTGCTTTGAACCCGGAGCGATTGAGAGTGAAACGTCCGGATGAACAGTTTTTCCCTTTAAGATGTGAGCGACTTTCAGCATATCCATAAGAGAGGAGTTTGTACATGAACCGATACAAACCTGGTCGATTTTGATTTTGCCGATTTCCTTTACGGACTTTACATTGTCCGGAGAATGAGGACAGGCAGCCAGTGGTTCAAGCTCGCTTAAATCAATAACGACTTCCTCATCGTAAACTGCATCAGCGTCAGCTGAAAGTTCTGTCCATACATCTTCTCTCTGCTGTGCCTTTAAAAATTCCCTTGTGATTTCGTCAGACGGGAAAATAGAAGTTGTAGCGCCAAGCTCTGCGCCCATGTTTGTGATAGTTGCTCTTTCCGGAACGGAAAGTGTCTTTACGCCCTCGCCGCAGTACTCGATAACCTTGCCTACGCCGCCCTTGACGGAAAGTCTTCTCAGGACTTCAAGGATAACGTCCTTTGCGGCAACCCATGGTGAAAGCTTGCCTTTAAGCTCAACCTTTACAACCTTTGGACAGGTTATGTAGTAAGCGCCGCCGCCCATAGCTACGGCAACGTCAAGACCGCCTGCACCGATTGCAATCATACCGATTCCTCCGCCTGTCGGTGTGTGGCTGTCGGAGCCGATAAGGGTTTTTCCCGGAATGCCGAAACGTTCAAGGTGTACCTGGTGGCAAATACCGTTACCCGGACGTGAGAAGTAAATACCGTGTTTTTTTGCAACACTGCCTATAAAGCGGTGGTCATCGGCATTTTCAAAGCCGTTCTGGAGAGTGTTGTGGTCAATGTATGCCACACTTCTTTCCGTCTTTACTCTCGGAACTCCCATCGCCTCAAATTCAAGGTATGCCATTGTTCCGGTTGCGTCCTGTGTAAGAGTCTGGTCGATTCTGATACCGATTTCCTGTCCCTTTACCATTTCGCCGTCAACAAGATGTGCCTGTAAGATTTTTTCAGTTAATGTTAAACCCATTGCAATCAGTCCTTTCATGATTTTCACTTTTATTTTACAACAAAAGCATACCATTTGTCAAGAATTTCACAAATAATAGTATAAATTGCATTTTTTCTTTGATTTATAATGTCACGAAAATAATTTTCTGAAATTTGGAAAGCGCAAGTCAGATAGCAGTACATAATAGGAAACTTACGTCCTTGGCTGCACGATTATTTATGTAGGGGCGACCATAGGTCGCCCGAATCGGAAAATGCACAAAATCACGGGCGACCGATGGTCGCCCCCTACAAAAAAGCATATCTGCCCTTTACACTTTCGCAAATTAATGCTATAATTTAAATAAGAAAAAATCCGAACGGAGAAATAAAAAATGACAATTTCAGCTATAATAGTCTGCGGAGGAAACTCCACACGCATGGGAGGAGTAAACAAGATTCTTCTTCCTCTCGGCAATACAAACGTTGCAGGAACAACAATGCTCGCCTTTGAGCAGTGTCCGGAAATAACGGATATTGTTGTGGTCTGCCGTGAATGTGACAGGGAAAGTCTTGAAAACACCGCCCGCAGTCTTGACATAACAAAGCTCCACGCTTTCGCAGAGGCTGGCAGAACAAGACAGGAGAGCGTTTTCAACGGACTGAAAAAAATCTCTCACGATACTGATCTTGTAGCCGTCCATGACGGTGCAAGACCGCTTGTAAAGCCTGAGCATATCGCTAAAACCGCCCGTGATGCAGAAGTTTTCGGAGGGGCAGTTCTGGGCGTACCCGTAAAGGACACCATAAAGGTGGTAAACGACGGTCTTATAACCGACACTCCCCACCGCCCGTCCCTTTATATAACCCAGACTCCGCAGATATTCAAGCGCCGCATTTACTTTGAGGCGGTAGATTTCGCCCTTGAACACGGTCTTGATTTTACTGACGACTGTCAGCTTGCGGAGGCTATCGGAATAAAGGTCTGCATGACTCTGGGCGACTACACCAACATCAAGATAACAACGCCGGAGGATATAAAAATCGCAGAGCTTCTGCTGGAGGGTAACAAATGAGAATAGGACACGGATATGACGTACACCGCCTTACTGAAAACAGAAAGCTTATTTTAGGCGGCGTTTCGATACCATACGAAAAAGGACTTCTCGGACACTCGGACGCTGACGTTTTAGTCCACGCTGTAATGGATTCCCTGCTGGGCGCACTGGCACTTGGAGATATCGGAAAGCACTTTCCCGACACAGACCCCAGGTACAAGGGGGCGGACAGCATTGAACTTTTAAAACACGTTACCGGACTGATAAACGAGCATGGCTACACTCTTGGCAATCTCGACGCAACTGTTATTGCACAGGCGCCAAAGCTTGCGCCCTGCATTGAGCAGATGAGGAAAAATATTGCGGACGCTGTCGGCTGTGACATTTCACAGGTAAATGTCAAGGCAACAACAGAGGAAAAGCTCGGTTTTACCGGCGACGGCTCGGGAATTTCCGCACATTGTGTGTGTCTGCTTACTGAAAAAGAATAATGGCACAATGCCGCCGATTTTGTCATATAATGTACTGAGGTACCGTTAAGAATCTGCTTTAAGGTTCTGAGGTATCGGTCATTAACGGGTGACAGCGTGAATAATTCACGCCGGATCGGAGGCTGATTATGAAAAAAACAGCAGTTACTATGCCATCTGTCACTCATGCAATCAAAGCAAAGCGTATCCTTGCAGGCGGCGGATTTGCAAGCGAGATAAGGAGAGCGCCCAAGGTGTCTGAGGGCGGCTGTACCCATGTTTTGATTGTAAACGGTGATTCCGGAGATGTAATTGCATTTCTGAACCGTAACAGAATTGAATACGGAAAACTGATAAACAATGCGGTGTAATGACTATGACGGTTAATTTTGACAACGCCGCAACCACCTTTCCGAAACCTGCGTCAGTAAGGCGGGCTTTAAGCGAGGCGGTCTCACGCTACGGCGGAAACGCCGGAAGGGGCGGACACAGGCTCACCCTTGCGACCTCGGAAAAGGTATTTGACACAAGGCAGACTGCCGCAGACTTTTTCGGTGCTGTTCCGGAAAATGTCGTTTTCACTCTTAACTGCACTCATGCGCTGAATTTTGCAATTCAGGGAATAATGAAGAGCGGCGGTCATATAATAATAAGCAGTATAGAGCATAACTCCGTTGCAAGACCTGTCTATGCCCTTTCGGAAAAGGGAAATGTTTTTTACAGCATTGCCCCTGTCTATGATGACGATGAACAGTTTTTAGACGGTTTAAAGCGGCTTATAAGGCATGACACAAAAGCGATAGTCTGCACTATTGCCGGAAATGTCACAGGGCGGATTCTGCCTTTCCGTGAGATAGCAGAGATATGCAAAAGCCGCAATATCTGCTTTATTGCCGACGGCGCACAGGCTTGCGGAATACTCGACGTAAAGCTTTCAGACGGAATAAACATTCTCTGTACTTCCGGTCACAAGGGACTTTACGGTCCTGCCGGTACAGGACTTCTCATAAGCGACGGCGAATATGAGATATCTCCTGTGATACAGGGCGGTACAGGCAGCTCGTCCATGAACCTTATCCAGCCGGACTTTCTGCCGGACAGTCTTGAAAGCGGAACTGTCAACACAACAGGCATAATTGCTCTGAAATCCGGAATAGACTTTGTTCGAAAAATGGGTACTGACAAGATATACGCCCATGAAAACAGGCTCTGCCGGAAATTTATAAGCCTGCTTGACCCGGAGAGAGTAACAGTTTACAGGACTGAGGGGTTAAATTACGCTCCTGTGGTATCTTTCAATATAAACGGAATGCCACCGGAGGAGGCGGCAGGACTTTTAAGCGACAGGGGTTACTGTCTGCGTGCCGGACTTCACTGCTCTCCCCTTGCCCACAAGACTCTCGGAACTGACGAGGGAACTGTCAGATTTGCACCATCTGTATTCAATAACGAAAATCAGGTTTACGGACTTACTAAAGAAATCAAAAAATTGTGTGAAAATTTATAAAAATATATTGAAATTGTCTGTGTATTTATGATAGAATTATAATGTACGGAAATTTTAAGAGGGGTCAGCGCCCCTCATTACATAAAGGGACCTTTCCGCAAGGAAAATGCGGACAGGTTCTGAACACAAATGAAAGGATGTGAACTATGTACGCAGTAAAAAATATGCTGGATATGGTCTGGAATGTTATACAGTCCATAACCTTTATGGATATAATAGATATACTTTTAATGTCGTATCTGGTTTATCTTCTGATAAAGCTTATCAGAGAAACAAGAGCAGGACAGCTTGTAAAAGGAATACTCTTTATAGTTATCGCCTATGTAATAAGCAATCTTATCGGACTGAAAGCGATGTCATACATAATAAAAAGCGCTCTCGATATCGGTCTGCTGGCAATTCTCATAATGTTCCAGCCTGAAATAAGACGTGCGCTTGAAAAAGCGGGGCGGTCAAAAATCGGAATAACATTATTTTCAGTCGGAGAAACTGCCGACCAGTCTGCAAAATGGAATACCTGTATCGAGGCTATATGCGATTCATGCGTTGACCTTTCAGCAACAAAAACAGGTGCACTTATCGTTATTGAGCGTCAGACAAAGCTTGGAGAACAGATTGAAAACGGAACTATACTGAACGCTGTTCCCAGCAAGGAGCTTTTCGGCAATATCTTCTTTAAAAACACACCTCTCCATGACGGCGCAGTTATAATCCGTGACGGAATGATACTTGCCGCTGCGTGTTTTCTGCCAAAACCGCAGAAAGAGGAGCTTATAAACAAAAAGCTTGGTTCACGTCACAGAGCGGCAATCGGAATGAGCGAAAATTCCGACGCAATTGTAATTGTCGTTTCCGAGGAAACCGGAAATATTTCAATTGCTGAAAACGGAGAGCTTACCCGTGATTTCACACGTTTCAGGCTTAACGAATACCTCCACGAAGCAATAATGCCCAAGCTGTCAGAAACAAAGAAAAAACTCCCCATCAAAAAGAAAATTCGCAGCAAGGGGGATAAAAAATGAAATTTATCAAAAATATAAAAAATTATATTTTAAATTCCTTTAACAACAATACGGCAATGATAATTTATTCTATTATTATTGCAATTCTGATGTGGTTTGTCATTTCAATCACAATTTATCCGACAACACCGAAAACTCTCAGCAATATTCCGCTGGAGATTGACATAACAGGAACATCGGCTGAAGAAAACGATTTAAGCGTTATCAGCGCCTCTGCAAAGAACGTCACAGTTACAATAAAGGGCGAGCGTTCAAGAATAGGCAGCCTTACGGCTGATGACCTTGTTGCAAAGGCTGTAATCGAAAATGTAAATTCAGCCGGTGAAAAATCCCTTAATATAAACGTTACCGGAAAGGATTCCGACGTTAAATTTGAGGTAACAGAGATAAAGCCTTCAAAGGTTGACGTAATGTTCGACAGGATAGACACAAGAGAATATGACCTCACAGTCAATGCTCCGAATATTACCGCTGCGGACGGGCTTTATATGGACAAAAGCGAATTCAAGGTAAATCCCTCTGTAATAGAAATAACTGGCCCGTCAAAACAGCTTGACAGCATTGACAAGGCTCAGGTATATGTTGACACCAAACAGGAGATAAACACAGCCTACACCTTCCACAGCAAAGACGTTGTGCTTTATGACAAAAACGAATCCAAGATAAACACAGATAATCTGACATTCAATTCTGAGGATTTCACAATTGACATTCCTGTTTATATGCAGAAAGAACTGGATTTCACCTACGATATCCGCTATGCTCCGGCAAACTTTGACGTAAGCTCCCTTAACATTGAGCTGAATGTTGACAAGATAAGTCTTGCCTCGCCGAATGATGAACTCCAGAATATTGACACATGGAGCATAGGTTCCATTCCGCTTTATGACCTTGACTGGGATTTCAACAAATCATTCACAATTGAAGTACCGTCAAATTACAAGAACCTTTCAAATGTTTCAACAGTAACCGCAAAACTCAACCAGGAAGGCCTTGCAAAGAAAACGGTTACAGTAAATGACATTTCAATCATAAATGCACCGTCTAACTATGACTGCACAGTCAACACCTATGGTCTTACCTTTGACATTATAGGACCGGAAGACGATATTGCGGAAATCACCGAAAAGGATATACTGGTTTCCGTAGACCTGCTGAAATACACCGTACAGAGCAGTAATTTCACAGCAGACGCAACAATCAGTTTCCCTAAGTACGACAAGGTATGGGCGGTCGGACTGCAGAAGGTTTCAGTTACTGCAACGCCGACAACAAAAAATTCAACTGAATAATTTAAGACAAATCCCGTCAGCAGAAATACTGACGGGATTTTATATGCTGTTAATTTTCCAAATCAACAATTTTTTTGCTGTGTGATGAAACACTGGAAATAAGACTGCGGAACAGACCGTATACTCCAAGTGCCGCAAAGATAAGTCCTATAATAATATTTTTGATAACTGACGCTCTGTATTCCGGTTCTTCCTCCAGCAGTATTTTTATATATGACGGAATATCAGCAAACGTTCCGTATATCTCGCCATTTTGTATGTAATATCCAAGCTGGAATGCGTCGCCAAGGAACTGTGCAAATATTACGCATAAAATGACAATAACCGCAAAAACAGGTATTACAGATTTTTTAATATTGCCGCCGAATTTTTCATATCCCTTTACGACCATAAAGCCTATCAATGCACCGAGCCAGCCAACAAACCAGCCCAAAGCGTAAACTATCGCCCACGAAATTGCCCCGACTATACCAAAAAGAACCGCACCAACAATGCCCATTCCGGCATTTGATTTAACCTCTGCCGCCTGTTCTTCGCCGTCACGCATCTGATTAATGATTTCCTCTGCACAGCCGCTGTGCAGCTTTACAGCGTGTCCGTAAATCAGCTTTGTAACACACCCCGAATCAAGAGTGCCGCCGCATTCAGGGCAGATTTCTGCTCCGCCTACACCGTATTCTCTGAGCTGAGGCATAAATTCATCAACAAACGCCGCAATACGTTTGAGAGTACCCACTCCGTCCAGAAAAGCTATGTACACAAACTTGGAATTGACCTCAAAAGCATTAAGCTTATACTTCTTTTTAAGCACGTCAGCCTCTGCCATAAGACGTCCGCAGGTATCCTGACCGCACTGTGCAGAAATATAAATATCCTTATATCCTCTGCCCTCGCTGAGAGTTACCATAAATCCGTTTAATTCACCGTAACATATTCCGTTTGAAAATTTAAGACCTCTTTCAGCAGCAAATTTTTTGTATGCCGAACCTATCATTGCCTTATCCCCCCTTAATAATTATTATGTCTATATATTAACATATTATTTCTTTTTTGCCAATTAATGTGCTAAAACGAAAAATCACTTTATTTATTTGAAAAATATCTCATAATGTGATATACTTAGGTAAACGGCGCATATATGCGCAAAAAAATAATGGAGGTATTATCATGAAAAAGCTTGTAGCAGTTTTAGGCAGCAGCCGTCCGGACTCAGTATCCATGAAGGCTGCTATGGAATTTATAAAAGGCGCAAAAGAGGCCGGATACGAAACAGTAATTTTCAAGGCAAACGAAATGAACATCAGAGGCTGTGTGGGCTGTGGCAGCTGTCGCAAAAACGGCACAGACTGCGTTATACAGGACGATATGCAGAAGTATTACAGGGAACTGCATGACTGCGACGCTCTCCTGCTGACCGCCCCTAATTATTACTCACAGGTTGCCGGTCCTATGATTACATTCATGAACCGTCATTACTGTATGAGCAATCCGGACAAGACCACCCGTCTTGAAAAGAACATTAAGCTTGCGGCAATCTATTCACAGGGTGCGCCGGAAAGCTTTCCGAAATATCCGGCAGTTTACGACTGGTACAACGGCACATTTACGTCCAAGGGCATGACGCTCTGTTACAGCCAGATAATCGGCGGTGACAGCGATATGGAAAAAGTCTGTCAGAACGCATACAATGCCGGAAAATCACTGTAATGCTCGACCCGGAAATAAGAGAAGCGCTTTTTTACTACCTGGATTTCAACTTCGGAAAGCACAGGACTTTTGAGGAAGTACCCATAAACAGTTCAAGGGCGGATATTTTTGCCGTAACCGAAAACGGTCTTGTGGGATTTGAAATAAAAAGCGACGCCGACACATACACACGTCTTAAATCACAGGTCAGAAACTATGACCTTTTTTATGATTTCAACTACATAGTGATAGGCAAAAAGCATATAAAAGGCGCAGAAAAGCATATCCCGGAATACTGGGGAATAATCTGCGTTTCAGAGGACGGTGTTGAGGTCATAAAGCAGCACTCTGAAAATCCCAAAGCAAAGCTAAAAAAACAACTTGAACTGCTGTGGAAAAGAGAACTCTGCAATATCCTCAGACGCTATTCCATGCCGGCTTATGCGCAGAAAAGCAAAGCGTTTATCCGTACAAAGCTTATGGAGAAAATACCGGAAAATTTCCTCAGAAAAGAACTTTACGAGGAGCTTTTTGAGAGGGATTATACATTGCTGTAAATTTAATGGGACGCCCCACAAAAAGAGCGTCCCATATTTTTTATTCAGCTTTACCACACCCCATAAGCCACAGCTCTTTCAGCAGCTACGCAAATCAATGTGGTTGCAGCATTTACTCCGACAATCGTCAAAACAAATCTCACAATCTTGTTTTCAAGGACATCATTTTTAAGACTGAACCATATAACAGGAAATTCAACAAGGATTGTAGTCAGAAAATATTCAATGCCAATGGTGTAATATGGCAGGTGTTCAAGGGCGAAATCAAATGTATAGGTCAGTCCTCCGGTATAGCCGATATATCCGAGGATATACGGTGCAAGGAAAGAAAGATGGTTTGCAACAGCCACAACGGCAAACACCTTTACCGGACGCTTGATTTTTGCAATAAACACATAAGCCAGTGTTTCAGCAATCAGCGTAAGTGCGATTATAAAGGGCAGAATGTCATAAGGTCTTGTTTCTGACACCCATCTCCATGAGGAATTTGCCGAGGCATGAATACAGAGCGCCGACGATACTCCCACAACCGAAACAATTACATATAAGAGCTTATTTTTCATGCCGTTTTTCTTTCTTAAAATACTCATTAGTTTCCTTTGCCACAATTCCGCTCAGCGCAAACAGGGCGATTATATTCGGAATTGCCATAAGACCGTTGAAGATATCCGCAATTGTCCATACGGCTGAAACTGTCATATAAGGTCCGATAAATACGGCAAGTATGTAAAGACAGCGATATAATTTTACGGCACGTTTGTTTCTGTTTGTAAGGTACTCAAGACAGCGTTCGCCGTAATAATTCCAGCCGAGAATTGTTGTAAATGCAAAGAACACAAGGCAGGCCATAAGAATAAAGGAGCTTACCTGTTCCGGCAGGAATGAAAAGCCTTTGTTGTATGCGTCTGCGGTGACCGCAACTCCCTCAAGTGCAGGATTCTCCCACGAACCCATCATTATAATGCAAAGACCTGTCATGGTGCAGATAACAACTGTGTCGATGAAAGTACCGGTCATGGAAACCAGTCCCTGCCTTACAGGGTCTTTTGTTTTTGCGGCGGCAGCGGCAATTGGTGCTGAACCAAGTCCTGCCTCGTTGGAGAAGATTCCCCTTGCAACACCTTTCTGTATTGCTACTATCATAGATGCTCCGATTCCTCCGGCGGCGGCTCTTACGCCGAATGCACTCTTTACAACTGTTGCCACAGCCCCCGGAAGCTTGTCAATGTTAATGATGATAAGCGAAAAGCAGGCAACTATGTAAATTATCGCCATAAATGGTACAACAACCTGTGAAACGCCGGAAATACGCTTGATTCCGCCGATGATTACCAGTCCTGCGCAGAGTGTTACAACAATACCCGTAATTACAACAACGATTGAATAGGACTGTCCGAAAAGGCTGACTGTCATCTGCTTGTCCGGGTCAAAAAATCCCTGTACTGACGAGGCAATACCGTTTATCTGAGAAAAGGTACCTATTCCGAAAAGACCTACACAGGCTCCGAAAAATGCAAAAATCTTTGCAAGCCATTTCCATTTTGCGCCCATGCCGTTTTCGATATAGTAAAACGGACCTCCCAGAACATGACCTTCCTTGTCGATAGTCCTGTACTTTATGGCAAGAAACCCCTCGGTATACTTTGTAGCCATACCGAAAAGTGCAGCTATCCACATCCAGAAAAGCGCTCCCGGACCTCCTGACACAACGCCTATGGCTGTCGCAACGCCCACAATGTTTCCCGTTCCTATGGTAGCAGAAAGAGAGGTACACAGCGCGCCGAAACTTGACACCTCACCACTGCCGCCGTCCTCATTTTTAACCATATATTTAAGTGCCCTTGGCAGACGCCTTATCTGAAGTCCCTTTACTCTTATTGTCAGATATATTCCCGCAGACAATATCAGTACTATAAGAGGTATGGTTATAGCATTGTTTATTCCGTCTAAAATTCCGCCTATTTTATCAAGCATTAATAATCACCGTTCTTTGTAAAGTATATCTCTGTAATTTTAACATAAAATCGCAGATTTTGCAATATTACGGCGGATTTTATCAGAAAAAACATTTTTTATCTCTAAGGAACGGTGCCCCCGGCGTCACGGTATTAAAAAAATCACGGACTGACAAAATCGCCAGCCCGTACAATTATTTTTCATGCATTGCCTTATGTTCCCTTTGCAGTTCCTCAATAAGGCGGTAAAGCTCCCAGTTCTGATTGACAGGTGTTACTGTGCATTTCAGATCTATGCTGATATTGTTTGATTTCAGCGCTTTAAGCACCTTGTCGATCACCGTGCTTTTCAGTCCGGACATGATAAGCACCTCACATTCCGGCGGATTTTCAAGCTTTATTCCGGTTTGCGTCATTCCGTTTACACCGGCAATATAGCCAACCCTTGCTCCTGCGCATTCAGTCCCCACAAAGCATATATCAGTATTCAGTTCCTGGGCAATATTCATAAGAATATCCTTTTTTGCGTCATCAAGGCAGTATCCGATAATTTTCGGCTTTATAATAACTCTTGTATTGATTCTTGATTTCATATTTTCCCTCCAGAAAAAGCCAAAACTTTTTCCCGGCAGTCTGTTCAGCAAATCAGAACTGCCGGGAAAAGCATAATTATAAAATTAGATTTTGGAATATCCGTAACTGTTGATAATAGCGTCTATCTTCTGACCGGATCTGCACATATCGCATTTTTCAAATGAAACCGATTCATAATTCGGAATATCGTCAGAAGTAAACACAGAGTTGATTTTAATTCCGTTATATTCATCAATGGCGCTGAATATTGATGAAATACCGGCAAGCTTTCCGTTATAATACTGTAAGCATTCAACCGAACGGCTGATAGTCTTTCCCGTTGACGCAGAAGAAATAAGAAGAATTATATGCTTTCCGAATATGTCCTTCTGCAGATTGTCACGGAAAATCATCTGATTGTTAGCATTGGTTTCCGGGGTTATCACGCATATATCTTTGCCGCTGTTTATCGAAGTGTGGCCTTCCTTTGCAAGCTCTCTTGCAAGAAATGCACCGATAATTTCCGTACCCTCAAGGCAGATGATTGTGTCAACATCAGTACTTGACATATACGCTTTTGCAAGCTCTGCCGCTGTTTCCTTTGCAGCCTTGTGATGCGTTTTAACACCTGTCATGTCAACATAATAGTTTACATGAGAATGGTTTGTAGCAAAGTGACCGGGGATTACTCCGATTTTGATTCTGCGGTTTGACTGTGAAGTTATTTCATGTATTCTGGTTTCCATATACTTTGTTACCTCCGTCTTTTTATTAATTTCATTATAACATTTCACCTATAAAATGTCAATATATTTTCATAACATTTAACATAATGCACAAAACAGGCTGTTAATGTTTAACGCTTGTTACAATTGATTATTTTGCCATTTACTTTTTTGCTGGATTATGATATTATTATATTGTATTTATTGTTTTTTGGAGGGCTTATGAAATCTCTTGTCAAAAATATAATTATCATTATTGAATTTATACTAATACTGTTTCTTGCGGCGTCGGTATGCCTTTTGTGGAACAAAGAGCCGGAAAGCGTACAGACAAACGCTCCGGTTGCTGAAAATGAGAAAACTACTGTCGATGCCGAATCTGTAAAAGAGCGTGTCGAAAAAAACTATTATGACGTAAGCGGAAAAAAAGTTCTGATGGAGGACAGTACATTCGGAGAAATATGGATTCCCGCCCTTGAAAACGTCCCTGCCTTTTCAAAGGACAAGGATTCGCTCAAAACCCGCAACGGACGGAAATTCTACGTTGAGGATTCGGAAATAACCTCCCTGCTGGGTGTTGACGTTTCAGTACACCAGGATGATATTGACTGGGCAAAAGTCAGAAAAGCCGGAATTGATTTTGCAATGGTAAGACTCGGTTTCAGAGGCTACGGCTCAGGCGAGGCACAGCTTGATGAAAACTACGTCCAGAACATTGAGGGCGCAAGGGCCGCCGGACTGGACGCCGGAGTATACTTCTTCTCACAGGCAATAACAGTTGACGAGGCAATTGAGGAAGCGCAGATGGTCATAGACAGCCTTGACGGTCTTGACGTAAACTATCCTGTTGTATACGACTGGGAGATAATCTACGATGACTCTGCAAGAACAGACAATGTCCCTGTTGACGTTCTGACGGACTGCTGTGTGGCATTCTGCGAGGCTATAGAGGACGCCGGCTACACTCCTATGATATACCAGAACAAGAAAACGACAATGTTCAAGCTCGACCTTGAACGTCTGACGGACTATGATTTCTGGCTTGCGGAATACAACTCCGAGCCTACATATTACTATGATTTTACAATGTGGCAGTATACAAGCGAGGGCTCTGTTCCGGGAATTGAGGGGGACGTGGATCTGAATATCAGCTTTAAGGATTATGCGAAGTAAGGAGATTTGTGTCTGCAAAATTGAAAGACCTTAAAACTAACGGGCGACCAATGGTCGCCCCTACAAATAAACCCATATTTTACATTATTGTAGGGGCGAGCATTGCTCGCCCGAATACTTGAAAATGAACTTTTTATACAGTATGACGCCTGTCTGTAAAAGACAGGCACTTTTTCAGCTCTCATATTTTCTGATTCTCAGCTTTATCCCAAGCTTATCAGCCATTTCCTGCGACGCTTTCAGCTGTTCCTCACCGATTACGTCAACCACCGAAAACACAACATTCTTCACATACTTTTTGCATTCCACCGCAAATTTCTGCATTGCCTCGTAGGATTCCTCCCCGAATGACGGACGTGTAACTTTGAGATATTCCTCTTTGGTACCGGCATTAAGGCTCACGGAAACAGTATCAACAACGCCCTCAAACATATACGCTGTTGGCTTTTTGTGGATAAGGTCTGACAGACCGTTTGTGTTGACTCTTACCGCAGGACCATTGTTTTCCTTTATAAATTTCGCCGTTTCTGTCAGGACTTCAATCCGCTCTGTCGGTTCGCCGTATCCGCAGTACACGATTTCTTTATACTTTTTGTAATCTGCCTTTTCAAGTGCGTCAATTACCTCTTCAGCAGACGGCTCATGCTCCAGCCACAGACTGTCAGAGCCGTATGCGCCGTCGGCATTCTGTCTTATGCAAAATGTACAACTGCATGGACATTTATTTGTCAGATTCACATAAAGATTATCTCCGACTTCATAGACAATTGTCATAGCTTTTTTCATGATATTCTCCTTTTCGTACAGACAGGACGCCCGAAAGAGCGTCCTGTTTTCCTTATTTTTTCTTCTTTGCTGTTGCTTTACCCTTGTTGGCAGGAGCTGCTTTATCCCCGTTTTTTGCACGGTATCTTGCAATCAGAATTTTGTTATTCTTCTTGTCATATCTGTAGATAAATACAATAAATACCACACCTGCAATAAGCAGAACAAAGCCAATCTTCATTCCCGGCGGGAAATAGGTCATTTCAACGGTATGCTCGCCCGGAGTAAGCTCAATTCCTATAAGCGCCTCGGCAACTTCAATATATTCAGTCTTTTTGCCGTCTACCTTGACAGTCCAGCCCGGCTCGTAAGGAATGCTTGTCAGCATGATCTGTCCTTCATTGGCTGTGATAGTACCTTCAAGCTTGTTGCCGTCTGTTTTTGTCAGATTCCACTGGTTCTGTTTCAGAGTGTCTATTGACTCTGCAAAGAGTTCCTCGTCAAACTCATAGAAGAAGAAGTCCTTTACTATGGTATACTCATTTGCGACAGTCATTCTCAGATTTATCACAGAACCAGGTTCAAATGAACCAAGCTCAATTGTATGGTAATTGTGATTTTCAAAGTATGCGCCGACAAAGCTGTGGTTTATATAATTTCCGTTTCCATCCTGATCAGTACTCAGCCAGAGGTTAACCTCTTTCTGATTTTCTGTCTTAAAGAACATATAAATCGGCTTTTCCGACTGAACAGGTATGAACATATCAACAGTCGGGTCGCCCTCTCCGGCAGTATACATTGTCTGCTGACCGTAAGGTGATGTTGTTACATTGTTGAGGACAAAGCTGCTGGGGTCAACTTCAATTTTCGTAAAATACTCGTTGAATGATTCAAACTGACCTGTCTGGAGATTGATATCTGTATTTCCGGAAATAGTACTCAGAAGAATATTCTGACTGTTGAAAGTATTGTCATTTCCGAATCTTTCGATATATTTAATATTTTCGTCAGCCATATATCCGATAGACAAAGCATATGGATTTTCGTAAACGTCGATAATTCTTTCCTTGTTATCCTCGTCAGTATATTCATAGGAGAAAACAGGGTCATAAGCTGTATCAACAAGACGCTTGTAATTATCCGTTCCCACGTCTGACTTGTAATTTCTGTCCATTGCATATTTTATGCCGAGAACGGAATCTGTTATAGGTGTTGAACCGTCATATCTTGAATAGAAAGTACTTGTGGACAAGCCCATAGCTTCAAGGAATTTCAGCAGCTTTGCGTTCATGACAGAGCTTGAGTGGCTGACACCTCTGAGTCCGAAAGCGGCGTTGTCGTTTACAGTTCTGTGGAAAGTTTTTTCCGCACGGTAAAAACTGTCATCATATTCATAAAGCTTTTGTGTGACATCACGTCCGTGGTCGATATAGTTATACCATGTTGAGCGTCCGGAATAGATAATTTCCTTGTCCTCTGCTTTGAGAGTATCAACACAGTTATAGAGCAGTTCTCCGCATGACACGGCAAGAATAAGTACCGGAGCGGCAATTGCCAGCGCCTGTTCCTTTTTGCGGCACAGGAAAAC
The DNA here is from genome assembly GCA_002305725.1 of Ruminococcus sp. UBA1394. Lineage (GTDB taxonomy): Bacteria > Bacillota > Clostridia > Oscillospirales > Ruminococcaceae > Porcipelethomonas. Next base: position 4,129 of record DBQM01000019.1, on the reverse strand, counting down.
TATTCCGCAGTAAACTGCTGCAAGGGCAACGCATATCCATATATCTCTTACAGCGATATGTTCAACCTTTCTCGATTCGGTAATAAGCAGGAATAAGATTATTCCGGCTAAGGTTCCGCCGATTGCAGTAAGCTTGATACCGCTCATATTCTTAAAGGTTTCTGCCGCCATGCAAAGCAGCACGAACGAGAATGTAAATGAATATCTGAACGGCAGCCAGTTAGGCATCTGGAAACCATGCCATACCATATCCAAAGGTCTGATGTACATACAGGTAAAGAGTACCGCCGCCAGAAGCGCATAACCGACCTTTTTCAGCACCTTTATTTCTTTGTTCAGGAAGAAAAGCGGAACAAGAACAACTGTCAGTATACCGCAGTAAATTTCTGGCAGTCCCTGAACGTTTACAGAGTCATACTGTGCGACCATAAGCTGTGGGAAAAAGTCCAGCGGCGAGAACTGTGTTGCGTATGAAAAATCCGGCTCTGTAAAGTCAAACTTACCAAGCTTTAAGGCGTTGTAAACCGGCAGCAGCATAAATGCCGCACAGGCAAGAGCAGTAACAGTAGAAATACCGATTCTTACAAACGACTGCCATATCTCATAAAGACGGTTCTTTTTCTCGGCATTCTGACAGCCGAAAATCACATAGTAAAAATAGTACAGGGCTGTGAAAATACAGATCATGTAGCCGATATAGAAGTTTGCAATCATCATGATTGCCAGCGGAATTATGTAGTTAAGCTTTCTGCCGTCATCAACAAGGTATTCAACACCAAGTATTATCATAGGCAGAAGAACAAGTCCGTCAAGCCACATAGGGTCAATAAGCTGAATTACTCCGTAAGCACACAGAGCGTAAAGCACTGAAAATACAAGTGCATGAACGGGAGAAAGCTTTTTGGATTTCTGCAGGTAGTAGCAGAATGTAACTGACGCACTTCCAAGCTTTACAAGCTGCATTATCATAAGACTGCCTAAAAGCATCTGCCTCGGCAGGAGCAGTACTATCAGTGTAAACGGACTTGCAAGGTAGTAACCGATAACGCCGGCAAAGCCTCCCGAAAGGTTTCGTGACCAGTTATAAAGAGCGCTTTCGTCGCCGCTCCAGAATGCGTCACGAAGTGTTTCAAAATAGTAAACATACTGACCGTTGAGGTCGAGAACGAGAACAGACTTGTCCCCGAACGGATAAACCTTAAAAATAACGTACGCAGCATACATTATAATTACAGGTATCAGAAAAGCTATAAAATAGAGTTTGTTTCTGAAAGCCCAGTCACGCAGAAAGAGCATAAAACCCTTGAATTTTCCGTTCTGCGCAGTTTCAGCCTGAGCCTTGATCGCTGCTGAATCAGACATTTATATCCTCCTTTATTTTATTTTGCCGCACATATTACAGCATATATCTAATATTATACAATATTTTTTTCACTTTTACAATAGTTAAGATATATTTTTCACAATACTTTTATTCTGAGAGTAACCTCGTCAGCGGCAGAATCTATAAAATTACCGATTCTTTCCGGATTCATCAGCAAAGCCGGTTCATATTGCTTTTTTCCGGAGAAAAAGTTCTGACATATCCATTCCGTACTGCTTATAATCTCGTTTGCCGAAATATAATCTTCAACTCTGCATCCGTAAGCCTTTCTCAGCGTTTCCACAGGATCGCTGCGGAAACTGTAATTTTCTGCCGTAAAAGCGTCGCTCCAGTTAAGCTCACGCATCATAAAGCCGAAAAACTCCCTGTCAGTCTGGGAAATCCCGTATTCTCCGGCTTTTATAACACACTCCGACCGGATTTCCCGGATAAACAGTTCATCAGTTATAAGGTGTGACAGATAGCCGGTGTAAAGCTCCCTGTCCTCTCCCTCAGAGCAGTATTTCTGAGCAAATTCGTCAAGCCTTCTGTGGAAAAGTTCAAGATTTTCCGGCTCAAGAAAATCCCAGTCACGAATACCGTCCTTAAAGTGCGTATGCCTTTTCATTTCACGCTCGTAATTTTCCCTTGCGTGAACGCAGTCGGGAGCAATGTTTCCGGCAAAATATAAAGGAATATTCTTCACTCCCAGTCTTTCTGCCGATTTGTCAGCAACTGCAAGATGAATTACCACTCCTGCCATATAACCACTCCTTTTCCCCGATTTGCAAGAGAAAACAGCACCACTTCCGTGATGCTGTTATATTTCTTATTTTGCGTATTCAACCGCACGGCTTTCACGAATTATATTGACCTTTATCTGTCCCGGATATTCCATTTCAGATTCAATCTGCTTTGCAATATCTCTCGCAGCAATTATCATCTTTTCATCATTGATGACCTCAGGGCAAACCATAATTCTGACTTCACGTCCCGCCTGAACGGCATAGCACTTGTCAACGCCCTCATAAGAACTGCATATTTCTTCCAGCTTCTGAAGACGCTTTATGTAGTTCTCATAATTTTCACTTCTTGCCGCAGGACGTGCAGCAGAAATTGCGTCGGCTGCCTGAACGATACAGGCGATGACTGTTCTCGGCTCAACATCATTGTGATGCGCCTCGATAGCGTGAATAACTTCCGGATTTTCCTTATACTTACGGCATACGTCAACACCTATCTGAACGTGTGAACCCTCGATTTCAGCGGTCAGCGCCTTACCGATATCGTGGAGCAGTCCGGCACGTCTTGCAAGGTTTGCGTCAACGCCAAGCTCGGATGCAAGTATGCCTGAAAGCTGTGCAACCTCGATTGAGTGGTTTAAAACGTTCTGACGGTAGCTTGTTCTGAATTTAAGACGTCCGATAAGCTTGATAAGTTCATGGTTAATGCCGTGTACGTTAGTTTCCAGAATGGCTCTTTCGCCCTCCTGCTTGATTTTGTATTCAACTTCACGTCTTGCCTTGTCAACCATTTCCTCAATGCGTGTCGGGTGGATTCTTCCGTCCGCAATAAGCTTTTCAAGGGCAATTCTTGCCACTTCACGTCTTACATGGTCAAAGCATGAAAGGGTAATAGCCTCCGGAGTATCGTCAATAATAAGGTCAACTCCCGTAAGGGTCTCAAATGTTCTGATATTTCTGCCCTCACGGCCGATAATTCTGCCCTTCATTTCGTCGCTCGGCAGAGGAACAACTGAAACTGTCGCCTCAGAAACCTGGTCTGCCGCACATTTTGCAATAGCAAGAGAGATATAGCTCCTTGCCTTTTCTTCACATTCGTCCTTTATCTGCTGTTCATAAGCGGCGATCTTGACAGCTTTTTCATGAACAAGGTCACCTTCAAGTATTTCAAGCAGATATTCTTTTGCCTGGTCCTTTGTAAACTCAGAAATACGTTCGAGAATATCCATCTGACTCTTTTTAATGGAGTCAGCCTCCTTTAACTTCTCTTCTGCATTTTTGATTTTATTCTGGAGAATTTCTTCCTTGCGTTCCAGATTGTCATTTTTCTTGTCAAGTGTTTCTTCTTTCTGCTGTATGCGTCTTTCCTGGCGTGAAACCTCAGAACGTCTGTCCTTGATTTCCTTTTCGGCTTCCGAACGCAGCTTGTGGATCTCGTCCTTTGCCTCTACAAGCGCTTCTTTTTTCTTTGTTTCAGCTTCCTTATCAGCGTCAGCAAGCAGTCTTTCAGCTTCCTTTTCAGCAGAACCCATAATGGATTCAGCCTGCTTCTGCCTGTAAGCAATACCCTGCTTAAAGCATATAAAGCCTGCTCCTGCTGCACCTACTATAAACGCTGCCACACAGCAGATAACCACAATAGTAGTACTCATTGCCCGCACATTACCTCCTTTGAAATAGTTATAGAAATTGTACAATAACTTAATTACTCCGGCAGGATAATGTTGCCATAATTCTATTCATATTTTTATTTTCAGCGCAGGTAAATTTATCCTGCGTAATTCCGTTTTTGCACGGAAATAGCCCCGTTGTGTATTTTATAGTGAATCCGATTACCGTATCTCATTGTCAGGACTTTTGTCTATATAAAAAACTATGATTTAATTACAGCCGCATAAAAAGCCGCAGTAATAATTGTGCAAATTTATACAATACATTTATTTTATACTTTTTTGAGCAAATTGTCAAGCGGTTTTTCAGTTTAAAGTGGCATTTCCGGTGTTGGTTTACAATAGATGTGTGA
>DBQM01000031.1 GCA_002305725.1 Ruminococcus sp. UBA1394 | reverse complement strand
TACAGAGATTTTTTCGCAGGGCCGGTTGCCCCCATTGACTTTATTTTTACTCTTCATCTTCAATTGTAATTTCTCTGTTTGCGACAGGAGTTGAAAATACTATCTGGGTTGAAGTATTTCCGAAATGCTGCAATTGTCCGATAAATGTATCAAGTTCCTGTGTACTGTGAAATGTAACTTTTATAAGCATTGAAAAACTGCCTGTAACACAATTGCATTCAAGTACATTTGGACACTGCTGTATAAAAGGATAAAATTCCGGCTTCTGATTTGGGGTCATTTCAAGGTTAATAAACGCCGTAATATGATATCCAAGCTTTTGCTTATCTATAACTGTATTATATCCAAGAATTATACCTTGTTTTTCAAGCTTGTCAATTCTTGATGAAACTGCCGGTGCAGATAGAAAAACCTGAGATGCAAGAAATTTTAATGGATATCTTGCATTTTCCTGTAGTAATGTTATCAGCTTTACATCGATTTTGTCCATAATAATTCCACCTTTAAAGTTTATAAAACAAAAAAAGAGCGTATCAGTTACGATACGCTCCTTTGCGTTTACATTAATATTATATCATACATTGTTTTCAAAAAGATTTCGATTTGGTTACAAACCAGAAACAATTCAATTATCTTTTATCTCGCATTGAACTTTTAGTTTTACGAACATCCTGCAAAACAACTGCCATGAATTTTTCAGTTTTATTCATCAGATTTTCTGTGTAATCATTAGCATCCTTTGTGATTTTAGTTGCATTGGTTTTAGCCTGTGTTAAAATATCAAGTGCTTTTTTCTTGGCTTCCTGAACAATTGTGTCCTGCATTACCATTGCAGCGGCTCTTTTTTCGGCCTGTCTTATAATTGCATCTGCTTTTTCCTTTGCTTCATTGAGAATTCTTTCCTTGTCAAATGCAATTCCTCTTGCTTCCTTAATTTCTGAAGGCAGATGAAGTCTTACATCATCTACAAGGTCTCTTAAACGGTCAGTATTTGCGACTTTCTTATCTCCTGCAAACGGGAACGGCTTGGCTTTATCAAGCACATCGTCCATTTCATCTAAAATATCATCAATCTTATTCATAATTATTTTACTCCTTTACAAGTCTGCTTTGAATAAATTCAAGTACATTCTCCGGAACAAAAGGACTTATGTCACCGCCGAACTGAGCAATCTGCTTTACAACGCTTGAACTCAGATACATATTTTCAGCAGATGTTGTAAGAAAGACAGTTTCAGCGCCGGAATAAAGCTTTTTATTAGCCAATGCCATCTGAAATTCATATTCAAAGTCACTTACTGCTCTTAATCCTTTTACAATAGCAATGGCACCGACATTCTTTACATAATCCGCAAGCAATCCATCAAGAATATCAATAACAACATTGTCAAACTGTTCAGTATTTTTACTAATCATCATCATACGTTCGTATAATGTAAAGCTTGGCATTTTAGCCGCATTCACAGATATAAGAACTATAACCTTATCAAAAAGCATGGAAGCTCGTTTTATAATATCAAGGTGACCAAATGTAATTGGATCAAAGCTTCCGGGACAAACAGCAATTTTTCTCAAATTTTATTCCTCCCCGGACAAACAATATAACGACACTTTTATTTTACCATATTTATATGTTTTTTTCAAGCATAAACCCTGAATTTCTTCCGGCATTACAAGATTTTGTTCATGTTCACAGAAAATTTTACCGTTATAATTGAGATTTTTACTCAATTGAGGAAGAATTTCCGCTAAAATCCCCTTATTATAAGGTGGATCGAGAAAAATAAAATCAAATTTCCGGTCTGTAATTTTAAGAAAGTCACTGCGATGTACATAGGCGGCTTTTTCAGACCAAGTATTTCACCCAGTTCATCAAGAGCCTCAATTTCTTTTCCGGTGCGGTTATTTTTAATTGACAAATATTCTTCTGCGTTCTTTTTGGCAAGCATTACATATTTAAGCATATTTCCTTTTTTAGGAAAATAAAACCTGATATTGCAGCCAAACTGTTCGTTTAAAGCCTTATTAACAATTTCGGAATCAGAAAACTCAGAATCAAAATAAATATTTTTAGGGCAATTCGACTTATTTAAATAATACTGCAAAACAAAGCTTTCTATCAGATTTTCTTCATATTCATTCATTGAGAAATAAAATGAAGTTTTATCGTAAAGTTTGTTATCACGGTACATCAATACAGAGATACACGAACCATTCGGACTTTTTGCAGACGCAACTATATCGCAGTTTACCATGTTTAAGTCAAGGATTTTCTGGGTTTCATTTGATTTTGAAATTGCCCTTATCCTGTCCCTTATTCTTGCTGCACGCTCAAAATCAAGCTTTTCAGCAGCCTGTTCCATCTGAAACTGTAAGCTTTTTATTGAGGATTCACTTCCGTTTTTGATGTACTCAACAGCCTGTTCGATTATATTATTGTATTCCTCACAGCTGATATTTCCATTGCATACACCTATACACTGATTAATATGGAAATTCAGACATGGGCGCATTTTATGCGGCTTTTCTGAAAATTTGATTTTACAGGTCGGCAGCTTAAAAAGCTTGTTTACCTCACGGACAGTTTGAGTTGCCACAAAAGAACTCATATACGGTCCTAAATAAGTACCGTTTTTATCAGACTGTTTTTCAGCAGTTATACGGGGAAAAGCATCATTCGAAATTTTAATATAGTGATATCCTTTATCATCTTTAAGCAGAATATTATACTTAGGTTTATGCTGCTTGATAAGACTGCATTCCAGTAATAAAGCCTCATATTCACTATCAGTTACAATAAAATCGTAGTCAAAAACATTTTCTACCATTTTAGCAACCTTTGGAGTATGGTCAGGGTTATTTCTGAAATAGCTTGTAACTCTGTTTTTCAGATTTTTTGCCTTGCCTATATAAATTATGTCATTATGCTTATCTTTCATAAGATAAACACCCGGAGAAACGGTTAGCTTTAATGTTTTCTGCTGAAGATAAGGTAAACGCTGGTTCATTAGTTCCTCCGGATATTTTCTTATTTCACGTCATTATCCTTCTGACGTATTTCTTTTCTTTTGATTTTACCGCTTATTGTTTTAGGCAGTTCATCAACATATTCAACTATTCTCGGATATTTGTAAGGAGCAGTAACTTTTTTTACGTGATTCTGAATCTCTTTTGTAAGTTCATCACTTGGCTCATATCCCTTTGCAAGTACAATAGTCGCCTTTACCACCTGTCCTCTGATAGGGTCAGGTGCTGATGTAACAGCACATTCTACAGCTGCCGGGTGCTCAAGTATTGCACTCTCAACCTCAAAAGGTCCTATTCTGTATCCGGAACATTTGATAACGTCATCATTTCTGCCCATGAACCAGTAGTAACCGTTTTCGTCCATTACCGCAACATCTCCGGTATCATACCATTTACCTAAAAGCACTTCTTCCGTCATTTCAGGATTGTGATAATATCCGGTAAAAAGTCCAACCGGCGGATTGCCTTTGACGTCATTGATTACAATAGTTCCCTCTTCATTAGGCTTGCATTGCTTACCCTCGTCATTTATGAGTTTTATATCATAAAGTGGCGCAGGCTTTCCTGTTGAACCGGCAGACGGTTCAAGCCATTTAAAATTGGCAATCAGTACGGAGCCCTCGGACTGACCAAATCCTTCACGCAGCTTTAATCCTGTGAGTTTGTACCAGTCATTGAAAACCTGGGGATTAAGCGGTTCTCCGGCAATACAGCAGGTTTTTATGCTTGACAAATCAAATGATTTTACATCTTCCTGAAGCATGAAACGGAACATTGTCGGAGGTGCGCAGAATGTTGTAACCTTATATTCTGTTATCTTTTTAAGAAGATTCAGCGGAACAAATTTGTCCATATCGTAAGCAAAAATTACAGCACCGCAAATCCACTGACTGTAAATTTTACCCCAGCCAAACTTTGCCCAGCCTGAATCGGAAACACTCATGTGCAGTTTGTTTTCCTGTACCTGCTGCCAGTATTTAGCTGTCACAATATGTCCCAGCGGATGCGCAAAGTTATGCTGAACCATTTTAGGCATACCGGTCGTTCCGGAGGTGAAGTAGACGAGCATAATGTCATCCCACCTGTTTGCCTCCTCCCCTGTCGGACGCTCAAAAGTATCCGGAAATTCCGCAATTTTTTCCTCAAAATATTCCCAGCCGTCAATTTTCTTATCAACAATGATCTTGGTTTTCAAAGTCGGTATTTCCGGCTGTGCAGCAGTTACCTGCTCAATTACAAACTCATCGGGGAGGCATACAATTGCAGAAATATTTGCAGCATTTCCTCTGTAAACAATATCCTTTTTTGTAAGCTGTAATGTTCCTGGGATCAGAATTGCACCGATTTTATGCAAAGCAACAGCGCAGACCCAGTATTCCCATCTTCTTCTGAGGATCAGCATTACAACAGTTCCCTTTTTAATACCAAGGCTTTTAAAATAGTTTGCTGCCTTGTTGGATAATCTTGAAATATCAGTAAAAGTAAACTTCTTTTCCTCGTTATGATCATTACACCATACAAGCGCCATTTTATCTGGCTCAGTTTTCGCCCATTCATCTACTATATCAAATCCGAAATTGAAGTTTTCCGGAACATTTACTTTGTAATTTTCCTTGAAATCCTCATAACTATCAAATTCGATTCTTGGTAAATATCTGTCTAACAGCATTTTTATTACTTCCAATCATTAATATTATTTATAGTTTATGTACAAATAATATTATATATTTATAAAAGTGGATTATTTAATATATTTAAGTGCTCTCTGTCCGATATCTTTTCTGTAGTGCATATCCTTAAAATCAATTAAATTTACACCCTTATATGCCTTTTCAAGTGCGCTTTCCAGGTCAGCAGCCGTAGCAGTTACGCCGATAACACGTCCTCCGGCAGTTTTAATTTCATCTCCGTCGGCTTTAGTGCCTGCGTGATAAACAAGATAACCGTCCAGCTGTCCTTTTTCGTTAAGACCTTTTATTGTGTATCCGGACTGATACTTTACAGGGTATCCTCCGCTGGCAAGAATAACACAGGCAGCAGATTCATTTTTCCACTTTATATCCATATCGCTGAGCTTTTCATCAATAACTGCATCAAAAACATCAACAAGGTCGGTATCAAGCAACGGCAGTACAACCTGTGTTTCGGGGTCACCAAAACGGCAGTTATACTCAATTACCTTAGGTCCGTCCGGTGTAAGCATAAGACCAAAATAAAGGCAGCCCTTAAATTTGCGGTTTTCAGCGTTCATTGCATTGATTGTCGGGATAAATATTTCGTCCATACATCTCTGAGCAATTTCGGGAGTATAGCACGGATTAGGCGCAACTGTACCCATTCCGCCTGTATTCAGTCCTTCGTCATTGTCATTGGCTCTCTTATGATCCATAGAAGAAATCATTGGCTTTACAGCTGTACCGTCAGTAAAGCACAGTACAGATACCTCCGGACCTGTAAGAAATTCTTCGATTACAACGTTAAGACCGCTGTTTCCGAAAATCCTGTCTTCCATAATGGAATTAACTGCGTTCTTTGCCTCGTCAAAGCTCTGGGCAATGATAACACCCTTGCCAAGTGCAAGACCGTCAGCTTTTACAACAACCGGGTATTTGTTTTCCTTTTCGATGTAAGCTATTGCGGCAGATGAAATATCAAAAACCTCATATTTTGCAGTAGGAATACCATATTTCTTCATAAGATTTTTAGAAAAAACCTTACTTCCCTCAATGATTGCCGCTGCTTTATCAGGACCGAATGCTCTGATTCCTTTTGCATTCAGAGTGTCAACCATGCCCATTACAAGCGGGTCATCAGGCGCAACTACAACCATATCAACTGCAAGCTTTTCAGCAAGGGCAGTAACACCGTCAATATCAGTTGCCTTAACATCAAAACACTCAGCATATTTAGCAATACCGCCGTTGCCAGGTGCACAGTATAACTTATCAACCTTAGGGCTTTCGGCAAGCTTCATTACTATTGCGTGTTCTCTGCCGCCTCCGCCGACTACAAGTATATTCATAAAAATTTCTCCTGAACTTTTATTAGTGATGGAACAATCTCATTCCGGTAAATGCCATTGCAATATTATACTTATTGCAGGTTTCAATTACATTGTCATCTCTGATAGAACCGCCTGGTTCTGCAATGTAGGAAACACCGCTTTTCTTCGCTCTTTCAATGTTATCGCCGAACGGGAAGAATGCGTCTGAGCCAAGGCATACGTCAGTATTCTGCGCAAGCCATGCTTTCTGCTCTTCCTTTGTGAATACAGGCGGCTTTTCCTTGAAAATGTTCTGCCATGCACCGTCAGCAAGAACGTCCATATACTCGTCAGAAATATACACGTCAATAGCATTATCTCTGTCAGGACGGCGGATACCGTCAACAAATTTCAGATTGAGAACCTGCGGAGCCTGTCTGAGCCACCAGATATCAGCTTTGTTGCCGGCAAGTCTTGTACAATGGATTCTTGACTGCTGTCCTGCACCGATTCCGATAGCCTGTCCGTCCTTGACATAGCATACAGAGTTTGACTGTGTGTATTTAAGTGTAATAAGAGAAATCAGCAGGTCACGCTTTTTGTCGTCAGGGATATTCTTGTTATCTGTTACAATATTGTCAAGAAGCTCATTATTAATGACAAAATTGTTTCTTCCCTGCTCAAATGTGATTCCGAAAACCTGTTTTTTTTCAATTTCTTCGGGAATATAATTCGGGTCGATTTTGATTACATTGTAAGTACCCTTGCGTTTGGACTTGAGAATTTCAAGTGCCTCCGGTGTGTAATCGGGCGCAATTATTCCGTCTGAAACCTCTCTCTGAAGCATAAGAGCAGTAGCCTTGTCGCAGGTATCTGACAGTGCGACAAAATCGCCGTATGATGACATTCTGTCAGCGCCTCTTGCTCTTGCGTAAGCACACGCCATTGGTGAAAGCTCACCTAAATCGTCGACAAAGTAAATCTTCTTTAATGTGTCAGAAAGCGGAAGTCCCACAGCAGCACCTGCCGGTGAAACGTGCTTGAATGATGTAGCAGCACAAAGACCTGTTGCCTCTTTCAGTTCCTTTACAAGCTGCCAGCCGTTAAATGCGTCGAGCAGATTGATATATCCTGGCTTTCCGTTGAGTATTTCAATAGGAAGTTCCTTATCTTCTATAAAGATTCTTGCCGGTTTCTGGTTAGGATTACAACCATATTTTAAAGACATTTCTGATGACATATACTTTTCCTCTCTTACTTGTTTTTATTATATATTTTTGATTCAAACGTTCCGTCTGACAGATTAATGTATCTTACAAACAGAGAAACCTTATTATCCGGATTGAGATTTTCCCAGAGTCTGTCACCAAATTCACTGATATTTCCCTCAATGGAAATCAGCTTTGGTTCACCCTCAAAGCTTGGCAGAGGATTTCCGTCACACATATATGTATGAATAAAGTGACCTTCGCCGTCAATCGGATTGTTGTAGGTGAATGTGAATCTATTGCAGGAATCCGGATTTCCGTTTGCACTTTTGAGGATTGACATTGCATAATTGAATGTTTTTTCCGGTTCAACCTTGATAATACCAGAAATTCTCGGAGTGTAGTTCGGAGCGTCCGGTTCAAATTCTCTTGTTCTGAGAGCCTGTTCAAATGTCATCTGATTATTCATAAGCTCATAAATTGTATCAGTCTGGTCACCATTTGTTACAATTGTCTTGTTTCCCAGTACTCTTACAGGAGAATAAATTATAAGGCTTGGGTCTGTAAGCTTTGCAGGGTCGAAAGCCTGAGTTCTGATTCCGTTTCCGTCTTCAACAAATACTCTGTTTCTGCTGTTTTCGCTTCTGCCCATAATAAAATAAGCTGTTACAGCATATTTTCCGTCAGCCGATTTTCCAATAATGATTCCTCTGCCAGGATAGGCATTTTCGCTGAGTTCTTTTTTTATGTCAATTTTTTTCATAATTGTAATCCTTTCATAAATACAATTTATGGTTTATTTTAAATATATCTGCTTACGAAAAAGGTAAAAATACAGTCAATTAAAAGTACAGACAGCATAAATACAGAAATTATATTTTTTACCTTTGTATTCATTTTACTTATCAGCCATTAAAAAAAAGGCTGGACTATGTACAGAAAAACTGTTCCGCCGATTCCGAACCGGACTGATGTTGACAAAGCAATTCTTGCCTGAAAGTTGTACTTGTAGCTTTCATAGGTCTGCCACGGCCATGAACCTGTTGCATATTCAAGGATGTAGCTTGCGGCTAATTCTATAGCAGTAGCAATAGCCATACACCCTGTAAATATTATTACCGGTTTAATTATATTAAGCCAGAGCTTATCCTTTTTATTCATAAGCCATCCAAGACTTAATATAAATGCCAGCGCACCGAATCCATAAACCGGACAATACGGTCCGAAAAGCACTCCCCTGTTGCTGAAACCCCAGCGATAAATCAATGTTTCAAGGACAACCTCATAACACCAGCCAAGCACAGAATACCAGACAAAGCAAATGAAATATTTTTGCACCTTCTGTAAATTTTTCATAATCCCCATATACATTATTCCGCTATATATGCTTTTCCATTCTTAATATTTAGCTTATCCTGACAGAAAAGTGAAACTGCTTTTGGCAGTATCTTCCATTCAGCTTCTTCCATGATTCTTTTCTGGAGGACTTCCGGTGTGTCGTCATTCTTTACTTCAACGGGCTTCTGCAGTATTATTGCGCCTGCATCAGCTTCTTCGTTAACGAAATGAACAGTAGCACCGCTTACCTTAACGCCGTATTCAAGCGCCGCCTCATGTACCTTTAAACCATAAAAACCCTGACCGCAGAATGACGGAATCAATGCCGGATGAACGTTTATGATTTTATACGGAAACGCTTTTATTATCTGCTCTCCAAGTATTGTCATAAAACCGGCAAGGACAATCAGATCAGCCTTTTCTTCAAGCAATGCTGCAAGAATAGCTTCGCTGTATTCATTGCTGTTGTCGTAATTTTTGCGTGGAATAACTCTTGTTTTAATATTGTTTTTTTCTGCACGGACAAGAGCGTAGGCGTCTTCCTTTGAGGAAATAACACAGGAAATCTTTCCACCGTAAATTTCTCCGCTTTTTTCTGCTTCAATAAGTGCCTGAAGATTTGTTCCTCCTCCGGAAACAAGTACAACTATATTTTTTACCGGCTTTTCACAATTCGCCATAACAAACTCCATTCCGCAAATCAGCTGATGATTACGCCTTCGTCGCTTTCAACGAGTTCACCAAGAATATAAGCTTCAACCCCTGAACTGTTGAGAATTTCAATAGCCTTGTCAGCGTCGTTCTTATCAACTGAAACTGTCATGCCGACACCCATGTTAAATGTATTAAACATATCCCTTTCAGGAATATGTCCGGTTCTTGCAATAAGATCAAATATAGGCAGAATCTGAATTGCATTTCTTTCAATCTTAGCAGAAAGACCATTTGGAAGTGAACGAGGAATATTCTCGTAAAATCCGCCGCCTGTGATATGTGAAATTGCGTTTACATTAACCTGCTTAATGAGGTTAAGAATTGGCTTTACATAGATTTTTGTAGGTGTAAGCAGGCATTCACCAAGAGTTGTGCCCAGATCAGAAAAATGTCTTGCAAGAGTCTGTTCATTAACTGTAAATATTTTTCTTACAAGTGAAAAACCGTTTGAATGAACGCCGCTTGACTTGATTCCGATGAGAATATCTCCGGCTTTCTGATTTTCCGGTTTTAAAATCTTGTCCTTGTCCACTACGCCGACAGAAAAGCCAGCAACATCATATTCATCAACAGGATAAAATCCAGGCATTTCAGCAGTTTCGCCGCCTACTAAAGCACAGCCTGCTTCAACACAGCCGTCTGCAATACCGGAAACAATTTCGGCGACCTTTTCAGGGTAGTTTTTGCCAACTGCAATATAATCAAGGAAAAATTGCGGAGCAGCGCCGCAGCAGATTATATCGTTTACACACATTGCAACACAGTCAATACCAATTGTATTGTGCTTATCCATCAGAAATGCAATTTTAAGCTTTGTTCCGACACCGTCTGTACCGGAAACAAACACCGGCTTGCTGATACCGGTAAGGTCAGGTTCAAACAATCCACCGAAACCGCCTATTCCTGTGAGAACACCGCTTGTAGCTGTTCTTGCAACATGAGATTTCATTAATTCAACAGCTTTATATCCGGCAGTTACGTCAACGCCGGCCTTTTTGTAACTTTCTGAAAAACTCTTCATTAATCTGCTCCTTATTCTCCTATTTTTCTTTCAAATTTATCCTTAGGCATTTCCTTAGGAACTTCTATCGGATATTCACCGTTAAAGCATCCGACGCAGAAATCGCAGTCTGCATCTGCTGCAATACTTTTTACGCCGTCAATGCTTAAATAACCCAGTGTGTCAGCGCCGATCTCCTTTGCAATTTCATCAACTGACATTTTGCAGGCTATGAGATTTTCCTTGCTGTCAATATCAGTACCAAAATAGCATGGATTTGTAAACGGCGGTGATGAAATTCTCATATGAACTTCCTTAGCTCCTGCTTCTCTTATAAGATTGACAATTCTTGCACTGGTTGTTCCCCTTACAATACTGTCATCTATCAGGACAACTCTTTTGCCTTTTACAACGTCCTTTATAACATTAAGCTTGATTCTTACAGAATTTGCACGCTGTGACTGAGTAGGCTGGATAAATGTACGTCCTACATATCTGTTTTTGATAAATCCTACTCCGTAGTGTATGCCTGACGCTCTTGAAAATCCAAGTGCTGCGTCAAGACCGCTGTCCGGTACACCGATAACTACATCAGCGTCAACAGGGTGTTCTTTCCAGAGTATTTCTCCTGCTTTCAGACGTGCGTTGTGTACGCAGACATTCTGAATAACAGAATCCGGTCTTGCAAAGTAGACATACTCAAATACACACATTGATGTTTTCTGTCCGCAGTGTGTCTTAATAGAGTTGATACCGTCCTTGTCAACCACCACAATTTCACCCGGCTCAACATTTCTTACAAATTCAGCGCCAATACTGTCCAGTGCGCAGGTTTCTGACGCAAATACTATTGCACCGTCAGCTGTCCTGCCCATGCAAAGAGGTCTGAATCCCTGCGGGTCCCTTGCGGCAATAAGTTTTGTAGGTGACATTATTACCAGCGAATATGCACCCTTGAATTTATACATGGCCTGTTCTACAGATTTTTCAATAGAAGGCTGTATAAGACGCTGTTCCGTTATTGCGTAGGAAATTACCTCAGTATCGTTTGTACTGTGAAAAATAGCGCCTTTAAGTTCATATTTTTCCCTCAGCTCACGGGCATTGACCAGATTTCCATTATGTGCAATGGCAAGAGGTCCTTTGATATGCCTTACAACAAGCGGCTGAGCATTTGAGCGGTTTGACATTCCTGTGGTGGAATATCTTACATGACCGACTGCTATATTTCCCAGTCCAAGTTTTTTGAGATTTTCCTCATTAAATACCTCAGGAACAAGTCCTAAATCCTTATGGTGTGAGAAAACACCCTTATCGTTTACAACGATGCCGCAGCTTTCCTGTCCTCTGTGCTGCAGAGCATAGAGAGCAAAATATGTCTGTGATGCAACGTCCTCAGTTGAATTGGTATAAATTCCGAAAACACCGCATTCTTCGTGCAATCCTGTTAGCAATTAAATCATTCCCTTCCGTTCCAGCAATAGGAACAAAGCTGACACTCAGGTTTCCCCACTGCTCTTACAGTACCTTCAAGTGACTGAAATTCAAGAGAGGTAAGTTTCAGTCTGCGGCAAATCTCATCTCTTAAAAATCTGCCTCTTTCAGTACCTGAATCGCTGTACTCCTGAATATATTTTATTCCCTCTGCACCTTCATTTTCATCAATAATCTGTCTTGCAATCAGTTCAAGCTCAGATGTACTGCGTGAAAAATTAAGGTATTTGCAGCCGTACATTATTGGCGGACAGGCAGAACGCATATGTACTTCCTTGGCACCGTTTTCATAAAGAAACTCAACAGTTTCCCTCATCTGAGTTCCTCTGACAATACTGTCATCTACAAACAGCAGCTTTTTTCCCTCAATAAGTTCGTGTACAGGAATAAGCTTCATTTTAGCAACACGGTTTCTCATTGACTGATTTGTCGGCATAAAGCTTCTCGGCCATGTCGGAGTGTATTTGATAAACGGTCTTGCAAAAGGGATACCGCTTTTATTAGCGTAGCCGATTGCATGAGGTATTCCGGAATCCGGTACGCCGCAGACATAGTCAACGTCCGGAAGTCTGCCGTTTTTTATATCAGTTTCAGCCATGATTTCACCGTTTCTTGTTCTCATGACTTCAACGTTTACACCCTCATAGCAGGCATTGGGGTAGCCGTAATATGTCCATAGGAATGTACATATTTTCATATCATCAGTACCCTCGCTGAGTATCTCAAAACCGTCTTTGGTAAGCTTTGTTATCTCTCCTGCTTTCAGTTCATGACAGGTTGTATATCCCAGTTTCTGAAAAGCAAATGATTCAAAAGAGAAACAATATCCGTCAGACCTTTTTCCAATTACGATAGGAAGGCGGCCGGATTTGTCCCTTGCACAGATAATTGAATCCTTTGTCATTATGACAAGTGACATAGTGCCTTCAATCTTTTCCTGCGCATATCTGATACCTTCAACAAAAGAATCCTTCTGAGCGATAAGTGCACCGATAAGTCCGCCGGAATTAATATTTCCGCTGCTCATTGTTTCAAAGTTTGCACAGCCTTTTTCAAGCAGCTCATCTGAAAGCTTTTCGGCATTGTTGATGATACCGATTGAACATACAGCATACAATCCAAGCTTTGAGCGGACCATAATCGGCTGAGGGTCTGTATCGCTGATACAGCCGATACAGATGTTTCCTCTCATCTTTTCAACGTCTTTTTCAAACTTTGTTCTGAACGGTGAATTTTCAATGCTGTGAATATTTCTCTGGAAACCAAGCTCAGGTGAAAAGGAAGTCAGTCCTCCCCTTCTTGTACCAAGATGTGAATGATAATCTGTTCCGAAAAAAACATCCTGAATACAGTCATTTGACGAAACAGCTCCAAAAAAACCACCCATTACATTAAGCTCCCATAACTCTCTTCATAAGTTCCTGATATGCTTCTTCAACGCCGCCCATATCTCTTCTGAATCTGTCCTTGTCAAGCTTTTCGTGTGTAGTGCTGTCCCAGAAACGGCAGGTATCAGGTGAAATTTCATCAGCAAGAATGATCTGACCGTGGAATCTTCCGAATTCAATCTTAAAGTCTATAAGGTCAATATTTATTTCCTTGAAGAACTTTACCATAAATTCGTTTACTTTGAATGCATACTTTGTAATAGTATCAATTTCTTCTTCAGTTGCAAGGTCAAGACCGAGAGCGTAGTACTTGTTGATAAACGGGTCGCCCAGGTCATCATTTTTGTAGCTGAATTCAAGAGTAGGCTGCTTGAGCGGAGTACCCTCTTCGATGCCGAGTTTCTTTGAAAAGCTGCCGGCAGCAACGTTTCTTACGATAACTTCCAGAGGAACGATCTCAACTTTCTTTACGATAGTTTCACGGTCGCTGATTTCCTTTACAAGATGTGTAGGAATGCCTTCCTTCTCAAGAAGTCCGAACATATAGTTTGTCATCTTATTGTTGATAACGCCCTTGCCTACAATAGTTCCTTTCTTTTCACCGTTGAATGCAGTTGCGTCGTCCTTGTAGTCAACAATAACGCAGTCCGGGTCATTAGTTGCATAAACTTTCTTTGCTTTGCCTTCGTAAAGCTGTTCAGCTTTTGTGATATTCTCCATTTTTTTCTCCATTCCGCCGGTGAATCAGCCGGCTGATAGCTTATAAAATTTTAAGTTTAACGCCGTTTATACCGGCGAATAAATAGCTTATTTAAGCAGTTCCTCAATATCTTTTGACATTATTTCATCCTTGCGGACAACTTCTTCTGCCATTTTTGTTTTCATTTCAGTAAGCTTGTCTGAAAGGTCTTTATCTGACAGAGCAAGCATCTGAACAGCAAGAATAGCCGCATTTGCAGCACCGTCTATTGCAACTGTTGCAACAGGAATACCACTCGGCATCTGAACGGTAGCAAGCAATGCGTCAAGACCGTCAAGAGTTGATGACTTTATTGGTATGCCAATAACAGGAAGGATAGTATGAGCAGCAAGAACTCCGCCGAGATGAGCCGCTTTTCCGGCAGCTGCAATAATTACCCCAAAGCCGTTTTTTTCAGCATTAGCAGAAAATTCTGCTGCCTGTGACGGCGTTCTGTGAGCTGACATAACGTGAACCTCATAAGGTACACCAAATTCCTTTAATTTTAATACAGCGCTTTTTACAACAGGAAAATCGCTGTCGCTTCCCATGA
Organism: Ruminococcus sp. UBA1394; assembly: GCA_002305725.1. GTDB lineage: Bacteria > Bacillota > Clostridia > Oscillospirales > Ruminococcaceae > Porcipelethomonas. The sequence continues at coordinate 3,820 of DBQM01000031.1, read as the reverse complement.
CAATTGCAACTTTTTTCATTTTCTCACCTTAAATCAATTATTTTATAATACCGGATATTTACCGGAATTTATAATTCAGTTTTATTAATACTTTTCAGAACAAGTCTGTTATTTTCATCTCTGACAATATTAAATATTATTTCAGAAGAAATATTCTTTAAATCTATATCTTTCTTTTTATAGTCATAATTAACTATCAGTTTTACGTTATATGACATAACAGATTTTTCTTCTGAAAAATCTATACTGCAGTCAGAAATTTTTTTAACATTGCACCCTTTAAAAAAATCGTTTGATGAAAGTGCTGAATAATACTGTTCAGAAGTCAAATCAGCAATATCAGAATTATTGTTTCCGGATATTAAAAAATCAAGATAACCTTCTGTTATATCGGCAATTCTTTTTAAATCGTCCACACCGGTTTTTCTGATTTTATCCGGATCTGTCAAAGCTATATTAAAAGAAACATTTCCGGGAGCACGGCTGAAATTAACATAAACATACTGAAAAACACCATCTACAAATTTACAGCGATATTCATCCTCTGAATCATTCAGATACATCATTCCGTCTGAATATTTATAGCCTGTCCAGATATTATCTGCAAGTACTTCACCTTTTTTGTCAAACAGGAAAAAATCATTGTTATTTCCTGTAAACCCCCCGACAAATTCACTACTGAAAGATTTGAAAGTTTTAAATGTAAATGGAACAAGAATATTTGACTCATTGTCTATAATACCCATTTTTTTATCATTATCAAACTCTCTGCCTACAATGAATCTGTTCTCTGACAATATATAAATATCGTCCCAGTAAGGCTCAATAATAACACGTTCGTTCTTGTCTGAAACGCCCAACAATCCGTTTTCATCTTCAAATATTGTATACTCATCAATATTTTTTTCCATCTGAGTTATAATATTTTTTGCAGAATTATCATTCTCAGCATTCTTCTTATTAATATCAATATAAACCTTTATAAGAACAACTGACATAATAATCATTACAAGCAAAAGAATAATAATTACTGCTTTAAAATACTTGTTAGTCAGAACATCTTTGGATGAAACTGAAATTTTACTGATTTTCTTCATGCTTTTTATGTTTTGCTTTTAGAAGTATTTTTATCAGTTTCACTGATTATGTAAATCGGACGGTTTTTTGTTTCAAGATATGTTTTGGATAAATACTGTCCGAGAATACCTGTACAGAAAAGCTGAAGTCCGCCGATAAAAAATATAGCACACATAATAGTGGGAAATCCCTGGACGCTTTCTCCGAAAACAAGTGTCTTGACAATAATAACAATTATCCATATAAAAGCTACAAGACAGCTCAGAATTCCGAGGAGTGATGCAAGGGCAAGAGGTGCTGTTGAAAAAGCAAAAATCCCCTCCAGCGAATACATGAACAGTTTCCAGAATGACCATGCAGTAGTTCCGGCAGCACGTTCAACGTTTTCATATTCAATATACTTGACATTGAAGCCGACCCAGCTGAAAATTCCCTTTGAGAATCTGTTGTATTCTTTCATTGAAAGAATCGCATCAACCATCTGCTTTGTCATAAAGCGGAAATCCTGTGCGCCGTCAACAATTTCAGTCTGAGATATCTTGTTCATTATTTTGTAGAATTTCATGGCAAACCAAGAACGAACTTTAGATTCTCCCTTTCGGCTTACACGTCTTGTAGTTGCGCAGTCATATCCCTCTTTTGAGACGTAGTTATACATAGCCGGAATAAAAGCCGGAGGATGCTGCAAATCTGCGTCCATAATAACTACATAGTCGCCTCTTGCATTTTCAAGTCCTGCATACATACCTGCTTCTTTTCCGAAGTTTCTTGAAAATGAAATATAACGCACACGCTTATCTTTTTCAGATAATTCCCTGAGCATTTTCAAGGTGTTGTCTTTTGAACCATCGTTTATAAATAAAAGTTCAAAATCAATATCATTATGCTCATCTTTCATCTGTGCCATGATTTTATTCATCTCGTCATAATACAAGGGCAATACCTCTTGCTCATTATAACAAGGAACTATAACAGAAATCAGTTTCATAATCTAACTGCTCCTTCATACAACAATACAATAATATAATACAACAAAATTCACAAAAAAGCAAGTCCATTTTTGCTTTTATTAAAAAGGTGTGAAAAGGAATTAATTCATTTTTATATTTTAGTGCAAAATGTATAATTTTTCGTCTACGGTTTATTATATTATATATATAATCGCTGTAAAGGAGAAACAATCACTTTTGATGATAAATTTATTATGTCTGATTACAAAAACATAATCATAAATATTCTGTTCCCGCTTTTATCGGGAATAGCAGTCTCCTTTTCATATTATTCAGATAAGTATGCATTTCTGATATTTTTTGCGTTATCACCTTATTTCTATTCCATTATATATAAATTCAATATATATAAAATATTTATATATTCATTTTCACTTTATTTTTTTTCACTCATATGGCTGTCAAATGTGGTATCAAGGGCAACAGGGGCAACAGATATTTTTGTTTTGCGTCTGCTTCTCTCGTTTTTTATTGTGTCTGCAATTTCTCTGATACTTTCTCTTCAGCTGAATATTCCTTTATTGATTTTCAGATTTATTTCCCTGTCCCCCATTAAAACAGCGCTGATTTTCCCTTTTATGTATATTCTGGGAGAATGGATTCAAGGCATGTTTTCCCCGATTGCGTTTCCATGGATAAGACTGGGTAATATTGCCACTCCTTTTTCAGAATTTATACAATCCGCATCAGTTTTCGGTACTCTTTTTATATCCCTGCTTATTCTGTTCATAAATGCTTTTATCGCATTGTTCTTTTATTATATAAAATCAGTAAAAAAATATATTTTTGCTTTTTCAGCATTTTTTATAATATCAGCAAACATGATATTCGGCTATGTCAGTTTAAACAGAACAAAAGAAAACAACGGCAAAGAGTCATCAGCAGTAATTGTTCAGGGGAATTTCCCGAAGGAAACTAAATTTACTTCTGAGCCGGAGGAAATTCTTGATAAATATATTGATCTGCTATACTCTGCTGAAATTGATAAAGCAGATTTGATACTGTTTCCCGAAACATCAATGCATTCTGATGTTTATACAATTGACAAATTAAAAAACAGGCTTTATAACATATGCTGTGATTATAAGGCACTACTTCTTTTTGGAAGTCAGTATAATCTTTATGAAAAGTATTATAACGCCTGTATGGCGCTTTTTCCGGATAACAGAATAGAGGCGGTATATCTGAAAAGACAGCTTGTACCGTTCGGTGAATACAATCCTTTTAAATCGGATTCTCTGCATTTTACCGCAACAGATTTTTCCGCCGGAGAAGAATGCAGTCTGATTAAATCTGACAAAGGCATGATTGGCTGTGCAATATGTTTTGAATCTGCTTTTCCAAGTTCGGTTTCTGAATGTGTAAAAGAGTGCGCAGAGGCTATAATTATACTGACCAATGATTCCTGGCTCGGTGAAATAATACCTCTTTACCAGCATCATTCCCATTCGGTAATGAGGGCCGTTGAAAACAACAGATATGTCCTGACATCTACCAATACGGGTATATCTTCAGTTATAAATAATAAAGGTGAAGTTATAGTACAAAGTGAATTAAACACCGAAAGTGTAATAGAAAGTACATTTTATATGAATAATGATATATCTTTTTATACAAAATATGGAGATGTAGTTATTTTTCCTTCATGTATGATAATAATGTTTGTCTGCATAAAATTCGTTTTCAGACAGATTTATGGATTAATTTTCAAAATGTAAGTTTGTCAATCATAT
>DBQM01000033.1 GCA_002305725.1 Ruminococcus sp. UBA1394 | reverse complement strand
AAAATAAAAAAACTTTTTTATAAAAATATCTTTTCAAAATCATAAAAATGTGTTATAATAAAATTCAATAGGTTATTTCAGCGAAGTAATTCTGACAACTTTTGCCGGAATTATTTCCGGAATCGTTTGGGAGGTATAGGATATGAATGTGAAAGACCTTTATAAATTATGGTGCGAAAATGCTGTTGACGATGAGGATTTACAGCGTGAACTTAAAAATATAGAAAATGATGAAGACGCAATTAATGACAGTTTTTACAGAGAACTTGAATTTGGTACAGGCGGACTCAGAGGAGTCATCGGCGCAGGTACCAACAGAATGAATATCTACACTGTAAGACGTGCGACACAGGGATTTGCCGACTATATCAACGATGCATTTGAAAACCCCAGCGTTGCCGTATCATACGACAGCAGAATAAAGTCAGATGTATTTGCAAAGGCTGCTGCCGGTGTATTTGCCGCAAACGGAATCAAGGTTCATATTTACAGCGAGCTTATGCCGACACCTATGCTTTCATTTGCTGTAAGAGCGCTGAAATGCAGTGCCGGCGTTATGGTGACAGCAAGCCACAATCCGTCAAAATACAACGGCTACAAGGCATACGGTAATGATGGCTGTCAGCTTTCACTCAGTGCGTCAGAAGTCGTTATTCAGAAAGTTAACAAACTTGATATTTTCAAAGACGTTAAAACCGTTGACTTTGACAAGGCTGTTGCTGACGGCATGATTGAGTACATCGAAAACGATGTTATTGAGGATTACTACAAAAATGTTCTTGCACAGGGAATTAACACAAAGCTTGTGGCAGACAGCGGTCTGAAAGTGGTTTACACTCCACTTAACGGCACAGGCAACAAGCCGGTAAGACATATCCTTGACGTAATCGGAATCAAGGACGTGACTGTTGTTCCGGAACAGGAAAATCCGGACGGAAACTTTACAACCTGTCCTTATCCAAACCCGGAGATAAGAGAGGCGCTTGAGCTTGGCCTTAAACTCTGCGATAAGGTAAAGCCAGACCTTCTCCTTGCTACCGACCCTGACTGTGACAGAGTAGGAATTGCAGTTCCGGACGAAAACGGCGGATATGTTCTTTTCTCCGGAAATGAAGTAGGCGCAATGCTGCTTGAATACATCTGCAATCAGAGAACAAAGCTTGGCACAATGCCTAAAGATCCGATAACAGTAAAAACAATCGTTACAACAGATATCATAAAGAAAATTGCCGCTAAGTACGGCGTTGAAGTTATTGAAGTACTGACAGGCTTCAAGTTTATCGGCGAACAGATTGGTCTGCTTGAGAAAAAGGGCGAGGAAAACAGATTTGTTTTCGGCTATGAGGAAAGCTACGGCTACCTTGCAGGCAGCTATGTCCGTGATAAAGATGCAGTAATTGCATCAATGCTTATCTGCGAAATGGCGGCTTATTACAGAACACAGGGTATCTCACTGCTGCAGGCTCGTGAGAATATGTACAAAGAGTACGGCGTTTTCGTTCACACTCAGCACAGCTTTACATTTGAGGGCGCTGCCGGTATGAAGAAGATGTCTGACATCATGACAAATCTCAGAAATAATGTTCCGGAGGAAATTGCCGGCTGTAAGGTTATCGGTTTTGACGATTATCAGGCAAGCGTTTCAAAAAATATTGAAACAGGCGCTGAGACTGAAATACTGCTCCCGAAGTCAAATGTTCTTGCGTTCAGACTTACAGACGGTGCAGGAGTTATAATCCGTCCGTCCGGTACTGAACCGAAAATCAAGACATATTACACAGCAACAGGCGATTCTGAGGAAAAAGCAGCTGTACTGGAATCAAAGCTTGACACCGAATTTACAAAGCTTATCGGCTGCTGAAAATAATATTATCGGAAACTATTTTTGCATACCTGCAAATTTAAGGGGAATCCGGTGAAAATCCGTTTTGGTCATAATTCCCGCAGACAGCGGGAGTTATGACTTTTTTGTTTACGGTGAAAGGAACAGAAATGGAGATAGAAAATATTCTTCCCGGTGAAATAGAAAAGCACAGTATGGAAATAATAGAAAGTGAACTGGGTGATGTTACACATCTTTCTGAATCTGAAAAGCTGGTGCTGAAGCGTGTGATACACACAACTGCTGATTTTGATTACTGCCGCAATCTGAAATTTTCTGCAGACGCAGCCGAACTTGGAAAAAACGCTCTGAAAAACGGTGCAGTCATTGTGACTGATACGAACATGGCTCTTTCCGGAATCAGCAAGCCGGCATTGGAAAAATTCGGCTGTAAGCTTTTCTGTTTTATGGGTGATAAAGATGTGGCACAAAAGGCGAAGGAAAGCGGTGTCACAAGAGCAGTAATTTCCATGGAAAAGGCGGCAGATATGTTTGGCAGGGAAAATGTGATTCTTGCAGTAGGCAACGCTCCTACCGCCCTTATCCGCATTCACGAACTTATCCATGAGCACAGGATTAATCCCTCGCTGGTTATAGGTGCACCAGTAGGATTTGTCAATGTGGAGCAGTCCAAAAAGCTTATCATGAGCGACGACGTGCCGTATATCGTGGCAGACGGCAGAAAGGGCGGAAGTACCGTTGCCGCCGCAATCTGCAACGCATTATTATATCAGCTTTATGACAGGGAAAAGGGGTGATGTGATGAAAGGAACATTGTATGGTATCAGCGTAGGACCCGGCGACCCGGAGCTTATAACATTAAAGGCTGTCAGAATAATTAATGAGTGTGAAATCATTGCAGTGCCCCGTACAAGAGGAGAAAATACCCTTGCCCTTGAAATCGTCAGAAATGTGTGCGATATCTCGCAGAAAGAAATCTTATATCTCGATTTTCTTATGTCGGAGGACAGACAGATACTTAAGAAACGACATAACGAAATTGCCGAAACTCTTCTGCCATATCTTGAAAACGGAAAAAACATTGCTTTTCTGAATATCGGTGATGTTTCTGTTTACTCAACATTTTCCTATATAGCGGCTATAATCAGGGAAAACGGGGGACAGATTTCGGTCTGTGCGGGAGTTACAAGCTTTTGTGCCGCTGCAGCAGAAATGGGAGAACCTCTTGTCCAGGGGAAAAATCCGCTTGTAATAATGCCGTCATCATGCACTGACTTTGAAAAGTTTCTTGACGCTGACTGCACAGCTGTTATCATGAAAAGCGGACGTAATTCTGCGGATATTATGGATAAACTTAGTCAAAAAGGGTTTGAGAATATAAATGCGGTCTGCGACTGTGGTCTTGCTACTCAAAAAATCTACAGGGGAACGGAAAATATACCGGACAAATGCGGTTATTTCACCCTTTTTACTGCTGTTAAGGAAAAATAATGTTTGAAAGATATATTTACCATGGAAAAGAGAAACTTCGCTGCGGCTACACAACAGGTTCATGCGCAACGGCAGCGGCAAAGGCGGCGGCTGAAATGCTGCTGACCGGAGATATTGTACGCAGTATCACCATAATGACGCCGAAAGGTATTGCCCTTGAACTTGACGTACAGAACAGCATTATTGAAAATGGTTATGCTCTCTGCTCTGTTGTCAAGGACAGCGGTGACGACCCCGATATAACAAACGGTATCAGCGTATTTGCAAAGGCTGAAAAGATTTCCTCCGGCGTTGAAATCTGCGGCGGAGAGGGAATTGGCATTGTTACAGCAAAGGCTCTTGACCAGCCTGTAGGGGCAGCGGCTATAAACAGTGTTCCAAGAAAAATGATTAAAGAGGCGGTCAGCGAAATTTCCGAGGAAAATGGCTATTACGGCGGCTTTAAAATTACCGTTTCAGTACCCGGCGGCGAAGAACTTGCCCGTAAAACGTACAATCCGAGAATGGGCATTGAGGGCGGAATCTCTATAATCGGAACAAGCGGCATTGTTGAACCTATGAGCAGTGCGGCGCTTGTGGAAACTATCCGCATGGAAGAACGTGTCAGAAAGGCACAGGGACTGAAAAATCTTCTGCTTACAATAGGCAATTACAGCGATGATTTTCTGACGGAGAAAATGCCGTATATCCCTGACAAGGGCGTAAAATGCAGTAATTTTATTGGTGAGGCAATTGACTCCGCTCTTGAATACGGCTTTGAGAGTATTCTGATTGTGGGTCATATCGGAAAACTTGTAAAGCTTGGCGCTGGTATAATGAATACCCATTCTGCACAGGCTGACGGACGCATGGATGTGCTTGTGACCTGCGGTGTACTCGCCGGAGCGGATATAAAAATTCTGCGTAAAATTCCGGAATGTGTAACGGTTGACGCTGCTCTGGAAATATTTCAGAATGCCGGAATTCTTGAAAGAGTATCCGAAATACTAATGCAGAAAACTGAGTACTATCTTGACGCAAAGGTAAAAAACGCTGTTAAAATCGGCGCTCTGATGTTTTCAAACAAATTTGGAATAATCGGTCAGACTTCATCTGCGAAGGAACTTATTGAATTGATAACGGAGGAATATAATGGTTAATTTTGTGGGCGCAGGGTGCGGTGCGCCGGATCTGATTACAGTAAGAGGAATGAAATTGCTTGAAAAGGCAGACCTTGTTATATATGCCGGATCTCTTGTAAATCCGGAACTGCTTGACTATGCCGGTGAAAACTGCGAAATACTCAACAGTGCATACATGACTCTTGACGAGGTTATTTCTGCCATTGAAAAAGCAGAGTCTGAAGGAAAAATGACTGTCAGACTGCATACCGGCGACCCCTGCCTTTACGGTGCAATCCGTGAACAGATGGACAAGCTTGACGCTCTCGGAATCAGCTATGAAATATGTCCGGGGGTAAGCTCATTCTGCGGTGTGGCGGCGGCTTTAAAAGCAGAATATACATTGCCTGACGTGTCCCAGACTGTTATCATAACCCGAATGGCAGGACGCACTCCTGTGCCGGACAGAGAAAGCATAGCAAGCCTTGCGGCTCACGGTTCAACAATGGTTATTTTTCTGAGCACAGGTATGCTGAAAGAACTGTCGTCAGAGCTTATAAAGGGCGGTTACAGTGCAGATACGCCGGCTGCAATCGTGTATAAAGCAAGCTGGGAGGACGAAAAGGTCTGCCGTTGTAACATTTCATCACTTGCAGAAACTGCCGCTGAAAACGGTATAACCAAAACTGCGCTTATAGCGATCGGAGGATTTCTCGGAGATGATTATGCCCTTTCAAAGCTTTACGACAAAACTTTTGAAACTGGATTCAGAAAGGCGGTAAAATGAGATTTGCCGTTATTTCGCTGACTGCAAACGGCGCTAAAATTGCCTCGGAAATCGTATCGGCGCTGAATGAAAAACACGACGCCCTGCACTATTGCTTTCATAAATATCCCGTTGAAAATGTGGAGATTTTTGAGGACTTGCAGCAGCTTGTAAACGAATTGTTTTATGTCTGCGACGGACTTATTTTTGTTTCCGCCGTCGGAATTGCTGTAAGAAAAATTGCACCGCTTATGCGCTCCAAGCTTACAGACCCTGCCGTTGTGGCAATTGACGAGGAGGGACAGTTTGCGGTATCGCTCCTTTCAGGGCATATCGGCGGTGCAAATGCGCTGACTGAATTTATTGCCGAAAAAACAGGCGCAATACCTGTCATAACCACCGCAACCGATACCGGAGGAAAGTTTTCTCCCGACAGCTTTGCTGTTGCAAACAACCTGCATATATGCGATATGAATGCCGCAAAAGAAATTGCGGCAGCAGTACTGAACAGCGAAAAAATCGGTATATCCAGCGACTTTCCTTATATGAATCTGACGTCCGATTTTACTGCTGACTGCAATGCGCAATACGGAATATGCATTTCTGAAACCAAGGACAAAAGACCGTTTCGGCACACTTTAAACCTTGTCCCCAAGAGTATTTCAGTAGGCTTCGGGTGTAAAAAAAATACTGACTATGAAATGTTTGAAAACTTTGTTCTGGATAATCTGAAACGAAATAATATTAATCTTACTCAGGTACGCTTTGCCGCAACAATTGACATTAAAAAGAACGAAGCGGCAATACTCAGATTCTGCCGCAAATATTCCATACGCCTTAAATTTTACACAGCTGAACAGCTTATGAACGCAGAGGGAGAGTTCAGCGCCTCTGAATTTGTGCAGGAAACTACCGGAGCGGATAATGTGTGCGAACGCAGTGCGGCAATGGAGGGAGGAATAATAATTGTTCCGAAATATTCAGAAAGCGGAATGACTTTTGCGGCGGCTCTGAACAAAACTGATATTGATTTTGAAAGGCGGATTTTTTAATGCTTTATGTTGTAGGATTCGGTCCGGGAGAACACAGCGGATTGACTTTTGCCGCAGAAACAGCGATTTTAAAAAGTGATGTTGTTGTGGGATATACCGTTTACACGGAAATTCTGACGAAGCAGTATCCGGACAAAAAATTTGTTTCCACAGGAATGCGTCAGGAAACAGAACGTGTAAAGTATGCTTTTGAAGAAGCGGTAAAGGGCAGGACTGTTTCTCTTGTATGCAGCGGTGACAGCGGTGTTTACGGAATGGCTTGTCTTGCTCTTGAAATGGGGGAGAAGTACCCCGAAACTGAAATTGAAATTGTACCGGGCGTCACTGCGGCGCTCAGCGGAGGGGCAGTTTTAGGCGCACCGCTGACCCATGACTTTGCAGTGATAAGCCTTTCCGACCTGCTTACTCCATGGGAAAAAATCGAGAAAAGGCTTGAATGCGCCGCAATAGGTGATTTTGCCGTTGCTGTCTATAACCCGTCCTCAAAAAAAAGAGCCGATTATCTCATGAAAGCCTGCGATATTATGCTGAAATACAAAGCGCCGGAAACAGTCTGCGGATATGTGAAAAACATCGGCAGGGACAACGAAGAAAGCGGTATAATGACCCTTTCAGAGCTGAGAAACTTTTCTGCTGATATGTTCACAACGGTCTTTGTGGGAAATAGCGAAACCAAAAACATCAACGGCAGAATGGTCACGCCGAGGGGTTACAAAAATGTGTAAAATACTTATTTTCGGCGGTACAACCGAGGGACGTCAGCTGTGTGAGGAATGTGTCAGAAACAATATATCGGCATACGTCAGCGTTACTACAGAATACGGCGCAGGACTGCTTGATAAAAGCGGCTGTGTCACCATTCTTACGGGCAGAAAAAACGCCGCTGAAATTTCTGATTTCATTATCAAAAACACCATAGAACTGGTCATTGACGCCACTCACCCCTATGCCTCCGAAGCAACTGCAAATATAGAAAAAGCCTGTGCTGAATGCGATATGGAATATATCAGGGTAAAAAGAGAGTCCGAGCATGATGATTACGGAACATATTTTGAAAATGTAAAGTCAGCGGCGGATTATCTCAATAATACTTCCGGAAAAATACTGTTTACAACAGGCAGCAAGGAGCTTTCGGCATTCAGCAGTATTACGGACTTTTCACAAAGATGTGCTGCGAGGGTGCTGCCAATTGATAGTATTATTTCACAATGTACACAGCTTGGAATAAAGCAGGAAAATATAATTGCTCAGAAAGGTCCTTTTACAAAAGAGCAGAATATTGCACACATTAAAAAGTACGGCGCAAAATTTCTTGTCACAAAGGAAAGCGGCAGAAACGGCGGCTTTGAAGAAAAAGCTGCGGCAGCAAAGGAATGCGGAACAAAGCTTGTGGTCATTAACAGACCGGAGGAAAGCGGGATTTCAGTTTCACAGACTGTAAAACTACTTCTGGAGAGAAAAAATGCATAAGAAAATTTATATTGTAGGAACAGGCATGGATGGTGATCTCACTCTGACCCGTGAGGGAGAAGAGGCAATCAGAAACGCAGACTTGCTGATTGGCGCAGAGCGTATGCTGAAACCCTTTGAAAGCATTGAAAAACCATGTCTGTGCGAATACAAAAGCGAAATTATTGCTGATTATATCAGAAAATCCGAATACGAAAAATTTGCTGTGCTGATGTCTGGCGACTGCGGCTTTTACAGCGGTGCACAAAAGCTTTTGCTTCTGCTGAATGACATGGAAACTGAGGTTATCTGCGGCATTTCCTCTCCGGTGTATTTCTGCTCAAAAATTAAAATTCCGTGGCAGGATATGCACTTTTCCTCCCTTCACGGAAGAAATGCCAATGCCGCAAGACTTGTCAGCCGCTATGAGAAAAACTTTTTTCTTCTTGGGGGAAATCTAACGGTTTCACAGCTTTGCCAAAAACTTTGCAATTACGCTCTTGAAAACGTTACAGTCTTTATAGGCGAAAATCTTTCAATGGAAAAAGAGAGAATTTTCAGCGGTAATGCCAGAGACCTGACCAGTTTGCAAACTGAAAAGCTTTGCGTGGCAGTTGTAATAAATCCGCAGTATGAAAAAAATACTCGCACCGGAATTGACGACAGCGAGTTTATCAGAGATAAAGTTCCCATGACCAAATCAGAGGTTCGCTGTGCCGTGATTTCAAAGCTGGAAATCGGCAGAGATGATATCTGCTGGGATATTGGCTGCGGAAGCGGTTCTGTTTCGGTAGAAATGGCAATGCAATGTGAAAACGGGACGGTTTATGCGGTGGACAAAAATCAAACTGCTGTCCGTCTGACAGAGCAGAACAGCCGCAGGTTTGCCTGCGATAATATAAAAGTTATTGAGTCTGACGCCTCCGACGCTGCTGAAACTCTTCCTGCTCCGGACTGCGTTTTTGTCGGCGGTTCAGGCGGCAGGCTTGAAAAAATAATCAATTCGGCGTATAATAAAAATAACAGCGTGAAACTTGTAGTAACCGCCGTTTCTCTTGAAACTCTCACAGACTGTATGACTATATTTGAAAAGCTTGGACTGACAGCGGATATTACCCAGATTGCAGTCACAAGAACTAAAAAAATCGTCAGTCATACGATGCTTTCAGCGGAAAACCCTGTCTATATCATAAAAAGGAAAATACAATGAAAAGAATAATGATTGCCGGAACAAACAGCGGCTGCGGCAAGACGACAGTAACCTGTGCTATTCTCCAGGCGCTGGTTAACCGCAAATTGAATGTCACCTCGTTTAAATGCGGACCGGATTACATTGACCCCATGTTTCACAGCCGCATAATCGGCACTAAATCACGCAACATCGACAGCTGGTTCTGTGACTGCAAGACCATAAACTATATTCTTGAAAAAAATGCAGGAGAAATTTCAGTTATAGAAAGCGTAATGGGTTTTTATGACGGTGTGCGCGGAAAATCCTCGTCATGCGGCATTGCCTGTGATACAAAAACGCCGGTTGTTATGGTTGTTGACTGCAAAGGCATGAGCAGTTCTGTAGGAGCAGTCATGAAAGGATTTCTGACATTCCGCAGGCCCAATAATATCTGCGGATTTGTTTTTAACCGTCTGCCAGAAAAGCTTGTGCCGGAAATCAGATCTTTATGTGACGAACTTGGAACTGAATACCTCGGACGTATGCCCTATGACCGTTCCTGTTCCTTTGAAAGCCGTCACCTCGGACTTGTCACAGCAGATGAGATAGCAGACATTAAATCAAAGCTTAATACTCTTGCCGGATATGCTGAAAAGTATATCGACATAGAAAGGCTTACCGAACTTGCTGAAATCACAGAAAAGCCGGACAGCTTACGCCCTGTAATCACAGATTTATGCAGTAATGCCCCTGTTAAAATCGCCGTGGCGGCAGACAGCGCATTCTGTTTTATCTATGAGGACAACCTTGACGTTCTGAGAGAAACTGGCTGTGAGATAGTGAAGTTTTCGCCGCTGAATGACAGCAGACTGCCGGAGGGAATAAGCGGTATTATTCTCTGCGGAGGATATCCGGAACTGTATCTGGACAGCCTTTCTGCCAATAAGGAAATGCTTGAACAGATAAAAAATGCCATTGAAAATAATATGCCTGTAATTGCGGAATGCGGCGGATTTATGTACCTGCATAAGCAGATAAAAGATGCATGCGGCGTCATGCATGAAATGGTAGGAGCGATTGACGGGACTGCCTACAAAACCGATAAACTGCAAAGATTCGGCTATACGTTTCTGAAAGCAAATAATGACAATATGCTGTGCAGAAAGGGCGAGGAAATAAAGACCCATGAATTTCACTACTGGGACAGCACCAGCTGCGGAAATGACTTTACCGCCCGCAAGGCAGGAAACGGAGAGGAATATAGGGCAGTCCATGCTGATATGCACTCATATATGGGTTTCCCTCATTTGTATTTTTATTCTGACGTAAAAATTGCTGAAAACTTTGTTAAAGCTTGTATGAAATACAGGAGCGAATATGAAAAGAATCGAACTGATAACTGATACGGACATTAACGCAGAAAAGAAAGCCTATGACCACTGGAACAGCGTTGCAAAGCCTCTGCATAGTCTTGGACTGCTTGAAAAGTCGGTGATACAGATTGCCGGAATTACCGGAAGTGAAAACGTGTCACTTGAAAAACGCTGTGTAGTGGATATGTGCGCCGATAATGGCGTTGTCTGCGAGGGAGTGACCCAGAGTGACAGTAGTGTTACAAAAATAGTCGCTGAGGCTATGGCAGAGGGAACGTCCAATATAAATAAAATGGCTGGTGTATGCAATGCTGATGTAATAGCGGTAGATATAGGCATAAACAGCGATGTTGAATGCGAAAACATAGTGAACCGTAAAATTGCTTACGGTACTGAAAATATAGCCGCAGGCCCTGCAATGACTTCGGAACAGGCGGAACGTGCCATTTCAGCCGGAATGGACATGGTCTGTGAACTGAAAGAAAAGGGATATAAAATCATTGTTACCGGTGAAATGGGAATCGGCAACACCACAACTTCCTCTGCCATTGCCTCGGTAATACTGGGTCTTTCCCCCGAAAGCGCAACCGGAAAGGGCGCCGGACTTGACAATGACGGACTTAAAAGAAAAATTTCAGCGGTGAAACGTGCAATAGAGATAAACAAACCCACTCCGGGAAAACCTCTTGAACTTCTTGCGAAGCTGGGGGGATACGATATTGCAGGAATTGCCGGACTGTTTCTGGGCGGTGCAGTATACCATGTTCCAATAGTAATCGACGGCTTTATTTCAGCAGTTTCGGCGGCAATTGCTGCACTGATATGCCCGAAAGCAAAGGGGTATATGCTTTGCTCTCACGTTTCAAAAGAGCCTGCCGGAAAAATGATGCTTGACTATCTCGGCATGAAACCCCTAATTACAGCGGAAATGTGCCTTGGAGAAGGGACAGGCGGTGTTCTTATGCTTCCGATGCTTGACGCCGCACTGGCTGTATATAACAGTGCCCACAGATTTGATGAACTTCCAATGGAAAGGTATAAGGAATACTGATGTTTATTCTGATTACAGGAGGGAACAAAAGCGGCAAATCCGCAGCGGCTGAAAAAATAGCCGTTTCATCCGGACTTCCTCTGTACTATATTGCAACCATGATGCCCTATGGTGATGACGCTCACGAGGCAATTGAAAGGCACAGGAAAATGCGTTCCGGAAAAGGCTTCGAAACCATTGAAAAATATACTGATGTTTCAGAAATCTGCTTTTCGGACAAGCCGACAGTACTGCTTGAATGTATCGGCAATCTCTGTGCAAATGAAATGTTTTCTGCAAACTGTAAAAGTGCCTCTGAAAAAATATTCAGAGATATTAAACTGCTCAACCGCAGAACCGGACTGCTCATTGCTGTTACCAGTCAGGCGGGTGAAGATGGCATAGTCTACGACAGCGGTACAACGGAATATATCAAAGAGCTTGGAAAACTCAACGCCCGTCTTGCCGGTATTGCAGACTGTGTTATTGAAACGGTTTACGGAATACCGCTGATACTGAAAGGGGAGAAACCACATTGTCTGTAATAAATTCGTTTTTTTCAGCGTTTCTTATGTACTCTAAAATTCCCATGCCCAGAACTGAATGGAAAGAGGAAAACCGCAGATATGCCCTGTGTTTTTTTCCTCTTATAGGTGCAGTATGCGGCGGACTTATTATTTTGTGGTATTATATATGCAGTAAGCTTAATATAGGCAATATACTTTTTGCGGCTGGCTGTACGGCAATTCCGGCGGCGGTAACAGGAGGAATACACCTTGACGGTTTCTGCGACGTGTGCGACGCTAAATCATCATGGGGCGACAGGGAAAAAATGCTTGAAATAATGAACGATTCCCATATCGGTGCATTCGCCGCAATAAAGCTCTGCCTTTATCTGATTATTCAGACGGCTTTGTTTACTGAGATATTTGATAAAAAACTGCTAATGATCTTCGGCGCAGGAATGGTCCTGTCAAGAGCGTTAAGCGGACTTGCCGCAGTTACTTTCAAATCCGCTAAAAACGGCGGTGCATTGCAGAATTTTGTTAAGTCTGCTCACAAAAGAATAACCGTTGCTTCGGAAATTTTTATAATTATTTTAAACTGCGGCATTATGATAATTTCAGATTCATTTGTGGGAATTGCGGCAATACTTGGTGGTTTTACGGCTTTTGCTTACTACCGTATTTTTTCATACCGCAGATTCGGCAGAATAACAGGAGATCTGGCAGGCTGGTTTTTGCAGATATGCGAGCTTGCCATATTGCTTTGCATTGTTTTGTCACATAAGCTTATGGAGGTACTGTAAAATGATTCTGATAGTCGGAGGAGCGTATCAGGGGAAAACTGAATATGCCATTGAAAAGTACGGTCTTGACTGCACAGACATAGTGGACGGGGAAACGTTTGATTTTGAGAATACTGACGGAATAAAGTGCATTTCTTATTATCATGAGTCAGTTAAGCATTGTATTGAAAACGGTACTGACCCCATAGAAATTTCAAAAAAACTCATAGAAAAGAATCCGGATATAATCATTATAATGAATGAGATAGGAAACGGCATTGTGCCAATTGACAAAAACGAACGTGTATGGCGTGAGCAGACCGGAAAGACAGGCTGTTTCCTTGCAGAAAGGGCAAACGAGGTCATAAGGGTAACCTGCGGATGTGGGATTAAAATTAAGTGATAGACTATGAAGATAATATTTATACGCCATGGTGAAACCCATGGCAATACTGAAAAAAGATATATCGGCAGAACAGACGAGCCTCTTTGCGAAAAGGGTATAAGACTTATCCAAAGCCGTACTTATCCGGTGTGTGACTTAGTCGTGACAAGTCCCATGAAAAGGTGTATCCAGACTGCTGAAATAATTTATCCAGACGTAAAAAAGCTTATCTGTGACGATCTACGTGAATGCGACTTCGGAGATTTTGAGGGCAGAAACTACAAAGAACTCAACGGAAATGCTGACTATCAGAAGTGGATAGACAGCGGCGGTACGCTCCCTTTTCCTAATGGCGAAAGTGTTGAGGACTTCAAAAACCGCTGTACTGCAGTATTTACACAAACGGTTTCAGCCCTGCCCTGTGACTGCACACCTGCTTTTATAGTTCACGGCGGAACAATTATGGTGGTGCTTGAAAAATATGCAGTACCGCAAAAAGATTATTACGAGTACATGATAAAAAACGGCCGATATTATCTGACGGAATATGACGGAAAAAAATTAAGGATTTTGGGAGAATAAAATGGTTTACTTGTCTGCGGTCCTGCCGCTGTTTATCGGCTTTGTTCTTGACTTTATACTCGGCGACCCCTATTTGCTGCCCCACCCAATAAGGCTTATTGGTACGCTCATCTCAAAGCTTGAAACATTTATGCGTAAAATTGCCCATGGAAATGAGCGACTTTCGGGAACGGTTCTTGCAGTATTGGTTATGGTTCTTTCATACGGCGTAATATTTGCATTGTGTATTATCTGCTATAAAATAAATGTGGTGCTGGGTATTATTGCCGAGGGAATACTCTGCTACTATCTTCTTGCGGCAAAGTGCCTGAAAAAGGAGAGCATGAAGGTTTACACTGCCATAAAAGAAAATGATACTGAAAAGGCAAGAAAAGCGGTTTCAATGATTGTGGGACGTGATACGAACTGCCTTGATGAAACAGGTATCATAAAAGCGGCAGTAGAAACCGTTGCTGAAAACACCTCAGACGGCGTAACTGCGCCGATTTTCTGGATAATGCTGGGGGGTGCGCCTATGGGAATGCTTTACAAAGCAGTTAATACCATGGACTCAATGATTGGCTATAAAAATGAACGCTATATTAATTTCGGACGCTTTGCGGCAAAGCTTGATGACGTTCTGAACTTTTTCCCGTCACGCATTACTGCGGTTATCATGGTGCTTGCGGCTCACATTACTGGTCTTGACGGCAAAGCGGCACTGCGTATATGGAAGCGTGACAGATATAACCATTCAAGTCCCAATTCAGCCCAGACAGAAGCAGTTTGCGCCGGTGCACTTAATGTACAGCTTGCAGGTGACGCATACTATTTCGGAAGGCTTTGCAAAAAGAAAACTATCGGTGATAACGTGCGGAGCATAGAAAATGAAGATATAAGGCGTGCCAACAGACTGATGTACTGCACATCTATCATTATGCTTGTTCTTGCAGTAGCGGTCAGACTGCTTATTTTCGGAGGTTTTTATGGCTGAGTATATCCACGGCGGTAACATTTATTCAAGGGAAATCGAGCATGATTTTTCCGCAAATATAAACCCTCTTGGAATGCCGGAAAGTGCTGTAAATGCACTTGTTTCAAACATTTCAGCGTTTGAGGTCTATCCGGATATAAACTGCACAAAGCTTGTAAAGGCGATTGCGCAGTATGAGGGTATCAGCGAAAAAAATATTTTCTGCTCAAACGGTGCGGCAGACCTTATTTACCGCATTTCCTATGCCCTTAAACCCAAAAAGGCTTTGCTGACTGCGCCGTCTTTTTCGGAATATGCCCTTGCTCTGAAAAATGTGGACTGTGAAATTCAGTATAAAACACTCTTTGAGGAAAATGGTTTTGAACTTACTGAAAGCGTGCTTAAAAAAATTCCGGAGGCTGATATTTTCTTTCTGTGCAGTCCGAATAATCCGGTTGGCAATACGGTAAAACCGGAACTGCTTGAAAAAATCGTAAAGCAGTGTGAAAAATCGGGTACACATCTTATTGCAGACGAATGCTTTATGGACTTTGTAACTGACAGCGAAAAGTATTCTGCGAAAAAATATCTTGATTATGGCATAATAGTTTTAAAAGCATTCACAAAAATTTTCGCCATGGCAGGACTTCGCCTTGGCTATATGCTTTGCAGTAACACCGAAATAATTGACAGAGTAAGAGAGTGCGGTTCATGCTGGAACGTTTCTGCAGCGGCGCAGATTGCCGGTACTGCGGCACTTTCCGAAAAAGGTTACATTGAAAAAACCAGAACTTATGTGGCGGCTGAGAGGGAATATCTGACCCGTGAATTGAAAAGACTTGGATTTGGTGTGTTCCCGTCCGAATCAAACTTTATATTTTTCAAAAGCAGAACTGACATAGAAAAGCCGCTGCTTGAAAGGAAAATTGCAGTCCGGAACTGTGAAAACTATGTGGGACTGAAAAAGGGATTTTTCAGAATTGCCGTCAGAAAGCATGAGGAAAACCAGCTGCTGATAAATACGATTGAAAGGATTTTGCAAAATGGCTGATGCAATTATGATACAGGGGACAATGTCCAACGCCGGAAAAAGTTTGTTTACTGCCGCACTTTGCAGAATTTTCATGCAGGACGGATACAAATGCGCGCCCTTTAAATCTCAGAACATGGCGCTTAACTCCTTTATCACGCAGGACGGACTGGAAATCGGCAGAGCGCAGGCAATGCAGGCTGAGGCGGCAGGAATTGAACCATCAGTATATATGAACCCGATTTTGCTGAAACCCACCACTGACACCGGCTCGCAGGTCATTGTAAACGGCAGAGCGATTGCAAATATGAAAGCGGCTGATTATTTTCAGTTTAAAAAACAGCTTATACCCGAAATAATGAATGCGTACAATAAGCTTGCGGCTGAAAATGACATAATTGTAATTGAGGGCGCTGGAAGTCCGGTGGAACTGAATCTCAAAGCCGACGATATTGTAAATATGGGTATGGCAAAGCTTGCAGACGCTCCGGTATTACTTGTGGGTGATATTGACAGGGGAGGAGTTTTTGCACAGCTGCTGGGTACGCTGTGGCTTCTTGACGAGGAGGAACACCGGAGGGTGAAAGGACTTGTTGTGAACAAGTTCAGAGGGGATAGGTCACTCTTTGAAAGCGGTGTGAAAATACTTGAGAAAAAGGGAGGAGTGCCTGTCGTGGGAGTAGTCCCTTATGCAGATATTGACATTGACGAAGAGGACAGCCTTTCCCGAAAGCTTACGGATACATCAGAGGGAGTAATTGACATAGCGGTAATACGCCTGCCGAGAATCTCCAATTTTACTGATTTTGACGTTTTTTCACAGTATGACGGAGTATCGGTCAGATACATATCACAGCCAGAGGAACTGAAAACTCCCGACCTTATCATAATTCCCGGCACAAAAAGCACAATTTCAGACATGCGGCATATAAGAGAAAACGGGCTTGAAACTGCCATAAAAAAATGCGTTTCTGATGGAATACCTGTTTTCGGAGTCTGCGGCGGATATCAGATTATGGGGAAAAAAATATCCGACCTCCACAATACCGAATGCGGAGGGGAAACGCAGGGAATGAACCTGCTGGACAGCGAAACAGTTTTTGTACCGGAGAAAACAAGAACAAGGATAAGCGGTGCTTTTGAAAATGTTGGCGGTATCTTTGCCGGACTGTCCGGAAAGCATTTTGAAGGATACGAGATACATCTTGGAGAAACAAAAGTGAACGGCTCGCCGCTTGTACGTTTTTCAAACGGCAAACCCGACGGTGCACAGCGTGACAATATTTACGGAAGCTATGTCCACGGTATCTTTGACAGTTCAGAAGTTTCGGGTACAATTGTAAAGGCTCTTTATGAAAAAAAAGGACTGCCATATTCCGGAACATCCCTTGACAGAAAGGAATATAAGGAACGGCAGTATAATAAACTTGCAAATATTGTCAGAAAAAACATTGATATGGATATGATATATAAAATCATTAAGAATTAGCGTTGATGACTTTTAAAAATCTGTCCCCGTATTTTTCCAGTTTCATATATCCAACGCCGGAAACCTTTAGGAAATCGTCCTTGGTTTTCGGCTTTTTTATGCACATATCACGAAGAGATGCATCGCTAAAAACAATGTAAGCCGGAACACTTTCAATATCGGCGATTTTTTTACGCAGTTCACGCAGCTTTGTGAAAAGCTCCGAATCTTCACTGCTTACAGTTGCAGTACTGTTTTCCGTCGGATTTTCTTTTAGTATTTTTATCTCAAGGTGCTTGTGTTCATAAAGTACTTCACGGGATTTTCTGTTAAGCATAAGTACAGGATATTCCGAATCGGTAAGGGTTACATAACCGTTTTGTATCAGATAATTTATTATTTCCCTGCAAAGCTTTTCTGAGCACTCGCTCATTATCCCGTAGGTAGAAAGCTTGTCCAGTTTCTGAGATTTAATTTTTTCAGATTTACTTCCTCTCAGAACAGCAATAACCATGTTAATGCCGTAAGACCTGTTTATCTCCCTCATTCTGTAAATACACGAAAGAATTTTCTGTGAATCCACTGTTATATCTCTCGTTTCAAAATTTGCGTTGCAGCTGGAGCAGTTTCCGCAGTAGGACTGAGAACTGTCACCGAAATATTTCAGTATGTATTCTCTCAGACAGCCGGAGGTGCGGCAGTAAAAGGTCATGTATTTTAAGCGTTCAAGGTCTTTTTCCCTGACACGCTCTCTTGTCTGCTCGTCAATGTCGTTTTCTTCGCTGTTGTCGATAAGAAAACGATTTGTTCTGACATCCTGCCCGCTGTAGAGAAGATAACATTCAGCCGGTTCACCATCACGTCCGGCTCTGCCTGCCTCCTGGTAGTAGCTCTCAATATTTTTCGGCATATTGTAGTGTACAACATAGGATACATCAGACTTGTCAATGCCCATTCCGAAAGCGTTTGTTGCCACCATTACTCTTTTTCGGTCGAAGATAAAATCCTCCTGATTGTGCTTTCGTTCGTCATCGTCAAGTCCGGCATGATACCTTGACGCAGAAATACCGTTCCTGCAAAGCCTTTCGCACACTTCCTCAACATTTTTTCTTGAAATGCAGTAAACAATGCCGCACTTGTCACGGTTCTTGTTCACTATTTTAAGGAGTGCCGAAAACTTGTCCTTAGGTGACTGTACTTCAAAATAAAGGTTGGGACGGTCAAAGCCGGTGGTCATTACAAAAGGCGATTCAAGGTTTAATATATCGGTTATGTCATCACGCACCTCAGATGTGGCAGTAGCGGTAAATGCGCTAATTATGGGGCGGTAGGGGAGAGCACTGACAAATTCAGTTATTTTCAGATAGCTTGGCCGGAAATCCTGTCCCCATTGTGAAACGCAGTGTGCCTCGTCAACAGTTATCATGGAAATTTTTATCTGATTTGCAAGATTGAGAAATCCCTGTGTCATAAGCCTTTCGGGTGCGGCATAAATAATTTTAAAACCGCCGTTATACGCCTTTGCAAGCATGGTGCGGTACTCAGCATCAGAAAGTGAACTGTTGAGATACCCTGCGGCAATACCGGAACTGCAAAGTGCCTCGACCTGGTCTTTCATAAGTGAGATAAGGGGAGAAATAACAAGAGTTATACCCTCCATCATAAGCGCAGGAACCTGATAGCATATTGATTTTCCTGCACCGGTAGGCATTATTCCCAGCACATCATTTCCGTTTAATATATGATCTATTATTTCTTCCTGTCCGTTTCTGAAACTGCTGTATCCAAAATATTTACGGAGTATTTCCGACTTGTCCAACTATATCACCTCATGACAACATTATAGCATAGCATTATATTTTATTTGCGACTTTGCAGTAACATCAGAATATAATTATACCATAAAAAGCAGAAAAATCATAGCCATAATTTCATAAAAAGACAGCTTTTTTCATTTCCGGCTTTACTGCTTCTCTTGACAAAAGCTGTGAATTAGTATATACTAACTTGTAGAAAAAATACAGTACGGTTCTTAGCAATTCGGCAACTCTTGGAGGGATTTTTATGACACTAAAAGAACTGGAAACAGGAAAATCGTGTATTGTGACTGCTGTTGGCGGCGAGGGGGCACTTCGTCAGCATTTTCTTGATATGGGAGTAATTCCCGGAGCAGAGCTTACACTTGTCAAATACGCTCCTATGGGAGATCCGATGGAACTAAGGATAGGCGGATATGAACTTACTCTCCGTCTTGCCGATGCAGAACAAATCGAAATAAGAACAGACGCAATATCAAACAGAGTCAATACTAAAACGACTGTTATGGCAGGAAAAAGAAGAACTGTCAAGGCAGAACACCCCGGTCTGGGAGAGGGCGGACGCTATCATGTAAAGGCTGATGAACACCCTCTTCCGGAGGGAACAAAGCTTACATTCGCCCTTGCCGGCAACCAGAACTGCGGAAAAACTACACTGTTTAATCAGCTGACAGGTTCAAACCAGCACGTCGGAAACTTTCCGGGCGTTACAGTTGACAGAAAAAGCGGAGTTATAAAAGGCTTTCCGGAAACTGAAATAACCGACCTGCCGGGTATATATTCCATGTCACCCTACAGCAGCGAGGAAATCGTTACAAGACAGTTTATTATAAACGAAAAGCCAAAGGGTATTATTAATATAGTTGACGCAACAAATATTGAAAGAAACCTTTACCTTACCATGCAGCTTATGGAACTTGATATACCTGTTGTACTCGCACTCAACATGATGGACGAGATGAGAGGCAACGGCGGTTCTGTACATATCAATGAGATGGAGGAAATGCTCGGGATTCCTGTTGTACCCATTTCTGCTGCAAAGAACGAGGGCGTAGACGAGCTTGTTGACCACGCCGTTCATATAGCTAAATATCAGGAGCGTCCCGGAAGAACTGATTTTTGCAGTAAGGATGATTATAACGGCGCTGTACACAGATGTCTGCACGGCGTTATGCACCTTATTGAAGACCACGCACAGGCTGCCGGAATACCGCTGAGGTTTGCGGCTACAAAGCTTGTGGAGGGCGATGAGGAAATACTGAAACTTCTTGACCTTTCACAGAACGAAAAAGAAATGATGGAGCATATCATAAGTCAGATGGAGGAGGAGAGAGGTCTTGACAGGGCGGCGGCTATTGCGGATATGCGTTTTTCGTTTATACAAAGGCTTGTGGATAAAACTGTTGTACGTCCTCATGAAAGCCGTGAACATGCCCGAAGCCGCCGGATTGACAAACTGCTTACCGGTAAATATACGGCTATACCATCATTTGTCTGTATAATGGGACTGATTTTCTTTCTTACCTTTAACGTAATCGGTGCATTTTTGCAGGGAGTGCTTGAAACCGCGATAGAATGGCTCACTACTGTTGCAGACACCGCCATGACCAGCTGGAATGTCAACAAGGCTATTCATTCTCTGATAATTGACGGAATATTCAGCGGCGTCGGAAGTGTTCTAAGCTTTCTGCCGATTATAGTAACGCTGTTTTTCTTCCTTTCGCTTCTGGAAGATACGGGCTATATGGCAAGGGTTGCCTTTGTAACGGATAAGATACTGCGAAAAATCGGACTTTCCGGACGAAGTATCGTGCCAATGCTTATAGGTTTCGGCTGTACTGTTCCGGGGGTCATGGCAAGCCGTACTCTGCCCTCCGAGCGTGACAGAAAAATGACTATACTGCTCACTCCGTTTATGAGCTGTTCAGCAAAACTGCCTATCTACGCATTTCTTTCAGCGGCATTTTTCCCGAAATATTCGGGACTTGTAATGATTGGACTTTACTTTTTCGGTATTATAGCCGGAATAATCGTTGCCCTGATTTTCAAAAACACATTGTTCAGCGGAGAGGCTGTACCATTTGTAATGGAGCTTCCGAATTACCGTATGCCGGGAATGAAAAATGTTGCACAGCTTTTGTGGGAAAAATCAAAGGACTTTCTTCAGAAGGCATTCACAGTAATTTTCATTGCCACAATTGCAATATGGTTCATGCAGAATTTTGACCTGCACTTCAGAATGGTAACAGATTCCCAGGACAGTATCCTTGCGTCAGTTGCCGGATTTATCGCCCCGCTGTTTTCACCCCTTGGTTTCGGCGACTGGCGAATTTCCACTTCACTTATTGCCGGACTTATGGCAAAAGAAAGCGTTGTTTCCACACTTACAGTCCTTTTCGGAAGTACAGAGGGAATGTACGCTGTTATAACTCCTCTTGCTGCTTTGTGCCTGCTTGTTTTCTGCCTGCTGTATACGCCGTGCGTTGCGGCAGTTGCGGCAGTAAAGAGAGAACTTGGAGGAAAATGGGCGCTGGCTGTTGTTGCGGGACAGTGTGTGATAGCATGGTTGTTTGCATTTGTTGTCAGAGCGGCAGGACTTATAATAATGCATATTATTTAATGCAAAAAGGCGGTTCAGAACGAACCGCCTTTTCAATTATTCAAAACTTATATCAAGAACCGAAGTCTGACCCGAACCGTTATACACAAGATAAACCGGCTTTACACCGTCAGCACCAGTCAGCTGTGCGGAAAACTTTTTCCATTCCTCAGACGGACTTACAGCAATTTCAGCCTTTTTATCGCCGTTTAATTCGGTATAAACAGAAAATGTACCCTCGCCGTTTCCTCGTGCTGTAACGGATATTGTTTTGTCACCGTCAAAGCTGAAATACTTGTAACCTATAAGAGTACCGGAACTTATCTCAGCAATAAACCTGTTTTCAGCATCATGATTCACATTTGGAAAACTTTCTGTGTATATCTTGTTTGAACCGTGGGGCATATTGCCGTTTGTTATGTTGCAGGCAATAACTGCCGGATATGTACCCTCAGCTTTGAGAGGTGCTCCGTTCAGACCGCATGAAGTTATCTCGACCTGTCTGATTGAACCGTCCGGCTCAATAGTGATTCTTTCAGCGCACGCCTGCCTGCTGTAATCTGACTTGTGTGTCAGACGGTGGTAAAAGACATACCATTGACCGTTTATATTTTCAATACTTCCGTGAGTAGTACCGGTCATGTTCAGACGGTCTTTTTCTTCTCTGCCGTCAAGACCAACATCACCGTTTGAAACAATAGTACCTCCGAATGTAAAATCTCTGTCGGGGTAGTCGCTTGTTGCATAGCAAAGCTCGTGATTTTTCCATGAGGAGTAGATAAAATAATATTTTTCCCCGACTTTTCGCATTGAGCTTGCCTCAAAGAAAGGGTGTTCCTCAAAGCTTGTACCCTTTGTTTCGTATGGAATTATATGCTTAGGCTCTTCCTTTACGGTAAGCATATCGTCCCCAACGACTACCATAATCGGTCCCATAACGCTTTCCGGCGTATTAAGAATTTCCTCACGGCTCTTGTTGAAGCTTTTCATCTGTCCCTCAACGCTCTCGTCCGGATACTGCGTACCGTAATAAATGCGGATTGTTCCGTTGTCGTTTATAACACCGGGGTCAAAGCAGACATATTTCAGCATCGGACTGCCGTCGGGATATTTTACATATCCGATATACTCATACTTTCCGGCAGGGGTATCGCACACAGCAACGCTGATAGGTCCGAAATAACCTCCAACTCCGAAACTTCCTGACATACAGTAATAGAGATAATATTTTCCGTCATTACCCTTTACAACATCCGGAGCATACATATATTTGCGGTCGGTAGAATACGCCGGATCCTGGCTTGCACGATATATCACGCCCTCGCATTTCCAGTCGGACAGATCATCAACGGGTGCGGAATAAACGGTGTAATCTCCCATGCAGAAAGTTTCGCCGCCCTCCTTGTCATGAGAGCCGTAAAGATAAACACGGTCGCCAAAAACATGAGGTTCACCGTCCGGAATGTATTCATTGATAGGTAAAAATGGATTATAAACCTGTTTTTTCATTTTTATATCCTGCCTTTCTGTTATTTTCACAGCTATATTATAAATGATTGTTTATACAATGTCAATAGAAATCGGAACTAATTAAATTATTGTAATATTAAAAATAAACAAAAATAAATGTTGCCTGACTGCTCATAATATGGTATAATTATCATGTACGAAAAATCTGTAAAAATGATTACGGAGGAAAAAATGAATGTTATTTCACTTCTCATTCCAAAAATAGAAGTTGCATATATCAAGGACACCTGCACAATACGACAGGGACTTGAAAAAATGAGAGCTCACGGCTATACTGCCATACCTGTTCTCCGAAAAGACGGTACTTACGCCGGGACGGTAAGCGAAGGAGATTTTCTATGGAATCTCATTGACAACCGCAACAACAGCCTGATTGAAAAAGAAAAAATACTTGTTTCGGATATCATCAGAAAAGACTTTAACCCTGCCGCAAATATTTACATAACAATGGACGAGCTTCTAAGACGTGCCATAAATCAGAGTTTTATCCCAATAACTGATGACAGAGGCTCATTCGTGGGAATTGTAACAAGGCAGATAATAATCCGCACATTTTTGTCAAATAATAAACAGGGTAGTACCGTATAATCAATGGCATAAGCCTTTGCACTACTGCCCCAAAAACTGAAAGGCTGATAAAAATGAGCAGAAAAACAAATACAGGAAAAATAATATCCGGTTTAATATATGATATTGCAGGGAGTATCTTTTCTTCAGTCGGAATTTATATTTTCGCCGGAAATGCCGGATTTGCCGTTGGGGGAGTGTCAGGACTTGCACTTCTTGCAAACCACCTTTTTAATATCCCGACAGGCACAGCAATTCTTATTATCAACATACCCCTTGTTGCCCTTTCATACAAATTTGTCGGAAAAGGGTTTCTTCTGAGAAGTCTTAAAACAATGGTGCTGTGCATGATTTTTCTTGATTTTGTTTTCCCTCATTTTCCGGTATATACCGGCTCAAAGCTGCTGGCGGCGCTTTATTCCGGAGTGTTTATCGGGACAGGTCTGGCACTTTTCTATATGAATAATTCTTCTTCCGGAGGTACTGATTTCATAACCATGTCGGTTAAAGCGGTAAAGCCTCATCTTTCGATAGGATTTGTAACAATGACAATTGACCTTGTCATTATATCTCTCGGACTGCCTGTTTTTGGTGATATTGACGCTGTTCTTTACGGTCTGCTCTCAACCTTTGTAACGTCAGTTGTTATAAACAAACTGATGTACAGGATTGGTGCGGCAAAACTGCTTATTATTATAACTGAAAACGGACGGGAAACAGCGCAGAAAATATCCGGGATATGTAAAAGAGGTTCAACGCTTATCACTGCACAGGGAGCATATACCGGCAATGCCAAAAATATACTTATATGCGCCTGTTCAAATTCACAGGTCTATACTATAAAAAAAGCAGCTCTGGAAACTGATGACAAATCATTTATTATTCTGACCGACGCCAATGAAATATTCGGCGAAGGCTTTTTAAGAAAAAATACTTAATTGGAGGACACAATGAATACAGCTGAATTTATTGACAATCTTACAAATGGAGATTATGACGAAACGCTGAAAATGCTTTACGGCAGCGACGAAAATGTAATTGCCGCACAAAAAAAAAGATACCGGAATGCTGCTGAAAGATTTGCGGAGATTTTCCCGGAACGCATGGATATTTCAGTTTTTTCTGCTCCGGGACGTACTGAAGTCGGCGGAAACCACACCGACCACCAGCATGGCTGTGTACTTGCGGCAGCGGTAAATCTGGACGTTATTGCAATAGTATCATTCCACAATGACGGCGTGATAAGACTTCATTCAGCCGGATATCCACAGGATATCGTTGACCTTTCAGACCTTTCTCCGCAGACGGAGGAACAGGGAAAATCGGCTTCACTTATAAGGGGAGTGGTTTCACGTTTCAGAGATATGGGTGTTGCAGTAGGCGGCTTTGACGCATACACCACCTCGGACGTTTTGGGCGGCAGCGGACTTTCCTCGTCAGCGGCTTTTGAAGTACTTGTCGGCACTGTCATTGACCAGCACTACAATGCAGGAAAAGCAGGGGCTGTTGAGATAGCAAAAATCGGGCAGTACGCTGAAAATGTGTATTTCGGCAAGAAAAGCGGTCTGATGGACCAGATGGTAAGCTCTGTGGGCAGTTTTGTGTATATTGATTTTGAGGATACGGACAATCCGGTAATCGAAAAGCTGTCATGCAAATTCGAGGACGCAGGCTATGTTCTGTGCATTACTGATACCAAGGGCAGTCACGCTGATCTGACAGAGGACTATGTTTCCGTTCCGGCTGAAATGAGCATGATTGCTGATAAATTCGACAAAAGCGTTCTGAGAGAAGTAAACGAGGAGGAGTTTTACAACGCTCTGCCGTCGCTGAGGGAAACCTGTCCGGACAGGGCAGTACTTCGTGCCGCACACTTTTTCGCTGAAAACAGACGTGCCGAACTTGAAGCAAAGGCGCTTTCAGAAAATTCCTTTGACGAGTTTCTGCGTCTTGTAAGGGAATCGGGGGATTCCTCAGCAAAATGGCTGCAGAATCTCTATTCCTGCCGTAAACCTGCAGAACAGGGAATACCTCTCGGTATTTTTGCAAGCGAGAGAATATTGGACGGCAAGGGTGCGTCAAGAGTACACGGCGGAGGTTTTGCCGGAACCATACAGGCGTTTGTGCCGGCTGAAATGAAAGAAGTCTACCAGAACGAAATGAACCGTATTTTCGGGGAAAACAGCTGTCACTGTCTGAGGATAAGACCTGTAGGCGGAATAAAAATTTCATAAACGGAGAACTGAAAATGATATATGAAGATATAAATTCACTGGTTAAATACGGAGTCAGAAAAAATCTTATTACAGCTGACGATGAAAATTATGTGAGAAATCAGCTGATGAACACACTGCAGCTTGAAGCATGGGAAGAACCTTCCGGCGAAACAACCGAAAGAACAATTGACGAGATACTTGAAAGCCTCGTTGCCTATGCCTGTGAGCAGGGGATAATAAGCGGATCAAATGCGTCAAAGGATCTCTTTGACACAAAGCTTATGGGCTTCCTTACAGCCATGCCCCATGAGGTAATATACCGCTTTTTCAGAGAGTACGAAAAGAGTCCCAAAGCAGCTGCCGACTGGTATTACCAGTACAGCAGGGACACAAACTATGTCCGTGCCGGCAGAATTGAGCGTGATATCAAATGGAAGTATGAGAGCGAGTACGGCGCACTTGATATAACCATAAACCGTTCAAAACCGGAAAAAGACCCGAGAGATATAGCCGCAGCGGCAAACAGCAGAAACCTTTCCTATCCTACCTGTCAGCTGTGCATAGAAAATACAGGCTTTGCAGGAACTCTGACCCACCCGGCAAGGCAGAATCTCCGTCCGATACCCATGAAAGTAAACGGCGGTGACTGGGCTTTTCAGTATTCGCCTTACGGATATTTCAATGAACACTGCATTGTATTTAACAAACAGCATATCCCTATGAAAATTGACGCAGAAGTTTTTGAAAAGCTTTTCGATATACTTGATATTCTTCCGCATTATTTTATTGGTTCAAATGCTGACCTGCCGATAGTCGGCGGTTCAATATTAAGTCATGAGCATTTCCAGGGCGGACGCTATACCTTTGCAATGGAAAAATCACCTGTTGAAACATCATTTCTTATTCCGGGAATACAGGGTGTTCAGGCAGGAACAGTAAAATGGCCTATGTCAGTAATAAGACTAAGCAGCGATAACCGTTCACTTCTTGCTAAAGCGTGCAGTATTGTTCTCGGTGCATGGCGCAGTTACACCGATGCAGACGCCGGAATTTACGCTGAAACAGACGGAGTACCACACAACACCGTTACTCCTATTGCACGCATGAGAGGCAGCAGATATGAATGCGACCTTGTTCTGCGAAACAATCTGACAACTGAGGAAAGACCTCTGGGGGTTTTCCACCCGAATCCCTCACTGCACCATATAAAGAAAGAAAATATAGGACTTATCGAGGTAATGGGTTTAGCGGTACTTCCGGCAAGACTTGCTGACGAACTCCCGGTTCTTGAAAAAGCACTCTGCGGAAAGACAGATATAAGCAATGACGAAAAAATGGGTTGTCATGCACTGTGGATAAAAGAACTTTTGGAAAAATATCCGGACGTCTCAGAGGATACCGCACCGGAAATCATTAAGAGGGAAATCGGCGCAGTTTTTGAAAAGGTACTGCTTGATGCAGGCGTTTTCAAAAGAAATGAAGCAGGTCAGAAAGCGTTTAAGAAATTTGTGGACTGCATAAAGGGTTAAATTTTTTCTGTCATTTTTGACATATACATATAAATTAAGGGCACTCTTTTTTGGAGTGCCCTTTTCATTGAACAATAAAAAAACCGAATTTCAACTGAAATCCGGTTTTTCCTGTGCGATTACACACCTGGTCTGAGTGACGGGACTTGAACCCACGGCCTCTACCACCCCAAGGTAGCGCGCTACCATCTGCGCCACACCCAGACACTTAACATTAAAAATTATACCACATAAAAAAAATTTTGTCAAGAGCAGAATAAATATTATATAATAATTCATCTGTAGTGCTACAATAGATATTGG
>DBQM01000056.1:77745-131261 GCA_002305725.1 Ruminococcus sp. UBA1394 | reverse complement strand
TTTAGGGACGGTATATACAAATACGGAAAATGACCTTGACACAAGTCTTTTCCTCCAGAATATGTTTATCGGCGTTATTCTGACGGCTACATCTGTAAGTATCACAGTTGAAACACTCAAAGAGCTTGGCAAGCTTTCCACAAAATCGGGAAACGCCATTTTGGGTGCTGCTATCATAGACGATATCCTGGGTATTATCGCTCTTACACTTATAACATCCTGTGCTGATTCTTCTGTCAAGATCTGGGTAGTTCTTCTGAAAATACTCGGTTTCTTTGTTTTTGCTATCGCCCTTGGCGTTGCTTTCCACTTCCTTTTCAACAAGTGGACAGGAAGTTCAAAGAAGGATCTGAGAAGATACGTTATTATCGGTTTTGTATTCTGTCTGCTGATGTCATACTGTGCGGAAGAATATTTCGGAGTTGCGGATATTACAGGTGCATTTGTTGCCGGTCTTGCAATGTCAAACGGTCCGAGAGCGACATACCTTACAAACCGTTTTGAAACACTTTCATATATGCTGCTGTCACCGGTATTCTTTGCAAGCATCGGACTTAAAGTTGTTATTCCGAGCATGAACGCTTCAATAATCATCTTTGCACTTCTGCTGCTTGTAATTGCTATCCTTACAAAGATTGTGGGCTGCGGACTTGGTGCAAAGATATGCGGAATGAAAAACAAGGATGCGCTGCGAATCGGTGTCGGAATGATATCACGAGGAGAGGTTGCGCTTATCGTTGCCAGCAAGGGTGAGGCAGTCGGACTCATGAACGACAAGTATTTTGCCCCTATTGTTATAATGGTCGTTGTAACCACGATTATAACGCCTATTCTGCTTAAACTTGTATACAAAAAGAAAAATCCGGCAGATACTGATACTAAGGGTGAACTTGAGGTTGATAAGTTTACCAAGGGTTCAGCATTTGAAAGTCAGGAGCAAATCAAAGCTGAAGTTATGGATAAATAAAATTTTAAGAGCATCCGAAAGGGTGCTCTTTTTTGTGCTTTAAATCAGAATTTAACACTCGCTCAGAAATTTTTGCAATTCTTCTACAAATTGTCCTATATGCAATCCATCAACAAAAGAATGATGTGCCTGCACAGAAATTGGAATCAAAATTTTTCCATCTTTTTCATAGTATTTTCCCCAGTCAAAAAGAGGTGTTGCATTGTCCTTCTTTCCAGAGTTTGTATGTGATATATGAGTGTATGTAACCCAAGGCATAGGCGAACATTGAAAGACATCATTCCCTAATGGTCCGGTAAAATATTCTTTTTGTTCATTTGCTGTTTTTGATGCCAATTCACAGTATTCCTTTAAATCATCTATCATTGGAACATTTACAACCTTAAATAAATTTGTTTCCTTGTTCAAGTAAGTAAAGGCAGTGTCTATTCTATCATAAAGAGCCACTTGTCCGTCTACAAAGCGATAGCGAAAGGCTTCTACTTTGTTTGCACATTTGCATACCGCATATACCATAGCTAATGTAAAAGATAGTCCTTGCTCCTTAACCATACGCTTGAAACTTGTAATATCTGCTTCAAATGTTACACAAAAAGCAGGTTCAACACTATTTCTAAAGACCATGCAGTGCATTGCTCTTTCCCATGTTTTTTCATCTATTACCTGATATGAATTAGCCATATATTTAATCCTCCAAATTCCGATTTATAATAACAAAAAACGCCTCCGAAGAGGCGTTTTAAAAAGACTTGATTATTCTTCAGTTTCTGTACCCTCAGTGTCAGCAAGTTCAACATCATCAAAGTCAAACTCAAGACATGAACCGCAGTTAGGGCAGTCAATAGAGCCTTCTTCGAGCATATACTCGTCCAGAATCACAGTATCACCGCATTCAGGACAGCAAACCTCATAAAGCTCGTCATTGTCAAAGTCAAAGTCATAATCATCGTCGTCATCATCTTCGCAGCCGCAGTCACAGCCACAGTCATCAAAGTCATACAGATCTTCTTCAACTTCGCCTAAATCTGAATCCAGAATATCGCAAAGCTCAGAAAGCTCGTCAACCTGTGTCTGAAGATCGTCAACACAGTTTACCATTTCCTGCATAACCTCTGTCATCTGTACAAGAGCCTTGCCCTCTTTAGTTGTGGTGTCAATTTCCATTCCGTCAAGCAGACCTTTTAAATATGACATTTTTTCACTAAGCTTCATAAGAATTCTCCTTTCAAAGCTCCAAATAACAAAACTTGTTTTACAGCCGCATTAAAGGCGGCGGCACGCCTTAAAAGCCTGATTATGCTCTTTCCATGTATTCGCCTGTTCTTGTGTCGATACGAACCATATCGCCCTCGTTGATGAACAGCGGAACTCTGATCTCTGCTCCTGTTTCAAGTGTAGCCGGCTTTGTTGCGTTTGTTGCAGTATCGCCCTTTACGCCCGGTTCAGTAGCTGTAACCTGGAGCTCAACGAATGTCGGCGGCTCAACAGCAAAAACATTGCCCTTATAAGAACAGATCTTACAGATCATTTCTTCCTTGACAAACTTGAAGTTGTCGCCCAGAACGTCCTCACCGATCGGCACCTGCTCGTATGTTTCAGTATCCATGAAGTAGTAAAGCTGACCGTCGTTGTAGGAATACTGCATATCCTTTCTTTCAATGAAAGCTGTAGGATACTTGTCTGTAGGGTTGAATGAACGCTCAACAACTGCGCCTGTAATAACATTCTTGAACTTTGTTCTTACAAAAGCCGCACCCTTACCAGGTTTAACGTGCTGAAATTCAATAACCTGAACAACGTTTCCGTCAAGCTCAAATGTAACGCCGTTTCTGAAATCACCTGCTGAAATCATATAACTCTCCTCACTGCTATGCAAGCAGCTGCCGTCCTTGCGGCTGACGGCAAGCCGAAATTTTCATTAATTTAATAACCAGATCCGCCAAAAGAAACTGATTATAGTACTTACAATTTATTTTACTACAATTTTCACTTTTTTGCAATACCCTTTTATAAAATTATCATTTTTTTAGGGCATTTTGTTAAATTTTCGCATAACTTTTCAGTCACAACAACGAAATCTTCAATTCTGACGCCGAATTCTTCCGGCAGATATATTCCAGGTTCGACCGTTACCACCATATTCTCTTTCAGAACCGTCTCCGATTTTTCCGACGCTGTGGGGAACTCATGTATCTCCATTCCGACACCGTGACCTAATGAATGCCCGAAACACTCACCATATCCGGCATTTTTTATCACATCTCTGGCAGACCTGTCAAGCTCTGCTCCGGTAATCCCTGCTTTTACTGTATCAAGGGCTTTAAGCTGTGCATTGAGGACAATGTTATAAACGCTCTCCATCTTTTCGGACGGCTGGCCAACACAGACTGTTCTTGTCATGTCGCTGTGATAGCCGTCATAGACAGCGCCGAAGTCCATCAGAACAAAGTCACCGCTTTTAACAGTATATTCAGAAGGCACTCCATGGGGCATAGACGTGTTTTTGCCGCCCAGCGCAATGGTTTCAAAGGAAAGTGCCTCAGCGCCGTTTCTGAGCATAAATTCATCAAGGCAAAGGGATATTTCACGCTCAGTCACTCCCGGCTTTATAAAATTCAATGCCTCGTCAAACGCCTTCTCAGCTATCCTCTGAGCAGACTTTATCTTGTCGATTTCATCAGCTGTTTTAACAGTGCGCATCTCTGATATATTATCGCTCAGTTCGCCGCTTTTTATGAATTCAAATTCCGGAAATTTTTCTTCATAAAATGCCATACGGCTTAAAGTCATATCCGCCGCCTCAACGGCAATACTGCAGGCATTGTGCTTTTTCATAAGCTCAGCAATCTGCTCTTTCAGATTTTGCTGTTCAATGACCTCGCAGTCTTTGACGGTATTTCTCGCCTTTTCGATGTATCTGAAATCTATCAGCAGATACGCCGCATTTCTGAAAATCAGCACGATTCCTGCGGAAGATTTCATTCCGGTAAAATATCTGCGGCTGATGTCAGAAGTTATAAGGGCACAGTCCGCACTCTCCGGAATAACAAGCTTTTCTATTCTGTTCAAAGCTTACGCCTCCTGTGAATACTTTGCAAGTGCGTCCATTGCCATAAGGTAGCCTGCGAATCCGAAACCGGAAATGCTGCCCTTGCAGACAGGGGCGATAACAGAATTTTTTCTGAACTCGTCCCTTGCGAAAACGTTGCTGATATGCACCTCGATAACAGGTATTTTTATTGCCGCAATTGCGTCACGGATTGCGTAGCTGTAATGGGTATACGCACCTGCGTTCAGTACAACACCGTCAAAATCTTTTCTTGCGGAGTGCAGCTTGTCAATGATTGCACCCTCGTGGTTGGACTGGAAAATCTCACATTTTACTCCCAGCTCGTCCGCCTTATCCATTACCATTTCACTCAAAGCGGAATAGCTCTGGTCACCGTAAATTCCCGGTTCTCTTTCGCCTAAAAGATTTAGGTTTGGTCCGTTTATAACAAGTATTTTCATAGTTTTATCCTTTCTTGTGTCCTGTATAACTCTGTTTCATGGTCAGTGCGTCCTCAGCCTGTGTACCGGCGCTTTCGCACACGAAAACCGGTGAAAGATTTTTCTTTGCGATTATCTCCATAAGCGGTTCAAACTCCGGACCGTACTCATTATCCTCAAAGGTCAGGTGCTTTTTCTCGCCGCCTGGATTGGTGTACATGATTTTTGAGAAATGGCTGTGGAACACTTTAAGCCTGTCCGCACCGAGAGCGTTTTCCACCTTGTCAAGCATTTCCTCATAGTCAGCCGCCGACTTGATACCGCCGAAAGTTCTCGCATTAAGGTGACCGAAATCAATACAGGGTATAAATGTATTGTCCAGCCTGCAAAGCTCCAGTACCTCTTCAAGGGTACCAAGCTGATTTACCTTACCCATGGTTTCCGGACAGAAATGCACCGCCTCAAAGCCCTGTTCAACTGCCTGTTTTCTTGCCCTTGTGAGGGTGTCCTTCGCAAGCTCCAGCGCTTCCTCACGGCTTATTTTCGAGCATGAGCCGCTGTGTATAACTATCCTGTCTGCGCCAAACCTTAAAGCGGCGTCACAGCTTTGCAGTATGTAGTTTATGCTGTTGTCCCTTTTTTCTTCCTCAACGGACGAGAGGGAAATGAAGTAGGGCGCATGGAGGGAAAGTCCGATTCCGTTTTCCTCCGCCTTACTGCGTATGGAAGCCGCTGTTTTATCGCTTACCTTTACTCCCCGTCCGCACTGATATTCATACCAGTCAAGTCCCATTTCTTTCAGGAACTTTGGTGCGTCTGCGGTTGATTTATATTTGGCGGAAAAACTGTCCGAGTTTCCCGCCGGTCCGAATTTTGCTGACATTTTCAGTCCTCCTCATCTTCATCAATATATTTTATTTTAACGTGCGTTTCAAGTTCTTTGATAAACTCGCCTAAATTAGGATAAAAGTCTGCAGTCATGCATAACTTTTTATTATTATAAAATTCCAGAGTAATAATATCGTAATTTACTTTTACGGTTTTAATATCTGAATATTTATATACACTATTTTTTCTGAAAAAACCGTGCTGATAAAAAGTTTCTCCATTAAAATAAAACCGGTAATTTCTATAAACCAAAATTAAAAATAACCCAGCAATCAGAATCATTATTCCGATAATAGAATCTGTTAATTTGTTTTCGTCTGCCCAAAGCCATGAAGTACAAAACAGTATGGAAACACAATCAGTTATTATCCCTATAATCAATGTACTTTTTCCTGTTTTTAAAATGCCATACTGATATTTGCTGTGCTTTTTATCAAGGCAGGAGAACAGAGGAAAAATCACAAGTGCTGCAATCACGGCAGAAATAATACCAATAATCATATTTTACTTTTTACTCAGCTTTGGCAAAAACGGTTTTTCCGCCCACCTTTTCAGCTTAAAGAACTTTGTTTTCTCATGCTCAATTGGATACACAAAAATTCCTCTCACACGTTTCAGATTCGCACCCAGCATATCGGTGAAAATCTGGTCGCCCACAACAGCAAGCTGTGAAAACGGAATACCCATTCTTTTCTGCGCCCTGTTGAAACCGCTTGAAAGAGGCTTTTTCCCCTCACATACAAAATCAAGTCCCAGCATATCCGCAAAAGGCTTTACTCTTGGCGGGTGATTATTTGAAACGATGACCATCTTTATTCCGGCTGACCTCATACTGTCAAGCCACTCCGTAACACCATCGCCCGGCACAGGATTGTCATGGGTCGTCAGCGTGTTGTCAAGGTCCAGCAAAAGTCCTCTGATATTGTTTTTTATAAGAAACTCCGGCGTTATTTCAGTGACACGCCAGAATGCAAAATCAGCTTTGAAAAGCATCAGTATTTCCTCCGTTATCTATTATACACTATTACGCTGTCGAAATCATAAGAAAAACAAAAAAGCGAGCTTTCGCCCGCTTTTTCTTTTTGTACCAGATTGCAGCGCAATCGTTAATACTGATTAATATTTACGCTTACGAGCTGCCTCAGACTTCTTCTTACGTTTAACTGAAGGCTTTTCGTAATGTTCTCTCTTACGAACTTCAGCAATAACGCCGTCCTTAGCACATGATCTCTTAAAACGCTTAAGAGCTGTGTCTAATGATTCGTTCTTACCAACGCGAACTTCTGCCACTGTTTTCCCTCCCTTTGCCTCAAAGACAGAGGTTTTTAGATGCAAACTTCTCTGCTTCTAAATATATACTAATCATATCACACCGATAAATCAGCATGAATGTCAGTCTATCAAACCTTGTTTTGCTGCAATAGCAGACTTAATTTGTAACTTATTACTCATTTTATCATAAAATGATATGGTTGTCAAGCTTTTATTCCTGGCAAGTTAAATTTTGTTACTTTACAACAAAATTTACAAGTTTATTTGGTACATATATCTGTTTTACAATTGTCTTTCCGCTGACAGCCTCATTTACCTTTTCGTCATTCAGAGCGTCTGCAAGGATTGCGTCCTTGTCGCCGTCCTTCTGGACATTCATCTTTGCCTTGATCTTGCCGTTTACCTGTACAACGATTTCAACAGTATCATCAACACAGAGAGCCTCGTCATACTTCGGCCACGGCTGTTCGTTGAGGATAGCGCCGAAATTGCTCTCATACATTTCCTCAGTAAGGTGCGGAGCAAACGGATTCAGCAGCATGAGCAGTGTTTTCAGCTCGGCATGGTTAATATTGCCTGTTGCATTTATCTCGTTGAGCAGTGCCATCATAGCGGCAATAGCTGTGTTGAATTTAAGGCTTTCAATGTCCTCGCTGACCTTCTTAATTGTCTTGTGGAAAGAAGTCGTCAGCTCTTTTCTGTACTCGTCACCGTCAATGAGGCAGTCCTGAAGTGCCCATACTCTGTCAAGGAATCTCTTACAGCCCTTGATGCTTGACGGACTCCACGGAGCAGTCTTTTCAAAATCGCCGATAAACATTTCGTAAAGACGGAGTGTATCAGCGCCGTATTCCTTTACAACGTCATCCGGATTGATTACATTGCCTCTTGATTTGGACATCTTCTGTCCGTCCTCGCCGAGAATCATACCGTGTGAGGTACGCTTCATGTACGGCTCTTTTGTAGTTGTCACGCCGATATCATAGAGGAACTTGTGCCAGAAACGTGAATACAGCAGGTGGAGAGTTGTATGCTCCATACCGCCGTTGTACCAGTCAACAGGCATCCAGTATTCAAGGGCTTCCCTGGACGCAAGGCACTCCTTGTTTTTCGGGTCGCAGTATCTGAGGAAGTACCATGATGAGCCTGCCCACTGAGGCATTGTATCAGTTTCTCTCTTTGCAGGACCTCCGCAGTGCGGACAGGTTGTGTTTATAAAGCTGTCGAGGGTTGAAAGCGGACTTTCACCGTTGTCTGTCGGCATATAGCTTTCAACGTCCGGAAGTGTCAGCGGCAGCTGATCCTCAGGGAGTGCCACCCAGCCGCACTTTTCACAGTAAACAACAGGGATAGGCTCGCCCCAGTAACGCTGACGGGAGAATACCCAGTCACGCAGCTTGTAGTTTACCTTTGAATGACCCTTGCCGTTTTCCTCCAGCCATTCCTTTATCTTAACCTTTGCCTCCTCAACGGACAGACCGTCAAGGAAACCGCTGTTTGTCATAATTCCTGTTGCACAGTCGGTAAACGCTTCTTTTTCAACGTCGCCGCCCTTTACAACCTCGATAATAGGCAGGTTGAACACCTTTGCAAACTCATAGTCACGGGTATCGTGGGCAGGGACAGCCATAATAGCGCCTGTACCGTAGGACATGAGAACGTAGTCGGAAATGAAAATCGGGATTTCCTTACCGTTTACCGGATTGATACCCTTAACGCCTTTAAGCTCAACACCTGTCTTGTCCTTGTTCATTTCTGTACGGTCGAAGTCAGACTTCTTTGCAGCCATTTCCTGATACGCTTTTATCTCGTCCATGTTTTCAAGCTTGTCTGCCCATTTTTCAATGTACGGGTGCTCCGGCGCAATAACCATGTATGTAGCGCCGAAAAGTGTGTCAGGTCTTGTGGTATAAACTGTCAGTATATCTCCGGCAGTTGAACCGAAATTAACCTCAGCACCTGTTGAACGTCCTATCCAGTTTACCTGTGTGGACTTGATTTTGTCAAGGTAGTTTACTTCTGCAAGGTCA
The DNA here is from genome assembly GCA_002305725.1 of Ruminococcus sp. UBA1394. Lineage (GTDB taxonomy): Bacteria > Bacillota > Clostridia > Oscillospirales > Ruminococcaceae > Porcipelethomonas. Next base: position 122,615 of record DBQM01000056.1, on the reverse strand, counting down.
TCAAGGAGTCGCTGTGCATACTCTGTAATTTTCAGCATCCACTGTGACTTAACCTTTCTGATAACCTCTCCGCCGCAACGTTCGCAGTGACCGCCGACAACTTCTTCATTGGCAAGTACTACCTTACATGAGGTACACCAGTTTACAGCCATTTCCTTTTTATATGCAAGACCCTTTTTGAACATTTCAAGGAAAATCCACTGAGTCCACTTGTAGTACTCAGGGTCAGTTGTATCAACTTCTCTTTCCCAGTCGAATGAAAGTCCCAGCATTTTCAGCTGATCCTTGAAATGTGCAATATTTTTCTTTGTAACTATTGCAGGGTGAATCTTGTTTTTGATAGCATAGTTTTCAGTCGGCAGACCAAAAGCGTCCCAGCCCATAGGGAAAAGAACGTTATAACCCTCAAGACGTCTTTTTCTGGAAACTATGTCCATTGCAGTATACGGACGAGGGTGACCGATATGAAGTCCCTGTCCGGACGGATACGGGAACTCAACCAGCGCATAGAACTTTGGCTTTGAATAGTCAGTTCCTGCTCTGAAAGTCTTATGGTCATCCCAGTATTTCTGCCATTTTTTCTCTATGGCTGTAAAGTTGTACTTCTCACTCATTTATATCATTCCTCTTAAAATTTATTTTTCTCCTCCGAAAAATTCAGACCATTTATTTGTAAAATGTGCCTTTACATTCTCAGCAAAGCAAAGTATCAGTGCGCAGACAACGTCAATTACGCCTTCAAGCAGATAGATCCAGTTGCTGCCGAGATTCTGAATATTCGGAATCAGATTTTTCAGTACTACTATAACTGCAATTGCAGCTACAACATAGTTCAGGTACATAAGACCGGTATAAAGAGCCACGGCTTCAACAGCGGATATGATGATATCCATTACACCGCCGCCGAGAATCAGATTTAAAACCGACTTGGCAACAAAGTAAATACCCACGATAAGCGCTACTGTACGTCCCTGTTCATTGTTTGTTTTCATAATAAAACACTCCTTACGTCAGATATGCCCCGATGTCAATCATTTCCCCGTCAGACCAGAGTCTTTCAAGCTGATAATAATCCCTTGTTTCCTTATAGAAAACGTGTACCACTATATCACCGTAATCAAGAATGACCCAGTTTGAGCCGTTGTACCCTTCGGTCCTGTTCGGCTCTATTCCCTCCTGGGAAAGCTGATATTCAACTTCCTCGGCAAGTGTTTTGGTATGGGTCGTGCTTGTACCGTTTGCAATGATAAAATAATCCGCCAGAATTGTAAGGTCAGTAATTTTTATTGCTTTTATTTCCTCGGCTTTTTTATTGTCAAGGGTTTTTATGATTTTTTCAAGCATTTCATTCTGAGTCATATATTCTCTCCTTTTTAGTAGCCGTAATCATCTTCTTCATCATAACCGTATTCCTCACGGCTGTACCCTGTTTCCTCCGTCGCAGGCTCGTTTGCCTTTTTACTTTCGCCCGGCTTTGCACCGTCTGCTATCTCCTGCAATGTATCCTGTGTATCATCATATATACCTGTTGTCTGGTAATCTGATTCAACAATTTCAGTAATCGGAAGCGCATCATAGGTCAGATCCGGCTGATATGGTCTGAAATATTCATTGAGGAGGTCAACTGTTGCATTCTTATGAATAGACCATACGGAATAACCGTTATAATCGTCAACAGCCTCTCCCGGAACCATGTGTACTGTAACATCATCAAGATCCATCTTGCTTCCGAAATCTGAGAGAATGCTCATTTCCTGGAGTGTCAGGTCAGTACCGATATATCCTTTATTATACACTTCTGTAAGGAATTTAGTCAGTTCAACCGTTCCCATATCAAGAGCCTTTTCCATTGCAGCCGCAAGGAAAATACGCTGTGCCTTGACACGTCCGATATCTCCCTCGATATATCCCTTTCTTGCACGGACGAAAAGCTCTGCCTGTTCACCGTTTAAGACCTGTTCGCCGGCGTAAAGAATCTTATCGTAGGAATAGAAAACGTCCTCCGGCAAATCAATCGGGATACCGCCTATCAGATCAACCATATCCACGATATCGTCACAGCCTGTTGTAATATATCTGTCGATTGGTATTCCGAATGTATCTCTTACAGCGTCAACAGTTCTCTGAATCGGGATAAGGCTTTCGTCACCCAGCGTATAAACGCTGTTTATCTTGCCGTTTTCACTGCTTGTGTAGTCCGGTACAAAGCTGTCACGAGGTATCTGCAGAATATTTATCTTGTCATTGACAATGTCAAAATGGAAAAGCATCATAACGTCGGAATTTGAACGTGATTCATCAAAGCCCAGGCAAAGAACGGTAAACTGTCCCTCGATTATCTGGTCATTTGTAAAATCACGCTTGTCATCAACTTCTTCCGCCTCGCTTTTAAGTTCGTAGCTGTTGGTATCCTTTGAAAGAATGCCTTCCTTTTCAACCAGAGGCTGACGTGACTTGACCCACTTCAGAATTGAAACATATTCTGTATATGTACTTCCGTCATTGTTTGTTTTGGTAACAGCAATGATAGGAATGTTTAAAACCATAACAGCAATAATTATAATACCGACTATTATAGAAACTGCTATAATGATTTTTTCCTGAAGCGTGGAGCTTTTCTTTCTCTTTCTGCTGTCTTTTTTGTCAGACTTTGAAGCCGGTTTCACATTGCTTTTTTTGCCGGATTTCTTATGTTTTGCCATTACTTTTTCTCCTTACTTTTCTTTCGGGCAAGGTATAAATAATTATACTGATTATATGCCTCAATTGAATAAACGGGAATATACCCATGCTTTTTCACAACACTTGTTATGGAAAAGCATACTGCCTCAAGCATTGCCCGGTCAAAATCAGACCACGCAAGCTTTCTCATTTTGTCAGCGTCCTTATAATCTCTGTCCTTTGAAATCAGATCAGCAAGATATACAATTTCCTCAAGCCTTGTCATGCCTGCTCTTCCAATTGTATGAAATCTTACGGCGTTGATAATATCCTTATCTTTTATCCCAAGCTGCTCCTGTATATAGCACGAGCCTGCCGGACCGTGCCACAAAGATTTGGAGGAAAGCTCAATGTTTGTTATGGTATCGCATTTGAGAATAAGCCTTTTGAGTTCTTCGGGTTCTTCCTCCTTGCAGATATCGTGAACCAGACCGGCAAAATAAGCCTTTTCCGGATTTTCCCCGTATTCTTCCGCAAGCTTATATGCCTCGTCCGCAACATTGAGAGAATGAGTATACCTCTTTTTTGAAAGCCGCTTTTCGAGAAGATTTTTCACATCATCAAAATCACACATCAAAACAAAACTCCCTGATAAAATTCAGATTTACATATACAATTTTTTCAGCATAATATATTTTACTACTTTTCCATTCAAATAGCAAGATAAATCTATATTATTTTTTATCATTTTTCTTATTTCCGATGAAGAAATCGTAATGGCGTCGGCATTTACCACAATACATTTGCCGTAATCAGACAGTTTTTCCGTCATTTTCAACAATTCATCAGTATCATCTCCGGTGCGGGATACCGCCGCAACTGTGACATTTTCCAGTATTTCACGGTATTCAAACCATGTATCAAAGCTTAAAAGCATATCGCTGCCCACAAGGAGATACAGTTCATCCTCCGGAAAAAGCTTCTTAAAATGTCTTACTGTGTAGACAGTATAGCTTTTTCCCGGCTTTGTGATTTCATAGTCGCTTACCTCAAAGCCGTCATGTCCCTCACAGGCAAGGCGGCACATTTCAAGCCTGTCCTCAGCAGGAGCATACTCACTGCTGGATTTGTGAGGAGAAGTACCGGAAGGGATAAGGATAATTCTGTCCAGACCGAGAGATTTTTTTACCGATAAGGCAAGGTTCATATGCCCGTTGTGAATGGGATTGAAGCTGCCGCCGAAAAGTCCGATTTTAGCCATATCAGAGTTTTATGTCAATGACCGGTTCTTTTGGATTTCTCTTGAAAAGCACAAAGCGGCTGCCGATAACCTGAACGACCTCCGAACCGGTTTTCTCTGCGATTTCCTCCGCCGCCTCTCTTGCAGTGTACATACTGTTGTCAAGTACACGCAGCTTTACAAGTTCTCTTTTTCTCAGTGCGTCGCTTACCTGTGAAATAAGTGTATCTGAAATTCCGCCTTTTCCAATCTGAAAAATTGTGTCCTGAGTACTTGCAATTCCTCTCAAAGCGGCTCTCTGTTTACTGTTAAGCATGGTATTCCTCTTTCTTCTTTAAAAGTGAGCAAAGTCCGTCAAGCGCCTTTGCCCTGTGGCTTATCTTATTTTTTTCCTCCGGACTTATCTGTGCAAAGGACTTTTCCCCGCACATAAAAACAGGGTCATAGCCAAAGCCGTTTTCGCCCATTGGTTCATATCCGATTTTTCCCCTGCATACGCCCTTTACAAATTCTTCTCTGCCGTTTTCATCAATAAAGCAGATAACGCAGGTAAACTGCGCACCCCTTTTTTCGTCCGGCACACCCGAAAGTTCGTTTAAAAGTTTATTGTTTCTGTCAGCGTCTGTGGCATTTTCTCCGGCGTATCTGTGAGAATAAACTCCCGGTGCGCCGTTTAGGTAATCCACTTCCAGACCGCTGTCGTCGGCAATTACGGCAGTTTTACAGTACTCATAAACTGCTCTTGCCTTTATCGCAGCATTTTCAGCAAAGGTAGTACCCGTTTCCTCAACTTCAAAATCTGCTCCCGCGTCACGCTGTGAGATAACCTCATAGCCCAGTGGGAAAAGAATTTCGGAAATTTCCCTTATTTTATTTTTGTTATTGCTTGCCAGTATTATTTTCTTACTCATCTTCATTTTCCTCCGGCAAAGACGCATCTGCATTCTCCGGCAGAGGTTCAAAAAGCGCCTTTACAAAGTCATGGCTGTTAAACGGCTGCAAATCGTCGATTTTTTCTCCAACGCCGATAAGCTTTACCGGTATTCCCAGTTCATTCTTAATGGAAATTACAATGCCGCCCTTTGCAGTACCGTCAAGCTTTGTAAGCACAATACCGCTTATCGGCGCAACCTCGCTGAAAAGCTTTGCCTGATTAACTGCGTTCTGACCGGTAGTAGCGTCCAGCACAAGGAGAATCTCCTTTGAGCTTTCCGGCGCTTCACGCTCAATTATCCTGTTCATTTTGGCAAGTTCGTCCATGAGGTTTTTCTTGTTGTGCAGTCTGCCGGCAGTATCGCAGATAAGAACATCACAGCCTCTTGCCTTTGCGGCGGCAATTGCGTCATATACTACGGAGGCAGGGTCTGAACCCTCGGCGTGTTTTACAATATCAACTCCGGCTCTCTGTGTCCACACTTCAAGCTGGTCTATCGCTGCCGCACGGAATGTGTCCGCCGCCGCAACAAGCACCTTTTTGCCCTCGTTTTTAAAGGAATGACAAAGCTTTCCTATTGTAGTGGTCTTGCCTGCGCCGTTTACTCCGATAACCATGATAACAGACGGTGAAACGGAAAGGTCAAGCCCTGTGTCGTCCCCCATCATTTCTGCGACTATCTCCTGAATCATTTCCATAATAAGAGACGGGTCTGTAACGCCTCTTTCCTTGATACGCTTTCTCAGTTCCTCACATATCTGAACGGAGGTTTCAACACCCATATCGCTCATTATCATGGTTTCCTCAAGCTGTTCAAAGAGGTCTTCATCTATTTTGGTAAAGGAATTTACGACCTTCTGCATCTTTTTGACCATTGATTCCTTGGTCTTGCGAAGTCCGTCCTTTATCTTACTGAAAAATCCCATCTGTCATTCCTCCATTTCTACTGCTGTACGGCATCGTCAATGTCAACCTGTTCCATTCTCAGAAGTTTGGAAATGCCGTCCTCCTGCATTGTAACGCCGTAAAGAACGTTTGCCTCCTCCATGGCACTTCGCCTGTGGGTAACAAGTACAAACTGTGTTTTATCCGTAAAGTTTTTCAGATACTGTGCATACTTTTTAACGTTTACCTCATCCAGTGCGGCGTCTATCTCATCGAGAATACAAAACGGCGCCGGACGCAGACGGAGTATGGCAAAATAAATGCAAATAGCAACAAACGACTGCTCTCCGCCCGAAAGTGAAATAAGGTTTTTGATGACCTTTCCCGGCGGTGCGACTCTTATTTCAATGCCCGATTCAAGAACGTTTTCGGGGTCACTGAGGATAAGCTCAGCCTTTCCGCCGCCGAAAAGTTCCGTGAAAATTTCCTTGAAGTTATTATTTATTATAACAAAGCTTTCCGCAAAAATACGGCACATATCCTGGGTCAGTTCCTCAATGAGTTTTTCAAGTTCTCTCTTTGAGGAGCGAACGTCCGCAAGCTGTTCGGACAGGAATTTGTATCTCTCCGAAACTTCCTTGTATTCCTCGATTGCACCCACGTTTACATTACCCAGCGCTCTTATCTTGCCCTTTATCTCGTTTAACTGCTTTGTAGCCGAAACCACGTCCTCGATTTTTTCGGCGATTTCCTCCGCCTCAGAACGTGTCAGCTCGTATACCTCATAAAGCTGGTTTATTATGCTGTCGAAGTCACGCTGTGCGGCGTTCTTTCTTTCCTCCGTCTTGGATATCTCTCCGGAATACTTTTCCTTAGCCTCGTTAAGTTCCTTAACGCCCTTTCTGAGGTTCTCGACATAGATATCCTGCTCGGAATGAACAGTCTGCCAGTGCTTTATATCATTATTATACTTCACAACTGCGCCGCTTATTTCCTCAAGGGATTTTTTACGGCTTTCAATTTCCGCTTTTTTCTCGCTTATGAGAGTTTCAAGTTCCTTTTTGCTGTTTTCAAGGGAAATAAGTGTTTCAGCCGCATTCTGGCTGCCGCTTTTTAAATTTTCAAGCTCTCTTTCGGCAGATTCCCTGTCCTTTGCAAGCTCAGCCGCCTTAATTTTAAGGGCGGACATCTCAGCGGAAAGTGACTCTCTCCGACTGCGGATATCTTCCTTTTTTCCCTGTTCCCTTGCAAGATTTTCCTCGGCAGATTTTATAAGCTGTTCTGTTTCCGCAAGTTTTTTCTGCGCATTTGCAATAATAAGCGCAGACTTTTCCTTTCTCTCCTTTAAAGAGGAAAGCCGGCTTGTATAGTCATTAAGCTGTGAAAGAGTCTGCTTTTCCAGTGCCTCAACTCTTGACAGCTCAGACTCGAATCTTATCTTGTCCTGCAAAATCTCAGTCTGCTCGGCTTTGACACCGTCTATCTGCACCATAAGCTTCTGCACAACTGCGCTCAGCTTATGGATATTACCATTGCCATCTTCAAGCTTTCTGTTAAATTCCTCAATCTGTCCGGCAAGAGCGTCCATCTCATTTTTACGGGAAAATACGCCTGCGGAATGCACCGCCGAACCGCCTGTGAACGAACCTCCGGCATTTACGACCTGTCCGTCAAGAGTTACAATACGGAACTTATAGCCGTATTTTTTTGCAATCACAGCGGCGCTGTCAATATCATCCGCAACGGCTGTTCTGCCTAAAAGTGAATTTACAATTCCGCTGTACTGTCCGTCATACTCCACAAGCTCGCTGCCTAAAGCAACAAAGCCGTTTTCAGAGGAAAGACGGGGTTCGTTTAAGGTGTACCCCTTTACCGAGGTCATAGGCAGAAAAGTCGCACGTCCGGAGCGGTTTTCTTTTAGCATTCTGATACAGCGTTTTGCGGCGGTATCGTCCTCAACCACAATATTCTGCATTGCTCCGCCCAGCGCCGTTTCAATGGCTGTGGAGTACTCCTGTTTTACGCTTATAAGCTGTGCAACAGTACCTCTGATACCGCTGATTCTGCCCTGTGAAGAGGCTTTCATAATTTCCTTTACGGAACGTGCAAAACCCTCCATATTGTTTTCAAGGTCGGTAAGCAGTTTTTTTCTCTGCTCCTTTTCCTTTATGGCAAGGCTCAGATTTTCCTGTTCCTTTTTGAGTGCGGCAAGCTTATTCTGCTTGTCGTTGTAAAGATTGGTATAGCCCTGGAACTTGTTTTTCAGTTCCTGCGTTTTCTCGTCAGCCGCCTTTATACCGTCGGCAATTTCCGCTTTTTCCTTTGCGTACTGCTCTGCCTGTTCTTTAAGCTGATTTTCCTGTCCGGACATTGCTTTCAGCTGTTCCTCGGCGTCAATTTCCGCCGACTGCGCCCCTGCAATTTCCGAACGGCATTCGCTCTGTTTTATGTAAAGCTGATTTATCTCATTGCCTGTTTTGTCGGAGCTTTTGCCTAAGGTTTCATCCTCAAGCTGTGCCTGCTCAAAACCTTTTTCAACTTCTGAAAGCTTTGCCGCAAGGTCTTTTATTTCCCCGTCAATTTCAGATATCTCATTAAGCTTCCGGTCAATATCCTCTTTGAGTTTCAGTTCATTTTCCGAAAGGGAGTTTTTCTGCTCCTCAATAGATTTAAGGCTTATCTCGCTGTGAGAAATATCGTTTTCAAAAACGGCAATGTCTGATTTAAACTGTGAAGACTGCTTTTCCGTTTCAAGAATCTGCTCTCTCAGCTGTTCAACTTTAATGGAGCTTTCCTGGATTTTCCTGTAACCGTCATTGATTTTCTGTTCCTCACGCTCAATATCGTTCTGGATATTTTCGTACTCGTTCTTGTTCATGAGCAGAGAATTTTCCAGTACATCAAGCTTTTCTTTCAGTTCGCCTATACGGTGCACCCAGACTGAAATCTCAAGCTTTTTTCTCTCCTGCGCCAGTACCACGAATTTCTCAGCCTTTTCAGCCTGTGCTTTAAGCGGACCGACACGTCCCTCCAGTTCCGACACGATATCGTTCAGTCGGAGCAGATTTTCCTGTGCGGCAGTAAGCTTTCTTTCAGCCTCGGTCTTTTTGTAGCGGAATTTGGAAATACCCGCCGCCTCTTCAAAAATGTCACGGCGCTCATTGCTTTTTGCGCTGACTATCTCCGCAATCCTGCCCTGACCGATAATAGAATAGCCGTCACGTCCAAGACCGGTATCCATAAAAAGCTCGTTTATGTCTTTCAGACGGACGTTTTTGCCGTTAATCTTGTATTCACTTTCGCCGCTTCTGTAAAGCTTTCGTGTAACGCTTACCTCGTCATCATCGCTGTTGAGCGCTCTGTCTGAATTGTCCAGCGTCAGCGTTACCATTGCAAACCCTACCGGCTTTCTCGCAACAGTACCGGAAAAAATAACATCTTCCATTTTGTTTCCTCGCAGAGTTTTTGTGGACTGCTCCCCTAAAACCCATCTGATAGAATCGCCGATATTACTTTTTCCGCTGCCGTTAGGGCCGACAACCGCCGTCAGACCCTTGTCAAAGTTCAGCTTTATTTTATCCGGAAAGGACTTGAAGCCCTGTAATTCCAGTGATTTTAAATACATATATTACCCTCTGATTTCGCACTGATATTTCGGAATTTCCTTATCTCCGACAACCTTTATATCAATGCCCCTTTTCCTGAAATATTCAACGTTGGATTTCTTATGCCCCAGCGCCTTGCTGATACAAGACGGATTCACTGCAAGCTTAACCGTACCGCCGGAATTTTCACCTACTGCTTTTTCAACAGCCTGTCTGTAAATCCAGCTTTCGCAGAGTTCTCTGAATGCAGGGTGATAGTATCCAGCCACCATGTCCCCCTCAACGCCGTCCGACGCATGGAGTCCGCACTTTATGACCTCTATTCCTTTATTGTCAAACTCCGCAAGCATTCTTCCGCAAAGTTCAACCACCGTATCAAAAGGCATAAGCTTATATTCGCCGGATTCATAAAGTTCCCCAAGCTTAGTCCCTTTAAGCACCACCACAGGATAAATCCTCACGGTATCGGGGTAAATTTTAATGATTTTCTTCATGGTGTCAAGCTCGTCATTAAGGGTACTCTGATAAAGTCCCACCATCATCTGCAAACCCAGTTCAAAGCCGTAATCACGGATAAGCGCAGACGCCCTTTGAACGTCCTCGGCGGTATGACCTCTTTCGTTGGCACTCAGTACCTTGTCTTTCATGCTCTGTGCGCCCAGTTCAATTGCGGTAACGCCGTACTCTTTGAGAATATCAAGTATCTCCCTGTCAATAAAATCGGGGCGGGTTGAAATTCTGATACCTTTAAAGCCGTTTTCGCCTAAATAGCACTTCGCCGCTTCAAGAAGTTCAAGCATATAAATGCGTTCAATAGCGGTAAAACTGCCGCCGAAAAAGGCGATTTCGCAGTTGCGCCTGTCTTTTACTTCACTCATTGCCTGACGGCAGATTCGGTGAACGTCTTCCGCTGACGGTGCTTTCTGTGCGCCGCTGATGGTTTTCTGATTGCAGAAGCTGCATTGATGCGGACATCCGGCATGGGGTACGAATATGGAAATATTACTGTGTTTCATATCCCATAAGCTCCAGCGCCTCTTTTGCCGCCATCTGTTCAGCCTCTTTCTTGCTCTTGCCGATTCCCGTACCGATAACGTTTGAATTAAGGCATACCTCTACCTTAAATGCTTTGTTATGGTCAGGTCCCGACTGACCGGCAAGATGATATTCAACCTTTTCTTCCGGATTTTTCTGAATGATTTCCTGTAAGACAGTTTTGTAGTCGTTGAAAGCCGACGACTTTCTGCTGTCAATATCCTCCGGAACAAAACGCAGAACATATTCTGTTGCCGCATCAATACCGCCGTCAAGATAGATTGCGGCAATGACTGCCTCAAAAGCGTCCGCCAAAATGGACGGTCTTTCACGTCCGCCAGTGTTTTCCTCGCCCTTGCCCAGCAGAATGAAATCGCCCAGATGTATCTGCTTTGCAAATTCGTAAAGGGATTTTTCGCATACCAGCGACGCTCTTATTTTTGTAAGCTCTCCCTCCGGAAGATGTGTAAAATGCTTGAACAGATACTGTGAAACCACGATTGAAAGAACGCTGTCGCCTAAAAACTCCAGTCTTTCATTGCTGTGCCTTGACTTCTTTTTTTCGTTGGCATAGGAGGAATGAGATAACGCCTCAATAAGCAGCTGCCTGTTTTTAAAAGTGTATCTGAGATTCTTTTCAAAGTCCCCTAAACGCTCCAAAAGCTGTTCCATTTGTTTTTCACCGCCTTTTATTTTCCGATTGAATCTATAATAGTCTGTGTGACATTTCCGTCAACACACGCCTTTGCCTGTCTTATAGCATTGTAAAACGCCTTTGCGTCAGAGCTGCCGTGTGCCTTGATTACCGGCTTGTTTACTCCAAGCAGTACTGCTCCGCCCTCTTCGGTGTAGTCCATCTGCTTTCTGAATTCCTTTATTTTGCCATAGGTCAGAAGTGCGGACAGTTTTCCCAGAACGCCGGAATAGATATCTTTCAGCTTTCCTGCAAAGAATGAACCCATTCCCTCGTAAAGTTTCAGCACAACATTTCCTGTAAAGCCGTCTGTGACCGCAACGTCAAATTCGCCCTTCGGCAGTTCTCTTGCCTCAAGGTTTCCGCAGAAATTCAGTCCGGAGTCTTTGAGCAGTTTGTATGCTTCAACTTCAAGCTCTCTGCCCTTTGTATCCTCTGCGCCGATGTTTATAAGTCCCACTCTCGGCTTTGCAATACCCTTGACCTTTTCCATGTAGGCAGACGCCATAAGTCCGAACTGCAGAAGCATTTCCGGACGGCAGTCGTCATTTGCCCCTCCGTCAACAAGCATAACGTGACCTTTTGCAGTAGGCAGAATAGGCGCCATAACAACTCTCTTTATACCCTTTATACGCTTTGTGATAAAGGTAGAACCCACAACAAGCGCTCCCGAACTGCCTGCGCTTACAAATGCGTCACCGCCGTTTTCACTCAGCGCTTTAAGTCCCAGCGCCATTGAGCAGTCGCTGCGGCTTTTGATAATTTCAGTCGGCTTTTCGTGAATGTCTATGACCGATTCGGTATGTATTATATCCATGTCCGAAATATCAATACCGTTTTCCTTTGCGGTATTTTCAATTTTAGCTTTGTCACCCGTAAGTGTGATTTCAACTCCGAGATTATTTATGGCGTCCCTGCACCCCTTTATCACTTCAAGAGGTGCATTGTCACCGCCGAATGCGTCAACAATAATTTTCATCTGTATCAACTCTTTTTTAATGTAATGTCCAATGCCTCAATTGCCCTGTCGGCATAGGCGGCATACTTTTGCTTCTTGTCCTTTATCCTCACCGGCAGGTCGGGCAGAATACCCATATTGCACCCCATAGGCTGAAACTCTCCGCTGCACCCTCCGCTTATATAGGCAGTCAGTGCTCCGATCATGGTTTCCTGGGGCAGTATCAGCGGTTCTTCGCCCTTGATGCGCTTTACGGCGTTAATGCCAGCCATAATTCCGCTTGCCGCAGATTCTATATACCCCTCAACGCCTGTAATCTGTCCGGCAAAGAAGATGTCCGGATTTTCTTTAAGACTGTAATCGGGACTGAGCAGTTTCGGGCTGTCAATAAAGGAATTTCTGTGCATTACCCCATAGCGCACAAACTCCGCATTTTCAAGACCTGTTATCATTGAAAACACTCTTTTCTGCTCCCCGAATTTCAGATTAGTCTGGAATCCCACAAGGTTATACATAGTCCCTTCTGCGTTTTCCTTTCTCAGCTGAACCACTGCATAAGGTCGCTTTCCGGTTCTCTTGTCGATAAGTCCCACCGGTTTAAGAGGACCGAAACGCATTGTGTCCTCTCCCCTTTTTGCCAGCACCTCCACAGGCATACAGCCCTCGTATACCTTGAAATCTCTTTTGTCAAATTCTTTCAGCGGTGCACTTTCAGCAGTGATAAGGGCATTGTAAAAGGCAAGGTACTCTTCCTTGTTCATGGGACAGTTTATATAGTCAGCGTCACCCCTGTCATAGCGAGAGGCAAAGAAAACCTTTTCCTTGTCAAGACTTTCATAGGTAACAATAGGAGCAGCGGCGTCAAAGAAGCTTAAGTAGTCGCCGCACTTTTTTCTGATACTCTCAGCCAGTCCGCCGGCTGTAAGAGGACCTGTTGCGATTATAACAATGCCATCCTCCGGAATTTCCTCAACCCCTTTGTCTATTACTTTTATAAGCGGATTTGACATAATTTTTTCAGTAACGCTGTCGGAGAAATTTTCCCTGTCAACTGCCAGTGCGCCCCCTGCCTCAACGGCGTTTGCCTTTGCGCAGGGTACTATGAGCGAGCCCAGCTTTTCCATTTCCTCTTTTAAAAGTCCGGCGGCGGAATCATGCCTTGCTGCTTTGAGGGAATTGGAGCAGACAAGCTCTGCCAGTCCCTTGTAATGATGCGCCGGAGTGTATTTATGAGGCTTCATTTCATAAAGCTCAACTTCAATTCCGGCGTTTGCAATCTGCCATGCCGCCTCACAGCCGGCAAGTCCTCCGCCTATAACCTTAACCATTCAATTCTCCTTTAAGTCAGATCCTTTTCATATCCGCAGTCCGGCTTTTCACATACAAGCTTTCCGGACTTGCCGCCCTTTTTGAAAAGGGTGTTTCCGCATTTCGGACACTTATCCTCAACCGGCACATTCCATGTCATGAAATTGCAGTTTGGGTAGTTGTCACAGCCGTAAAAGCTCCTGCCCTTTTTGGACTTTTTGAGTATTATCTTCTGTCCGCAAAGAGGGCAGTTTCCCTTTGTTTCCTGAACAATTTTCTTGGTATTCTTGCATTCCGGGAATCCGGGACACGCAAGAAACTTTCCGAATCTGCCGATTTTTATTACCATTTTTCTTCCGCACTGTTCACAGACCACATCAGTTTCCTCGTCCGGTACTTTCACTCTCTTGCCGTCCATGGCCTTTTCAGCCTTGTCAAGAGTCTTTTCAAAGTCCTGATAAAATGCGTCAAGGGTGTCTACCCAGTCTGTTTCCCCGCGTTCAACAGCGTCAAGGTCATTTTCCATTTTGGCTGTGAACTTTGCGTCAACAATGTGCTTGAAATGTTCTTTCATAAGGTCTGTTGTGACCTCTCCCAGAGCTGTCGGTTTAAGCTGTTTTCCCTCTCTTTCAACATAAAGACGGGAAATTATAGTTGTGATAGTCGGAGCATAGGTACTCGGTCTGCCGATACCGTTTTCCTCCATTGTCTTGATGAGAGAAGCTTCTGTGTATCTTGCCGGAGGCTGTGTGAAGTGCTGATTGCCGGCAATGTCCTTAAGCTTTAAAATGTCATCTTTTTCGATCGGAGGCAGCATTTTGTTGTTTTCCTCGTCCTCATCCTTTTTCTCCTCATAAAGCTTTGTGAAACCGTCAAACTTCACGGAATATCCCGACGCCTTGAACGTACAGCCCTCTGCCTCGATTGTTACAGAAACTGTATCAAGCAGAGCGTTAGCCATCTGGCTTGCAATAAAGCGTTCCCATACAAGCTTGTATATCTTGAACTGGTCTGTTGTAAGGCTTGCCTTTACTCTTTCAGGAGTAAGGTCGGGAATTGACGGACGGATTGCCTCGTGAGCGTCCTGTGCGTTTTTCTTGGACTTGAAAACTCTCGGTGACGGCGGAAGATATTCCTTGCCGAATATATTTTCAATGCAGACTGCCGCTGCATCTCTTGCCTCATCGGAAATTCTCAGACTGTCTGTTCTCATGTAGGTTATAAGACCGACAGCGCCCATACCCTCTATCTCAACACCCTCATAAAGCTCCTGTGCCGCTTTCATGGTACGCTTTGCCTGAAAACCTAAACGCTTTGATGCCTCCTGCTGAAGTGTAGAGGTAATAAACGGAGGTGACGGCTGCTTCTTTGTAACTCTCTTTTTGACTTCTGTCACCACATACTGCGCATTTTCAAGCCTTTTGAGTATATCGTCAGTCTGCTCCTTGTTTTCAAGCTCTGCCTTGCTTCCGTCGATATTGGCAAGCTTTGCAGAAAATACCTTTCTGCTGGAAGGCGCTGAAAACTTGGCGTCAATGCTCCAGTATTCCTTTGGCTCAAAATTCTTTATCTCGTTTTCCCTGTCAACTATCATTCTCACAGCAACAGACTGTACTCTTCCGGCAGAAAGTCCCCTCTTGACCTTTTTCCACAGAAATGGACTGAGCTTATAACCCACGATTCTGTCAAGGATTCTTCTTGCCTGCTGTGCATTTACAAGGTCAAGGTCGATTTTATGGAGGTTATCCATACCAGCCTTGATACCCGATTTTGTGATTTCGTTGAATGTAACACGGTTGTTGTCATTTAAATCCAGTCCCAGCATCTGCGCTATATGCCATGATATAGCCTCTCCCTCACGGTCCGGGTCAGTTGCGAGATATATTTTATCGCTTTTTTTAGCGTATTTTTTCAGTTCCTTTATAACGTCCTCTTTACCCTTCATGTTTATATACTGAGGTTCAAAATGATTTTCAAAATCAATGCCCATTTTTGATTTAGGCAAATCTCTGACGTGTCCCATTGAGGCAATAACCTCATAATCTCCGCCAAGATATTTCTTTATAGTTTTAGCCTTGGCAGGAGACTCCACAATAACAAGATCTGACATATATGTTCACATTTTCCGCACCAATAACGGAAAACTCTCCTTTCGTTTATTTTTTTGTAATTCCGTATTTCTTTCCCTCTTTAAGCTCGACTGCGCCCATTATTTCAAGTTCAGTCAGAACAGCAAGAATGCTCAGCGGACTAACTCCAGAACGCTCGATTATTTCGTCAAGCATCAAATCCTTATCTTCAAAGACATTCACAATGGCAAGCTGCTCGTCATCCATTTCCTCAAGCAGCGCCTCCCACTGACTTTCTTCCTCCGGTTTATCCGGATTCTCTGTTTCCGGAACGGTTCTGACTTTTCCGGACTTTCCGGTTTTTCTTTTAACAGTCCGGCTGTCCTTTTTCGGGATATCATTATCCTCCGAAACGATTTCCGGAATTTTAAATTCTCCCTCAATCATTCTGAAATAGCCTGAGGTGTAATAATCATAGAGAATGTCCAGATGACTGAACACCGGCACAGCACCGTCCCGCAGATATTTTACCACTCCTGCATACCTTTTGTCAAATATATCCGCAGGAGGAATGCAAAAAACTGTTCTTCCCTGTTCTGCAGCGTGTTCGGCAGTTATGAGAGAACCGCTTCTTTCGTCCGCCTCAGTTACCAGAGTACCAAAGGTAAGACCGGAAATTATGCGGTTTCTCGTGTGAAAACAATATCTGTCCGGACGTGTCCCCGGAAAATATTCAGTTATTACAAGACCTTTCTGGGCAATAAGATTTTTTGCATCGGCATTTTCTCTCGGATAGTCAACGTCCAGTCCGCAGGCAAGGACAGCCACAGTTCTTCCGCCGGCTTTCAGCGCACCCTTATGCGCCGCAGAATCAAGTCCCAGCGCAAAGCCGCTTACTATTATAAATTCTCTCCTTGCAAGCTCGGTACATATCTTTTCCGTAACCTCTGTACTGTAAACAGACGGATTTCTCGTTCCCACGCAGGAAACCGCCGGATATCTGTTGAAGCTTTCGAGGTCACCCATACAAAACAGTACGGCAGGCGGATTGTAAATATTCCTCAGAAGATAAGGATAATTTTCGTCCTCAAATGTCAGAATATAAAATCCTTTGTTTTCACAGTATTCAATAATACTGTCGCACTGTTCTATATGCGTTGTTTTAATCGCCCGTTTTTCAGCGGCGCTGAGTGACGGATGCTCCCCGTCGCAGACAGCGTCATAAGCGTCCCTTACGTTTCCGAAAGGACTTATCATCTGCCATATTCTCTCATTCCCCGGACGGAGTGCCATGGCAAACCAAAGCCAGTAGCGTCTGTTGTCATTCACACCTCATCAGCTCCCACATTATGATACCCGCCGCCATTGCAGCGTTGAGCGATTCAGTATTGCCGCTCATTTTTATAGTAATGCGTTCACCGCATTTTGCAGTTATATCACCGTCAAGACCGTTTCCCTCGTTGCCGATAAAAACAGCACCGCCTCTGCTGAAATCAGTCTTCTTAACGTCCTGTGCGTTACTGTCCACAACAGCCGCAAAGCTTTCAACACCGGCGTCTGACAGTGCGGAAAAAAGCTCGTCCTCGTTAATGTCCCTGTAAACCGGGACTCTGAACATCGAACCCATAGTCGCCCTTACAACCTTTGGATTGTACACATCACAGCTTTCGCAGAAAATAACACCGTCCAGACCTAAAGCGTCAGCAGTCCTTATAATCATTCCTGCGTTTCCAGGGTCCTGTAATTTGTAGAGTACAGCATACTTTCCGCCGGCTTTTATCTTTCCCGAAACAGATGTGTTTTCAGAAAAGGAGCACTGTGCAAATACTCCCTGTGTATGTTCAGTCGCAGAAATATAATTTCCGATTTCATCAGAAATAATACTCACTTTTATATCTTCCGGCAGCTTTTCTATTTCATTGCCGTGCTTTTCCGCAGCCGACTGTGTAAAATAAATCTGTCTTATACCAGCGTCTGACTTGACAGCGTCAAAGACAAGCCTGCTGCCCTCCAGTACAAAAAGCTTATATCTGTATCTTTCTTTTTTGGAAGTCATAAGCTTTTTGAAAAGCTTTATCTTAGGGTTATCCTTTGACTTAATAACTTCACCGAAAATATAGCTGGTTTCCAGTATACTCACCTCCGGAGTAACGTCTTTTTTTAAACGAAAACACGCCCTATTAAAGAAAAGAGCGTGTTTTTATCTGATTAAAGGGCAGCCTTAGCCTTTTCTACAATAGCTGTAAAGCCTGCCGGATCATTGATTGCGATTTCTGAAAGCATCTTGCGGTTCAGAGTAATTCCGGACTTCTTAACGCCGTTCATGAACTGTGAGTAGTTCATGCCGTTAAGCTTGCAGGCAGCACTGATTCTTGTGATCCAGAGCTGTCTGAAGTCTCTTTTTCTCTTCTTGCGTCCAGCGTATGCATAGTTGCCTGATTTCATTACGGCCTGTTTAGCCATCTTGAAATGCTTGCTCTTAGCGCCCCAGTAGCCCTTAGCAAGCTTGAGAGTTTTATTTCTTCTCTTGCGAGTCATCATCGCACCCTTAACACGTGCCATAGTCTTATACCTCCGTTTTAATTCTCGATATTACTTATAAGGAACTAACTTCTTGATTACAGGAGCATTAGCTTCGCTTGCAACGCCTGCACAGCGAGCGATTCTCTTTCTCTTAGTGTCCTTCTGAGTAAGTCTATGTCTTTTGTTTGTGTGCTGATATTTAACCTTGCCGTTTTTAGTCAGCTTGAAACGCTTTTTAGCGCCTGAATGTGTTTTAACCTTAACCTTTGCCATAACCGGTTCCTCCTTTATTTAGTCGATGCTTTCGGTGACATGAACATAACAATACTGCGGCCTTCCATCTTAGCAGGCTTGTCAACAACACCGGCTTCTGCACACGCTTCCTTGAATTTTTCAAGCAGTTCTTCACCAAGCTGCGGATGCGCAATCGCACGCTTACGGAATCTTACGGAAACCTTTATCTTATCTCCGTTTTTCAGGAATTTAAGTGCCTGATTGACCTTTGTATTAAAGTCATGCGTATCAATTGCAGAAAACATTCTGATTTCCTTGATTTCAACGACCTTCTGATTTTTTCTTGCTTCCTTTTCCTTTTTAGCCTGTTCAAAACAGAATTTACCGTAATCGAGAATTCTGCAAACCGGCGGCTTTGCATTCGGAGCAATCTTAACCAGGTCAAGATCCTTTTCATAAGCCATTTTCTGAGCATCTCTGGCAGAAACAACGCCGAGTTTTGTTCCGTCAACGTCGATCAGCAGTACTTCCTTATCTCTGATCTCTTCGTTGATCTGCAGTTCCTGTTTGCTAATAGTCAGCACCTCCAAGCATTAATCAGGGCGTAAATTGATTTATCGCCAAAATAAAAATGAGCGCAGATATACAATCAGCACTCAATAAAAATAGTCAGCGAAAATTCACAAACATTTCATATTGACCATACTAAGTAAAAATAAACCGTATGGTGAGAACTGATATTCTGCTTTGTTTTTACCAATATATTATACACGCTTTTTTTTACCTTGTCAAGGGGTTTTTTGAAAAAATTCAAAAAGTTTCAATTTATCAATAATCCATAACAATAACGGGCGACCAATGGTCGCCCCTACAACCAATTATTTACGCTGTCGTAGGGGCGAGCATTGCTCGCCCGATTTCTTTAAAATTATCTTTTATGCAGTCTGACCCGTCCGGACAGACCAGACGGGCTTTATGTATCACATTTTATCAAGCAGTTCCCTGCGCTTTGCCTCAAATTCTTCCTGAGTGATAAGACCACTGTCAAGCAATTCTTTCAGCTCTTTTATCTTCTGAGCAGAAGAAGTTCCGGAATTAGCACCGACACTTTTTGCTACAGCCGAAATAAGGTTCTGATTTTCTTTTTTAGCACTATGCTTGAATTCCTCGATTTTTGCAAGTGTTGCGTCAACAAATTCGTTAGCGTTCTGAACCCATGGAAATTTTATGCCGCCAGCCATCGAACGTATCAGAAGTGTATCTCCGCCTCTTAAATCGTCCATAAATCCATTAGATGCCATTATTGCATCTATTTTATCAATAGGAAGTTTAACTTCTTTGGTAGAGAAAAGACCTTTTTTACATCCTGTTACGCCTTTGTCTGTAAGTGAAAGGGAGCATTGGCTTGCCATACCGTCTGCAATTTTGCGCATTATTCTTGGCAGGACAATTACGCCAATTAGCATCAATATTCCCAAAAACAGAGAACCAACGTAAAAAGGTTCATCATTTTCAGAGTACTTAACATAAATTTGCATAAAGAAAAAGAAATACTGCTTGTCACCACTGGCTTCCGTCCAATATGTGCTCATGCCAAATGTTCCGATACAAAAAGCAATTGCGACCAGTGTATACCATATAACTATTAAAACATTTTTCGGTGTTCGCCTTATGTCTGCTTTTACAATTATTTTTTCATTCTCCATTATTTTTACCTCACATCTCCATTTTTTGATATTTTTTTCCATTGTACTACAAAAAAAAAAAAAAATNNAAAAAAAAAAAAAAAAAACGGTGATAATTATGTGATAGCTATGTGAAAATTATGGATTTTTAACAAAAATTATTGCGTCAGCTGTTCCCTCATAAAGCTAAGCAGTTTTTTCTCACGCCTTGACACCTGAACCTGTGTCATGCCAAGCTTTTTTGCCGCCGCCGACTGGGTCTGTCCTTTATAATATCTGAGGAAAATCAGTTCCCTGTCCTTCGGCTCCATAAGGTCAAGGACCTGTCTGAGAGCAAGGGTATCTCCTATTTCCGTATCGGGCGCCGGCACTGCTATATCTATCTGACTGCCGTTTTCGTCCGTACTGTCCGTAAGGGAAACAGGGGGCATACTGACCGCAAGCGCCTCAGCTATGGTGCACTCGTCCGTGTCAAGCTGGCGGCTGAGTTCACTTATAGTAGGCTCACGCCCGAGCTTCTTGGACATTTCCTCTCTTGTGCGGACTGTTTTAAGAGAAAGTTCTTTAAGACTCCGGCTGACCTTTACCGCTCCCCCGTCACGGAAAAGCCGCTTTATCTCTCCCAGTATGACCGGTACGGCGTAGGTGGAAAACTTAACTCCCCTCTCGCTGTCAAATGCCTCGGCGGCTTTCAGCAGACCGATACAGCCGGCAGAATATAAGTCATCATATTCTATTCCCCGTCCTCTGAAACGGTTGGCACAGAGATGAACAAGTCCGAGATTTTCCTCCGGCAGCGGCTTACTCATCTTTTCCACCAATTCTCTTGCGCATTGTAACAACCGTCCCCCTGCCCACTTCGCTGCGCACAGAAAGACTGTCCATAAACGATTCCATAACAGCAAAGCCCAGTCCTGCCCTTTCTTCAAAGGGCGCTGACGTATAGAGCGGCTCCATTGCCTGCTTTACATCAGCAATGCCGCAGCCCTTGTCCTTTATTCTTATGTACAGTTCGTTTCCGGAAAGTATCCTTGCAGTTATTTCAACTATTCCCTGCGTCCCTCTGTATGCGTGGACAATGCAGTTTGTGACCGCCTCAGAAACAGCTGTCCTTATATCTGCAATATCCTCAACGCAGGGGTCACAAAGCGCTGCAAACGCCGACACAGCAGTCCTCGCAAAGCCTTCGTTTTCAGATTTGCTTATAAAGCTTATCTTCATTTCATTTTCTGTTTTCATTTTCTGCATACTCCTTCTTCTCCGCTGCTTATTGCTGCCAGACGGTCTATACCGGACAACCTCATTACCTTCTTTATATGTGACGGCGGATTTCTCACAATGACTTTTCCGTTCAGCTCCTGCATAAGTTTATAGCGTCCCATGACAAGACCGATTCCGGAGCTGTCCATAAATCCCACATCTGAAAAATCCAGTATAAGTTCCTGCGGCTGTTTTTCTCTGACAGCGTAATCGATTTCGGTCCTGATACCCCTGGCGCTGTGGTGATCTATTTCTCCTGACAATACTGCAACGGTGCGGTTTTCTTCTTCCAGTATTTTTACAGACATTTTTTATCTCTCCTTTATCCTTATTGTTTTTATTCTAATATATAATGAGCGATTTTTTTGTCGCTTGCTGTTGCCTGTGAAACAATTTTTCTGAAAACGTTTAACGCCCGCAGATGCTTTATTTAAAACGTTTAAATGATGATTGTTTTAACCATTTACGCCGTTTTCCGCAGTTTTATTGTAAATAGAATTTAATAATATTGCAATTTATACAACGAAAACGGTTTCGCTGTAGGCAAAAAGTAGAATAAAAAAGAAATTTTCCCCATTTTATTGACATTAAAACGTTTTAGTGGTATCATATAGTCACAGGAACAACACAGAGCGTTCCGAAAGAAAATCAAATAATATTAAGGGCAAACCTGCTGAAAGGCAGGGACGCAAAGCTTAGGGTCTAACCCGTTTGATAAAAACGGTATGGCAGCCAGTTGCTGACACTTGTAATCTTAATTACAACTGTTATTATGAGCTGAAAACAGCGGCGTCTTTTTGCTAATGAAAAGACGCCGTTTTTGTTTTATACAGATAATAATAACATGTCAGGGAAATAAGTTAAGGAGTGTTATTATTATGGGAAGAACAGTTAATTTCAGAAAAATGATCGCAGTTATTTCATCAGTTATCATGATGATCACAACATTCGCAGGTATGACAGCAGAGGCAATGACCTATGCCACACTTACATATCTCGCAGGCGACGTTGACAATCTTGTTGGTTCAACAGAAGTAAGCTTTGAAAAAATCATCAACACAACATTCGATGCAGCTGCATCTTCCAGATTTTCAAGAAAAGGCTACTACATCAAGTCATGGTACGTTCCTTCAACAGGCGAAACAGTAAGAACAGGCGCACAGTACGTTATGCCTGACCACGACATCACATTCGTTGCAAACTGGGAGCCTCAGACATATTCAGTTACATTCACAGGCAAGGGCGGCAAAACAGCTGATGGCAGCGCAAACTTCTATGTTGACGCTACATACGGAACACCAATGACTCTTCCTGAAAACCAGTTCATTTATGACGGTTACACATTCGCCGGCTGGAAATATAACGGCGTTACATATAACGCAGGCGATGAATTCCAGATTCCTGCAATTCTTTCAACAGCAAAAATCGTTATCTCAGCAGTATGGACAACAGGTTCATCATCAACTACAACTACTCCGGCAACAACAGCTGCAACAACAACAACAACTACTACTACTACTACAACAACAACTACTACAACTTCAAGCACAACTTCATCTACTACATTTTCAACACCAGCATCATCTGCATTACCAGCTTACTCATCTACAGCAGCAACAGCAGAAGCAGTTGTAAAGACATTTGAGATCGGCGCAAAGCTTGATTACACAGACGACGAAAAGAAAATGTACAATATCGCTCTTGACGAAATCCTCAGCGAAGGCAGAATCGACAAGTTTGAAATCAATCTTCGTTCAACAGTTGGCACTATCGACACAGTTGTTGCAGGTATCGGCGCAGTCGTTGACGGCGAATGGTATCAGATAGACTACAACGAATATATCAACACAACAAGATATACAATTGATTTCGCAACTCCAGAGATCTGCAATAAATTAAGCGGCGGCAGCGTACAGGTTGGCTACTGGTGGGGTTCAACAGTTCCTCTTTACCTCGATTCAGTAACAGTTACATACAAGCCGCAGGAAATCACAACAACTGCTGAAACAACAACTACTACAACTACTACAACAGCACCGGAAACAACAACCACAACTACTACAACAATGCCGGAAACAACAACTACAACTACTACTTCAACAACTCCGGAAACAACAACTACTACAACAATGCCGGAAACAACAACTACAACTACTACTTCAACAACTCCGGAAACTACAACAACAACTACAACATCTGCTCCGGAAACAACAACTGCAGCAACAACTCTTAAAGAATCACAGTTCTCAAAGGTTGTTGAACTCAACGAGACAATTTATGCAAACAATGTTATTAATATCACAGCTGATGAGCTTATCTCAGCAAACCAGATAGTTGAAAGCGTTGAGCTTACATTCTCTGCTGACGGACAGCCTGTCAACGACTATACTATTACATTAGGAATAACAAAAAAAGACAACGGCTGGGGACAGTACAACTACAACGGAATCTGCGATTCAGATACTCTTACAATCGGCGCTGCTATTCCGGAAGATGCACAGGCTTACATCACAAACAGCAACTTCCTGACAATTGGTTACTGGTGGGGCGAAGCTGACAGCATCACTCTTGAATCAGTAAAGGTTAATTACAGAATCGAAAGCGGCGACTTCAACAATGACGGTGTTGTTGACAACAACGACGCAGAAGCACTGAAAAAGTTCATGGTTGGCATCAAGGTTGACGGTTTTGAGATCGACGGCGAATCTGCTGACGTAAACGGCGACGGTGTTGTAAACGTATTCGATTATATGACTCTTTCAAAAATGCTCTGATAATAATAAAGATAATAATATTGGTACTTCCTTAACGAAAAACCGGGCTGCGTTGATTTTAAGCAGTCCGGTTTTATTTGCTTTATGGTTCAATTGAAAATTCTTTTTTCTGTCCTGACTTCAGAATGATTATATACATCAGCAGAGCATAAACTATTGCAAACGCAAGCCAGCCAAAAAGTCCTGCGGCAGTTTTTGCGTTTATTATACTGCTGTTTTC
This sequence comes from Ruminococcus sp. UBA1394, assembly GCA_002305725.1. GTDB lineage: Bacteria > Bacillota > Clostridia > Oscillospirales > Ruminococcaceae > Porcipelethomonas. The sequence continues at coordinate 98,530 of DBQM01000056.1, read as the reverse complement.
ATAGTATATCCTGCTTTTAAATTTCAACCCGCTGCTTTCAGCATAATACTCAGCAATGGAATCTGAAATTCCTGTTACGGTAACAGTTTCCGAAACACAGCTGTCCGAAAAACCTATGGCATACTGCCCTATCGACAATAGGCTTTCGGGAAGATTGATTTTTTTCAGACTTACGCAGTTGTAAAAGGAATACGGCTCAATATTTTTAAGCTTGCCGCTTAATTTTACGTCAGTCAGTCCCCTGCACCCTGCAAAGCTGTATGCGCCTATATCTGTTACACTTACCGGAAAATCAAACTGCTCAATACTGCGGCAGCCAAAAAAAGCATAGTCCCCAACAGAAGTTATGTTTGTGTTCAGACTTATATTTTTCAGGCTTTCACAGCCGTAAAATGAGCCTTCCGGAACGACAGAAATCCCTGCGTTTATCTCGGCGGTTTCAAGAGAAGTACATTCAAAAAAAGCATAATTGCCTATTTTTGAAACGCTTTGAGGAATTATTATTTCTTTGAGCGTACTGCACTTGTAAAATGCGTTTTCCCTTATCTCAGTTACCGGCATTCCGTCAATCTGCGATGGCAGGTCAATAACCTCCGGGCTTCCTTTATATCCGGTAATAACCGCCTCATTTCCGGATACAATATATGTAAGAGAGCCGCAGTAATCGAGAGCATGGGTACTGAAACTGTTTCCTAACGCCATGATGGAAACAGCGATCGCTGAAATAACAAATCTTAGCTTTTTCATTTTGTCCTCCTTTATTCTCAGCGCTGTATGTAACAATTCTGTAATATTTATTCTATACTCATTCAGCGCTGTTTGTAAATACGTCTGTGACAGGTTTTCATCGTATTTTCTCGACAAATGTGGCTGTTAATTTGTTAAAACCAGACTTATTATCTTGCAAATCATATTAAACTGAAACTTTATAATAAAAACTGAAGTATTGACAAATATTATAAAGTCTGCTAAACTTTTAACGTGTGACTTTCTGACGGGAAATGGTCTGATGAAGACTTTTTACGCAGAAAAAATTTATTGATGGAGATTTTTGCTATGAAAAGAATAAAAGCGGCTGCGGCTGTTCTGGCATTGACTCTGTGCCTTACAGGGTGTTCAGTCAGCGAGCCTATCGGACAATCTGAAATAACAGAATCATCAGCTGTAACAGAGGAAACAGCAGCAGAAGAAAGCTCTGAAAAAGAAAATATTTCTGAGGGCAGTACCGCAATAAACCCTCTCACCGGTGAAAGCGGTTTCAATGAAAAAGCAATAGGCAAACGCCCGGTTGCAGTTATGGTAAGCAATGTAAAGGCGGCTTTGCCTCAGTACGGCATCGACGAGGCAGATATAATTTACGAACTGCCTGTTGAGGGCGGTATCACAAGGCTTATGGCGGTGTATGCTGATTACACCAATGTGCCGGATGTCTGCTCAGTACGCAGCTGCCGTTACTACTACCCTCTCCTCGCCTACGGCATGGACGCAATTTACTGCCACTGGGGTACAGACAAAACTATCGCCCTTGACACCCTTAATTATCTTGACATAGACCGCTTTGACGGTAACGACGGGAGTCTTGGCTACGGGACGGTTTTTGTCCGTGACGAATACAGGGAGCAGTATTACGACACAGAGCATACCGGCTGTCTGAAAGGCTCAGAGCTTGCTGATGCAATCAAGGAAATGGACTACAGGACTGAGATAAACGAAACCAATGAAAACGGTGCATTTAAGTTCAATCCTCCGGATTCTCCGGTAACTCCGGAGGGCGAAAGCTGTCTGACAGCTGAGCTTGACTTTTCAGCAGATTATTACAGCACCTTTGAATATGACGAGGAAAACAAGGTTTATTTCAAATACCATTCGGGTTCTCCGCACAATGACGGCGTAACCGGAAACCAGCTTTCATTTACAAATGTATTTGTGCTTGAAACCTATGTTTCAACAAGAGATGACGGAAAGCTTATGGACGTCGGACTGGACAGCGGTGACGGCTGGTACATTTCAATGGGAAAGGCACAGCCGATAACATGGTCAAAATATTCAGACAGCGACCCTGTAAAGATTTATGACGAGTCGGGAGAGGAAATTTCAGTCAATGCCGGAAAAAGCTATATAGGTTTTATTGACGGTGATGATGTGGAAATATCGGCAGAATAAAAGAGAATACCAAAGGTAATACCGCACAAATCTGTCAGCCAGAATTTGTGCGGTATTTATTTTGGGTATTTTAAAACAGATAATTTCACTTTTTATCTTGATTTTTTATTGAAAATGTTGTATAATAAAGAAACTGATTAACTTGAACAGGAGTAAAACTATGGTAAAAGATATTATAGAGGAAATCAAAAAGGGACTTACCGGTGACCCGGCAAAGGATATTTCTTATCTTCAGGAACAGGGCATGAAATACAGAAGCGCTCCGGAAGCACCGGAAATTCTGAAAATTCTCAGCGAAATGTCCTTCGACCTTCTTCCGGACGAAAACAAAAATCAGCTTAAAACTATGATGTTTATAGGCAGCAAGCGTCTTGACCAGGTTTTCAACGATGCAAATACCTGCGTTAAAAACAAGGATATTGACGGTGCAATAAATCTTCTTGCTGAAATCGAGAAAAAGGCTGACCAGTACTTCGCACCGGACAGCACGCCAAACAAGTTCTCTTTCAGAAACAGACTGGACGAATACATATATGCCAACCTTTACAAGCCGGAAAACAAATACGAAAGAACTCCTTTCGATTTCTGCCAGTATTTTTCCGCTTACGGCTATCTGCTTGTTGAAAAGCGCAAGCCGGAAGAAGCGGCTGAAAAGCTTAAAAAGGCTATTGCATACAATCCGTCAAACGTTGAACCGAGATTTGAGCTTGCCGAAGTATATAAGCTTACCCACGACTCTGAAAAGCTCCTTGACTGTATCCGTGAAACTCTGAAAGTTTCAACAACACCTGTCCACATTTCCAGATGCTATGCAAACCTGGGATATTACGGTATTGAAGTAAAGGACTATGACAGCGCAGTTGCTTTCTATTATGAAAGTGTTGTCTATGCACAGAATCCGGCTGTAAGCGGTGAACTCCAGCACATCAGAGCAATTACCGGAAAGGATATCAAAGCTCCGACAAGAGAAGACATTCTTGCTGCTTTTGAAAAATACGGCATCAAGAACGGTCCGGACCAGGACGTAGTAAACATTGCATATTCTCTCGGCAGCTACTGCATTGAGCATGACGCTCCGCCGCAGGAATCAATGTTCTATATGCAGATAGTTTACGGACTTACCCGTGACGAAAAGGTAAAAGAAAAAATTGATATGCTTAACGCACAGATTGCCGCAAAAAATCTGGCGCAGGAATCAAAGGCATAAGAACCTGTCCACACAGGCATCTGCGCACGTCTTTTCGGCAAATTTTGTCGCTTACTGCGTTAAAAATGTTTGCCATACATCAAGTATGCCTGCACATTTTTGCCTTGTCAGCAACAAAATTATGCTCGAAAATCCGCACACATTTCCTATGTGAACAGGTTCTAAAAAACCTCCTACGGAAACACCATAGGAGGTTTTTTGTGACCAGACCGATAAGCCGGGTTCTGTCGTGTGCGGCAATTTATCTAGGCTTTGAGTCGCCCCAAAGCTCAAGCCGTCATTACTCTTAAATCCACCGAGCAGGTGTTGACTTAAAAGTACCAATAGACGTTGCATCGGATAGGGTTTACACGGCAATACACTCTCATGTATTCCGGTGAGCTCTTACCTCGCCTTTCCACCCTTACCCGTAAAAACGGGCGGTATATTTCTGTTGCACTTGCCCTGAAGTCGCCTTCGGCTGCCGTTAGCAGTTATCCTGCTCTGTGATGCCCGGACTTTCCTCGTAAACTAAAACGTTCCCGCTGCCGCATAGTCTGCTCAAATCTATTTTATCTCATTTTCGGCTTTTTGTCAACCGGAATGTCTGCACAGAAAAATACATCATTTTTATCACGACATTTTGTAGGGGCGGGCATTACTCGCCCGTTTTGAAAAGACACATAAATTTACGGGCGACCGATGGTCGCCCCTACTCAGCCATTTGATGTATCTCCCAAATATAAGCTCAGATATTTGTGCAAAATGCCACTATGCAAGTGTGCAAACATATAAAAAAGCAAATTTTTTCTTAATTTTCAGAGGAATATCCGCAAAAATACTTGCTTTATTAAAGTAAAAATAGTATAATAGTTAATACTGAGGGTTTTCTCTTCAGTAATCAAAATATGGAGGTTTTAAACAATGGCGTTTAAAAGCGAATACTTAACAAAGGTATACGATAAGGTATGCCAGAGAAACAAGGGAGAAGAAGAATTTCTCCAGGCAGTAAGAGAGGTTCTCGAGAGCCTTGAACCTGTAGTTGAACAGAGACCGGAAATCGAAAAGAACGGTATCATCGAAAGACTCGTTGAACCGGAAAGATTTATCCAGTTCAGAGTACCATGGGTTGACGACAACGGCAATGTTCAGGTTAACAGAGGCTTCAGAGTACAGTTCAACTCAGCTATCGGTCCTTACAAGGGCGGTCTGAGATTACATCCGACAGTTTGCGCATCTGTTATCAAGTTCTTAGGTTTTGAACAGATCTTCAAGAACAGCCTTACAGGTCTGCCGATCGGCGGCGGTAAGGGCGGTTCTGACTTCGACCCGAAGGGCAAGTCTGACAACGAAGTTATGAGATTCTGCCAGAGCTTCATGACAGAGCTTTCAAAGCACATTGGTGCTGATACAGACGTTCCGGCTGGTGATATCGGCGTTGGAGCAAGAGAAATCGGTTATATGTTCGGTCAGTACAAGAGACTCAGAAATGAGTTCACAGGCGTTCTGACAGGCAAGGGACTTTCATACGGCGGTTCACTTGCAAGAACAGAAGCAACAGGCTATGGTCTTTGCTACTTCACAGACGAAATGATCAAGTGCATGAAGAACGAAAGCTTCAAGGGCAAGACAGTTGTTATCTCCGGTTCAGGTAACGTTGCTATCTACGCAACACAGAAGGCAACTGAGCTCGGCGGCAAGGTTGTTGCACTTTCTGACTCAAACGGCTACATCTACGATCCAAACGGCATCAACCTCGATGTTGTTAAGCAGATCAAGGAAGTTGAAAGAGGAAGAATCAAGGAATACGTTGACAGAGTTCAGGGCGCTACATACACAGAAGGCTGCAAGGGCATCTGGACAATCAAGTGCGATATCGCTCTTCCATGCGCTACACAGAACGAGCTTGACGGCGAATCAGCTGACGCTCTTATCAAGAACGGCGTAATTGCAGTTGCTGAGGGTGCTAATATGCCTTCAACTCCTGAGGCTATTGAAAAGTTCCAGGCAGCAGGCGTTATGTTCGGCCCTGCAAAGGCTGCTAACGCAGGCGGTGTTGCAACTTCTGCTCTTGAAATGTCACAGAACTCAGAAAGACTTTCATGGACATTCGAGGAAGTTGACGCTAAGCTCAAGAACATTATGGTAAACATTTTCCACAACTCATACAATGCTGCTGAAAAGTACGGCATGAAGGGCAACCTGGTTGCAGGTGCTAACATTGCTGGTTTCGACAAGGTAGCTGACGCTATGATGTGGCAGGGCGTTGCTTACTAATAAGTATTGTCTGCATTAAGATAAGTTTTAAAGTCACTTCCGGTACTTGTTATCGGGAGTGATTTTTTGTTGACTTATTTTGCGTATGATGTTATAATCAGACATATATTTTATGAAAATTTTCGGAGGAGTTTTATATGAGATTAGACGGATTCGGACTGTTTGTAAACGATATGGCAGCTATGATTCGTTTCTACAGGGACGTGCTTGGGTTTGAAATCAGGGAAAATGAAGACACCTCAAATGTGTATCTGGTGAAAGACGGCACACTGTTCCTGCTTTACGGAAGAAAAGATTTTGAAGATATGACAAGCCGGAAATATGAATATGTAAAAGGCATAAACGGTCATACAGAAATCGCTCTTTATGTGGATACATTTGAGGAGGTTGACAAAGAGTTTAACGCTGCTGTCAGCAAAGGCGCAGTACCGATACTTGAGCCGACAACAGAACCGTGGGGTCAGAGAACATGCTATATTGCAGACCCGGAGGGAAATCTGATAGAAATTGGTTCGTTTAATAAGCCGTTTGAGAGATGAAATTTCAATCACTTCCGGTACTTGTTATCGGGAGTGATTTTTTGTTGACATATTTTTGGTGTGATGTTATAATTAAACGGAAATCCAATTCTGACATTATTGAGGCGTAAATATGAATATAATTGTAAGACCATATAAAGAAACAGACATATCTGAAATGATTCAGATATGGAATGAGATTGTGGAGGAAGGGATTGCTTTTCCTCAGGAGGAGCTTTTAACTTTTGAAACCGGAAGTGAATTTTTTGCTTCTCAGACCCACAGCGCAGTTGCAATTGATACAGATTCAGAAAAAATCCATGGTCTTTACATACTCCACCCAAACAATATTGGTCGATGTGGTCATATATGTAATGCAAGTTATGCTGTTACTGAGGAAAGCAGAGGATTACATACTGGTGAAAAATTAGTTCTGAATTGTATGGAACAAGCTCGTCTGCATGGTTTCGGAATATTACAGTTTAATGCGGTTGTAGCATCTAATATTCATGCCAGACATTTGTATGAACGTCTGGGTTTTATTCAGTTAGGTACAATTCCAAAGGGATTTCGGATGAAAGACGGACGGTATGAAGATATTTGTCCGTATTATTGTTTATTATAATGAGATTTGCCTAAACTCCCCAAAACAGACTATAAAATCCACCGTATTCTTGTACAATATCTGAAATTTCAAAAAATCACTTGAAAAAAGTGATTTTTTTTGTTATAATGGAAAATGTATAAATGTATGCTGAATACTTTCAGGATATTGGGGGAATGATAGCTATGACTGTTAGAGAACAAACGGAAATTCTTGAGCTGACAACGCTCAGTCCCTACGCCTGCACGTCCTCCGGCAACGGAAAACGTGTCAGATACGAAGAAAAGTGTCCCTACAGAACAGAGTTTCAGCGTGACCGGGACAGAATCCTCCACTGTAATTCTTTCAGACGCTTAAAGCGTAAAACACAGGTTTTTCTCTCCCCTGTGGGCGACCATTACAGGACCCGCCTGACCCACACCCTTGAAGTATCACAAATCGCAAGGACTATTGCCCGTGCCCTGCGCCTTAACGAAGACTTAACAGAGGCTATCGCTCTCGGACACGATCTGGGACACTCCCCTTTCGGCCACTCCGGCGAGGCAATCCTTGACGAAATCTGTCCCTACGGCTACAAGCACTACCTGCAAAGCGTGCGAGTTGTGGACTATATAGAAAAGGACGGCGAGGGACTGAATCTTACATACGAGGTCAAAAACGGTATTGCCTGTCATTCTTCGGAATCTCATGCGGCTACAGCCGAGGGAAACGTTGTAAGGCTGTCCGACAAGATTGCATACATAAATCATGACATCGAGGACGCAGTCCGGGCTGGAATACTGAAAAATTCCGATTTGCCGGAATATCCGGTAAAGGTTCTGGGAAAAACAAAGTCCCAGAGGATAACAACTCTCATAAGTTCTATAATTGAAAACGGCGCTGACGAGATACGCATGACAAATGATGTCAAAAAAGCTCACGACGAGCTGCGTTCATTTATGTTTGAACACGTTTATACTCACTCCGCTGCAAAAACGGAGGAAAAAAAGGCTAAACAGCTTGTGGAAAAGCTTTACGAGTATTTTAAAAAACACCCCGAAAAACTCCCTGAGGAATACATAAAAATTCTCCGCAGATTTGACTGCGACAGGGCAGTATGTGATTATATATCCGGCATGAGCGACGGTTATGCAGTTGACCTTTTTAACGAACTGTTTGTACCGCATTTCTGGAAGTAGGTGAAAAAATGCCGCTCCCCGAAGAATTTTTATATCAGCTTAAAACTGCAAACCCCATAGATACAGTTATCGGCAGCTATACAAGCCTTAAACGAAGCGGACACGACCATGTTGCATTGTGTCCGTTTCATTCCGAAAAGACGCCGTCGTTTCATGTATATACAGACACTCAGAGCTTTTACTGTTTCGGCTGCGGCGCCGGCGGAGATGTCATAACCTTTATTAAGAGGATTGAGAATTTAAATTATATCGAGGCGGTACGCCTGCTGGCACAAAGAGGCGGTCTTGAAGTGCCGGAAAATTCGGCAGACAATTCCGCCGCAGAACTGAAAAAGCGCATTTACGGCATAAACCGTGAAACAGCAAATTATTATTTCCGGCAGCTTGTTTCCGGAACTGATAAACGGGGGCTTCAGTATTTTGTATCACGAGGTCTGAAACCGGAAACCATAAAGAAATACGGTCTGGGCTTTGCTCCCCCAAGCTGGGACGGACTCAGAAATCATCTTCTTTCACTGGGGTATACCGACAAGGAAATGATTGCCGCAGGGGTAAGAAGTATCAGCCGGAATGAGAAAAATGTCTATGACACATTCCGCAACCGTGTGATATTTCCCATAATTGATTTAAGAGGAAACGTTATTGCTTTCGGCGGACGTGTTCTTGACGACAGCGTCCCGAAATACCTCAACACAAGCGACACTGCGGTGTTCAGGAAAAGCCGCAATCTTTTTTCCCTTAACTTTGCCAAAAATGCGCCTGTAAAAAAGCTGATTCTTGCGGAAGGGTATATGGACGTTATTTCCATAAACCAGGCGGGATTTGAAAACGTAGTTGCAACTCTCGGCACTGCGCTTACTCCCGAACAGGCAAGGATTATGAAAACCTATGCTGACGAAGTCATTATTTCCTATGACAGCGACGGCGCAGGTCAGAAAGCCACACAGAAAGCAATAAATCTGCTGGGCGACGCAGGAATAACAACTAAAATAATCAAAATGGAGGGCGCCAAGGACCCGGACGAATACATCAAAAAATTCGGTGCACAGCGTTACAAAATGCTGCTGGACAACTCCGAAGGTGCAATAAATTTTGAGCTTGAAAAGTGCAAAACAGGTCTTGACCTTGATACAGCAGCAGGACGTGTTGACTTTCTGAAAAGGACTGTAAAAGTGCTTTCACAGATTTCCAATGCGCTGGAACGTGATGTATATATCTCAAAAATCTCAAAGGAAAACGATATAAGCATTGATATTCTCAGAGCGCAGATAAGCAGTGAGATACGCAAAAGCCACAATGTTGAAAAGAAAAAGGAGTGGCAGGCGATTCGCTCAAAGCCGTTTTACTCCGATTCACTTGTACCGGAAAAATCCTCGGCGCTCAGAGAAGTCAAGGCAGAGGAAAGCATACTCGCCTGTATTTTCCGCAATCCGGACTTTACAGAAAAAGTCGCAGCGAAGCTTACCCCCGACTGCTTTATAACAGAATTTTACCGGCGTGTTTTTGTCAGATACTGTGAAAAAATACCGGAAAATCAGTCATTTTCCCTTTCCATGTTTTCTGATGCATTTAATGACGAAGAAATGGGAAGAATAGCCGGAATAGAGGTTAAAAGCAAGGAAATTGCAGTAACCGAAAAGGGACTTGACGACTGTATAAAAATACTTCTGGATTATAAAAATAATCCTTTAAATAAAAATAATAATCAGCTGTCAGATGATGACCTGCTGAACATTATAAAATCAAAAAGATAGGAGCCTGTTTAGGACTCTAAAATAAAAAGCCGGAGTTATCGGCTTGGAATGGAGCGTTTTTATGTTAATGGACAAAAAAACAACTATTGAAAACCTTATCGAAAAGGGAAAAGCAAACGGCAAGCTTTCAACCAAGGAGATAACCGACGCACTGGAAGAGCTTGATTTTGACGTGGACCAGATGGACACGTTTTATGATAACTGTGCAAGCAATAATATCGAAATAGTTGACGATTTTTCAACTGATACTGACCTTAAAATCGGTCTTGATTCATCAATGGGCGATGACCTTGAAATGGCGCTTTCAACCGAGGGTATTGCAATTGATGACCCTGTAAAAATCTACCTCAAGGAAATCGGACGTGTTCCTCTGCTGAGTGCAGAAGAGGAAATCGAACTTGCCCAGAGAATGTCACAGGGCGATTCATACGCTAAAAAACGTCTTTCTGAGGCAAACCTCCGTCTTGTTGTAAGTATCGCAAAAAAATATGTGGGCAGAGGTATGCAGTTCCTTGACCTTATCCAGGAGGGCAACCTCGGTCTTATCAAGGCTATTGAAAAGTTTGACTACACAAAGGGATTCAAGTTCTCCACCTATGCTACATGGTGGATTCGTCAGGCTATCACAAGAGCCATTGCAGACCAGGCAAGAACTATCAGAATACCAGTACACATGGTTGAAACTATCACAAAGGTTAAAAAGGTTTCAAGCCAGCTGCTCCATGAAAACGGTCACGACCCGACAGCAGACGAAATCGCAGAAAAGCTGGATATGCCTGTTGAGAGAGTAAGAGAAATTATGCGAATTGCGCAGGACCCTGTTTCGCTGGAAACTCCTATCGGTGAGGAGGAGGACAGCCACCTCGGCGACTTCATTCCGGACGACGACGCTCCGGCACCGGCAGAGGCTGCGTCACTTATACTGCTGAAAGAACAGCTCAACGACGTACTTTCAACCCTTACTGACAGAGAGGCAAAGGTATTAAAGCTGCGTTTCGGTCTGGAGGACGGACGTTCAAGAACTCTTGAAGAAGTGGGCAAGGAATTTGACGTTACAAGAGAGCGTATCAGACAGATTGAGGCAAAGGCGCTGAGAAAACTCAGACACCCGAGCAGAAGTAAAAAAGTCAAAGATTTCCTTGACTAATCTTTGACTACATACAAGAACCTGTATTCACAAGCGTATGCGCACACATATCTTATGAAAACAGGTCATAAATTAAGCGGAACAGGATTCAATTCCTGCTCCGCTTTTTTATTTATATAAATTTTTCTACACACATTAATTTTCATAAAAATAGACTTCTTTATCTGTAACATAAATATACACAATATATCCGTTCTCAGTAGCAAAATAAGCTTTTATTTCTCTGCCGTCTTCTGATGTGTAACTGAGCATATAATTTGCTTCCATTATGAAAGTATCTGGTGAACCGTCAGCCGGATTTTCAGTTGATATTTTTTTATTTCCTGCAATATCTGAAACCTCTGCATTTAACTTACTGTAAACATCAGATTTCACACATTCGCTGATATCCGGTTCTTCCGAACCGCAGTGCAGTAAAGGAACAGAATTCGTATATTCAGAATTGGAACTGAACGCTTCAAAAAGGAAATACTTCCCGTAATATTTTCCGTAGAATACAATATCATTATAGTTATAATATCCGTAAGTACCCAGATAAAGAGAACCTTCGATGTCATACTTTTCAAAATCCGCCAAAACTTCCTGTGTTTCCTCTGCTGTATATATCTTTCTGTAATCAAAGCTGTTCTCATCAAGATTTATCGCACAGCCTATAAGGTCAGCAACATTAGTTGTGTCGGGGTTGGCAATATAAAGCGTTACCTCCTCGCCCTCTTCCACTGCTGTATACTGATACGGTGAGAAATGGCTGACATACAGGTCATTGCTGTCGGGGTCAACACCTTCCACATATTCAAGCTTGACTTTCAGCCCCATTTTTTCAAGTATTTCCTTTGCGCTGTCAAGAGGATAATTATAAAGAGCCGGCATCATTCTTGCGTAAACTCTCAGTTCGACATCTGTACCGCTGGCGACAGCTGTTCCCGGCTGCGGATACGTTTCAAACACATTATTAAATTCAAAATCAATATCCGTCGGTGCCTCATAATATCTTGAACTTACTTTCAGTCCGGCTGCCTCAATTGCTTCCTGCGCCTCCTGTACAGACATTCCTGTTACATCGGGAACGATCACAGTCTTTGGATAGCCTTTGTACGGCGAATAAGCGGTTTCGTTCCAGTAGCTTCGGGAGGAGTGCTCAACAGAGTAGGTCACATCTTCACCGTTTTCGTCAACATAAAACTCAATATTCTCCCAGTTTCCGTCATAGCAGAGTACTGATTCTATTATCTCGAAAACTATCTGAGGAGAATCCTGGGAATTTTTAAAAAGACAATAGCAGTTGCTTATTGTATAATCGCTCTCAGACTCCCCTGCTTTTTCAAATTCATCAATTTTCTGCTGACCAAGCGCAGTTATTTTTTTCTTTGATTCATCGCTGTTTACTCTTTCAAGTGCAGACTGAATCATATCCTCTGTTACATTTGTCGGTTCTGCCTTTGACTTTGTTATGCTGACAATATTGTCCGGCTCAAACCCCTCGCCGTCATAGCCTATAATAAATTCATAATTTGTCATGGCATAGTCGACTTCCGTAAATTCATGGTCGCTTTTAGAGGTATAATCCACCACATAAACATATCTGCGGTAATTATTGTTTTCACTCTCCTGATATGCCATATCGTCAAGAAGATATGCAGGAGTCATTCCCTGCAGATATACATAATCACCCAAAATTTCCATTTCAGTATATACATGACTTTTATTGCTTTCAAGGAATTCGAGAAATTCTGCCTTTGCAGCCTCAAATCCCATTGCCTGCTTTTCCTTGTTGGCAGCTTCCAGTTCCTGCTGCATTTTAAGTTTTTCTTCCTCTTCCAGCTGTTTTTCAGCTTCCTGTGCTTCCAGTTCCTTTTGCAGTTCATTCATTTCCGAATCAATATCCGCCGCACTGCTCATGCTGGTCCTCGCCCTGAATTCTGACATATTCACCTGGGACTTATTAAAAATCACAAGCTTTGCCACCATTCCGACATTCAGACAAAGCAGAAGTGCAATCATAACAGGCACGAAAACAGGACGCTTTATAACTGTCACAACATCATTTTCCTCAGCCGCTTTGAGAATCTGTTCTTTCAGACAGTCGTCCGGTCTGATGCTGTCAATGCTCCGGTACAAATCCGTTTTTTTCATCACTGTTCGCCTCCATTTCTATTTTCAGCTTTTTCCTTGCTCTTGAAAGCCTTGAAGTAACGCTGTTTTCACCGATTTTGAGTATTTTTGCAATTTCGCTGACAGAATAGCCCTCATAGTAATAAAGTTCCAGCACTACTCTGTTTTTCGGCGAAAGCTCAAACAAGTCAATCAGCCTCACTGCGTCCTCAATGACTCCCGTTGATATCTCAGCCGTTTCTTCCAGTCCGACAGTGTTTTTCTGCCAGAAACTCTTCTGAAAGTCCTTGCAGCAGTTGACCGCCACTCTTATAAGCCATGCCTTTTCAGCCTCAGAGTCGGAAAACTCCGGCGACTTGTAGTAAAGCTTTATAAAGGTGTTCTGCAGGGCGTCCTCTGCATCCTGCTTGTTCCCCAGCCGCAGAATGCATATTCGGTAAAGCATGGGGGAATACTTATCATACTTTTCCGAAAAATCTTCCATGGTTAGCCGTGGTTTGTTCTTCATTTTCATCCCTCCGTTTCCGGCGTTCAGACCGGTATTTTTATCTTTCTGTAAATAAAACGAATGAAATCAAAAAAATACTGCATCAAAAATAAATTTTTTTGAAAAAAATTTAGCGGTATATATGTAAAAAACGGGCGACCAATGGTCGCCCCTACAAATAAAACCATATTTTATACTGGTGCAGAAAAGAGCATTGCTCGCCCGAATATTTGAAAATCCTGATTAAGCTGATTTATTCATAACAGCAAAGCGCAACAATCGTTATATTATCCTTGCTGCCCTTTTCAATTGCAAGCTTTACAAGCTTTTGCAGTCTTTTGGTGAGATTGGACGGAAGTGCCAGAATATCCTCCATCTCTGTACAGGTCACATAGTCCGAAAGACCGTCAGAGCAAATCAGTATCACATCGCCGTATTTCATTATCTCGTGCATATTCTTGATATCCGGCTTTGGCATTGCTGAGTTATTTCCCATAACCGGAAAAATTATATTTCTGTGTACATGGCTTTTCTTTTCAGCCTCAGTTATAGTACCCTCTTCATAAAGCAGCTGAACCAGTGACTGATCTCTTGATATCTGCTTTATATCGCCCTTTCTGTAGCGGTACATTCTTGAATCCCCGACATTTATAGTGTGGATAACATCATTTTCATCAATTGCAACTGCGCAAAGAGTCGCCTGCATATTCTGCTTTGACTTGTCCTGTGCGCTTAAAGCTTTCAGCCTGCTGTGAATATTGAGAATCTCCTTTTTAAGATTGGTTTTTGAGTTAAAGGGTACATCTTTAAGCAGTTCAAGGCACTTGCACGACGCAACCTCCCCGCACTTTTCACCGGAAACACCGTCCGACACAGCCGCAATGAAAGGGGCAGATATCATAGTATTAATATTGCCGGAGGTCATAACTTTTTTCCCGATAAGATATGCGTCCTCGTTATGATCCATTATTCCGTTGTCAGTAATACCACAGCAATAATACATTTGAACCTCACCATTTTACGTTGAATTAATCACTATCACACATAATTATACAATAAGGGTATTAAAATTTCAACTGTATTTTCATATCAATACGTTACAAGTTGGTGACAATCTGTAAGAATATTGTATATTCCTGTAAAACCGGCACAAAAAAAGCCGCCGGAATGTTCCGACGGTTTTTAAGAATTGTTTCGTCAATGATTATTTAACGATATATTTAGCAAGATCCTTTTCAAAATCACCAGGGTCGTCAGTGTGTGCCTTAAGCTCGATAGGCTTTGAAAGGTCAAGGCTGAAGATACCCATAATTGACTTGGCGTCAACTGCATATCTGCCTGAAACGAGGTCAACATCGAAGTCATACTTCATTACCATATTAACGAAATCTTTTACATCATTGATAGCTGCCAGAGAAATTTTGTAGTTTACCATAACAATACCTCCTTGAAGTTCTTAAAACCACATATTTTACTTTCCGCGGTATCAGGATTATTATTCCCTTCCGCTGACTATATAATACCACTTGCGGCTTTTAAAGTCAATACGATTGCATAATTTTCGTAAATTTAGTATAATGAAAAGGCAGGCAGATAAGTCATTTTTATTTAAGTTGATAATTTGTAGTCTTTATACAATAAACAATGTTTAAATTTGTAACATATACACATAAAAAGGAGAATAATATGAAAGCTTACTTTGAAAGCTTCGGATGTAAAGTCAATCAGTATGAAACTGAAAGCATAAAGGCTGATTTTTCGGCTAACGGATATGAAATTACGCAAAATCCACAGGAGTCTGACGTTATCGTCATAAATTCATGCACAGTTACAGCCTCCGGTGACAGCAAGTCACTCTATTCCCTCAGAAAGCTCAGAAAGACCAGTCCCAATGCAGTAACCGTGCTGACAGGCTGTATGCCCCAGGCTGCTCCGGAAACGGCGGAGAAGATTCCAGAAGCGGATATTGTGACCGGTACAAAGGAAAGAGGAAAAATTCTCTCCCTTGTAACCGCCTTTCTCGAAGAGCGCAGGCGTGTTGTGAGCATTTCACAGTACGGAAAAGAGGACGAGTTTGAAAGGACTGTCTGCGGCGATTTCGGTGACAAGACAAGGGCGTTTGTCAAAATACAGGACGGCTGTAATCAGTTCTGCTCCTACTGTATCATTCCCTACGCAAGAGGACGCTGCCGTTCAAAGCCGCTTGACAATCTCAGAGAGGAAATTGCGGCGCTTGCTGAAAGCGGCCACAGGGAAATAGTACTTGTAGGCATAAACCTTGCCTTTTACGGCAAAGAGCTTGGATTAAGGCTTGCGGACGCAGTTGAGGAGTGCTGTAAGATAAAAGGAGTTGAGAGAGTAAGGCTTGGCTCTCTTGAACCGGAAGTTATCACAGATGAAGACCTGCTCAGACTTTCCCGGCTGCCGCAGTTCTGTCCGCAGTTTCACCTTTCCCTGCAAAGCGGCTGTGACAGGACACTTCACAATATGAACAGGCACTACAACACCGCTGAATACATGAGCATTGTAAACAGAATACGTTCCGTCTTTCCGGACTGCTCCATAACCACAGACGTTATGGTTGGTTTTCCGGAGGAAAGCGATGAGGACTTTGAAAAGTCGCTGGAATTTGTTAAAGAGGTCGGGTTTGCAAAGATACACGTTTTCCAGTATTCCCCCAGAAAGAGTACTCCTGCCGCAAACCGTCCGCAGATATCAAAATCGGTAAAGCATGAGCGTGCGGACAGAATGAAAGCGCTTGCCGCCGATTTGCAAAGTAAGTATCTGAAAAAACAGGTGGGAAAAACTGTTCCGGTGCTTTTTGAACGTGAAAGTTCCCCCGAATTTCATCAGGGATATGCTCCCGATTACACATTAATAAAAATTCCTGCAAAAAAATGCGAAAAAAGTTTGCGCAGAACGATTTTTTATGTTAAAATAGAAGAGAGTAATATTGACTGCTGTATCGGAAGGATTGTTAATTCCGAAACAGAGGTTTGATAATAAGGCGTTGCCGCAGAAATGCCATATAAGGAATTGCCGGTTTAATCAGTAATTCCTCAAATCAACTATTTTTACTGCGGAGAATGGAGCAAACAATGTCTGTATTCCGAATTTATGTGGAAAAGAAACCGGAATTTGCCGTTGAGGCAAAGTCTGTTATGAGCGACGTTCAGACAGCGCTCAGACTGAATCTTAACAACGTAAGAATATTAAACCGCTATGACGCTGACAATTTAAGCGAGGAAGATTTTGAAATGTCCGTCAATACTGTCTTTTCAGAACCGGCAGTTGACGTGACCTATAAGGAAATGCCTGTACTGATAAACAACGAAAGGGTTTTCGCTGTTGAATATCTTCCGGGACAGTTTGACCAGCGTGCAGACAGCTGCGAGCAGTGTATTCAGATTCTGACACAGAAAGAACGCTGCCGTGTCAAGAACGCAAGAGTTTACATCATTGACGGAAATATCACCGACGCTGAATTTGAAAAGCTGAAGTCATACCTCATCAACCCTGTTGAGAGCAGAGAGGCGTCACTCGACACAGTAAAGACTCTTGACACAAACTATGACATTCCGGAAAAGGTTGAAGTCCTTGAAAACTTTATCCGCTTAAATGATAAGGGACTTGACGCTTTCATCAAGGAATTTGGTCTTGCTATGGACTTTGACGATATCAAGTTCTGCCAGTCATATTTCAGAGATACTGAAAAGCGTGACCCTACAATTACTGAAATCAGAATGATTGATACTTACTGGTCTGACCACTGCCGTCATACTACATTCTCAACAAATATTGAAAATGTAAAAATCGACACAGACTATATCAAGGAAACCTATGACGAGTACATCGAGGTAAGAAACGACCTGGGACGTGAGCAGAAACCTCTTACGCTCATGGACCTTGCAACAATTGCCGCTAAGAAGCTTAAAGCAGACGGCAAATTGAACGACCTTGACGAGAGCGAAGAAATCAACGCCTGTTCCGTTAAAATCAAGGTTAATGTTGACGGAAACGAAGAAGACTGGATTCTCATGTTCAAGAATGAGACTCACAACCACCCGACAGAAATCGAGCCTTTCGGCGGTGCGGCAACCTGTCTTGGCGGCGCTATCAGAGACCCGCTTTCAGGACGTTCATACGTTTATCAGGCAATGAGAGTTACCGGTGCGGCAAATCCGCTTGTACCGGTTGAGGACACAATCACAGGCAAGCTGCCTCAGAGAAAAATCACTGTGGGCGCTGCTAACGGCTACAGCTCCTACGGTAACCAGATAGGTCTTGCAACAGGTCACGTTTCTGAAATCTACCACCCGGGCTATGTTGCAAAAAGACTGGAAATCGGTGCGGTAGTTGGTGCGGCACCTGCTGAAAATATCAGACGTGAGGCTCCTGTTGCAGGAGATGTTGTGGTACTCCTGGGCGGTAAGACAGGCCGTGACGGCTGCGGCGGTGCAACAGGTTCTTCAAAGTCACACACTCTTGAATCCCTTGAACACTGCGGTGCAGAAGTACAGAAGGGTAATCCGCCGGAAGAAAGAAAGCTCCAGCGTTTATTCAGAAATCCGGACGTTACAAAGATGATAAAGCGCTGCAACGACTTCGGTGCAGGCGGTGTTTCAGTTGCAATCGGCGAGCTGACAGACGGTCTTGTAATCGACTTAAACGCAGTTCCTAAAAAGTATGAGGGACTGGACGGTACTGAAATTGCAATTTCAGAATCACAGGAGAGAATGGCTGTTGTAATCGCCAAGGAAGACACAGAAAAGTTCCTGGCAGAAGCTGCAAAGGAAAACCTTGAAGCAACTGTTGTTGCGGACGTTGTGGACGAGCCAAGACTTAAAATGAACTGGAATGGCGTTACTATTGTTGACCTTTCAAGAGAGTTCTTAAACTCAAACGGTGCGCCGAAATATACAGATATCACAATTGAAAAGCCGGACACAAAGGCTATCTGTCCTTACGCAGACAATCCGGAGGGATGGGACGCTCTTATGGCTAACCTCAATGTCTGCTCACAGAAGGGACTTGTTGAGAAGTTTGACTCCACAATCGGTGCGTCAACAGTTCTCATGCCGTTCGGCGGAAAGTATCAGCTTACTCCTACACAGGCTATGGCTGCAAAAATTCCGGTACTCCACGGTCAGACAGACACCTGTTCTGTAATGGGCTGGGGATATAACCCGTTTGTCAGCGAAAAGAGCCCTTATCACGGTGCTATACTGGCAGTTATCGAGTCTATTGCAAAGGTAGTTGCGGCAGGCGGTAAGTCTGAGCACTGCTGGCTGACTTTCCAGGAATACTTTGAAAGAACACAGGGCACTCCGGAGCGCTGGGGCAAACCGTTAGCGGCACTTCTCGGTGCATTCAAGGCACAGCTTGAAATGGGCTGCGGAGCAATCGGCGGAAAGGACTCAATGTCCGGTACTTTCGAGAATATCGACGTTCCTCCGACACTTGTTTCATTTGCAGTTTCAACTGCTTCAAGCAGAAAGGTTGTTTCTCCGGAATTCAAGGACGCTGGTGACGTTGTAGTCGTTATCAAACCGGAATATGACGAAAACAGTCTGCCGGTATTTGATAGTGTAAAGGCATGCTTTAAACAGGTTGAGGAAATGATTGAAAGCGGACGTGCAAAGGCTGTATGGACTGTTTCCGGCGGCGGTATCGCTGAGGGTCTTGCAAAGATGTGTTTCGGCAACAGGATAGGCTTTGAGTTTGAGAGAAAGCTGACAGAGGAAGAACTGTTCATGCCTCATTACGGCGCATTCATAATCGAACTGAACGGTGCTGAAAAGGACGGCGAAACAGCAATCGGTAAAACAACCGAGGAATACAACATTTTCGCAAAGGATTACACACTTTCACTTGATTCACTCCAGAAGACATGGGAAAGCAAGCTTGAACCGGTATTCCCTTGCAGAATAAAGACTGTTCTTTCAGCTGTTGAGTCCTATGAATACGACGCAAAGAAGAGAGCGTTCCCGACAATCAAGGCGGCTAAACCTAAAATATTTATCCCTGTATTCCCGGGTACAAACTGCGAATACGATACAGCAAGAGCCTTTGAGAGAGCCGGCGGCGATCCGGAGGTAATGGTAGTAAAGAACCTGAGTGCGTCTGCAATTGAGGAATCGGTTGACGAGGCTGTAAGAATTATTTCACAGTCACAGATTATCATGATTCCGGGCGGTTTCAGCGGCGGTGACGAACCGGAGGGAAGCGGAAAGTTCATTACCGCATTCTTCAGAAATCCAAAGGTTAAGGACGCTGTTCACGAGCTGCTCAAAAAGCGTGATGGTCTTATGCTGGGTATCTGCAACGGTTTCCAGGCACTTATCAAGCTTGGTCTTGTACCGTTCGGCGAAATCACAGACATGACACAGGAATCACCTACACTTACTTTCAACACAATCGCAAGACACCAGTCAATGATGGTAAACACAAGAATTGCGTCAAACAAGTCCCCGTGGCTTGCTGACTGCAATGTAGGCGATATCCACACAATTCCGATTTCACACGGCGAGGGCAGATTCGTTGCTCCGCAGTCGCTTATCGTAAAGCTTGCAAACAACGGTCAGATTGCAACACAGTATGTTGACTTAAACGGCAAGCCGTCTATGGATATCAGATACAATCCGAACACATCTATGGAGGCTATCGAGGGTATCACTTCTCCGGACGGACGTATTCTCGGTAAAATGGGTCACAGCGAGCGTATCGGCTATGACGTATGCAAAAACGTTGCCGGAAACAAGGATCAGAAGATTTTTGAAAACGGCGTAAGATACTTTAAGTAAAATTATCAGATAAAACCTGTTCTCCCGGAATGTGAGGACAGGTTTTATAAAAAAGGAGGAGCAATATGAAAATTTCCACAAAGGGCAGGTATGTACTGCGAATGATGCTTGATCTTGCAATGAATCAGGGAGAAGATTTTGTTTCTCTTAAAGATATAGCGGAGCGTCAGAATGTTTCAAAAAAATATCTTGAACAGATAGTACCGCTTATGAACAAATCCGGAATGCTGAAAACAAACCGTGGAAATCACGGCGGCTACCGTCTTATCAAAACCCCTGACAAGTACACAGTGGGCGAAATACTGCGTGTCACAGAGGGCAGTCTTGCACCGGTTGCCTGTCTTGAATACGAACCGGTTGACTGCGAACGTGCAGGAGAATGTATGACACTTCCGGTCTGGAGAGGACTTTACAAGGCGGTTACCGATTACCTTGACGGCATTACACTACAGGATATAATTGATAAAAGCGCACAGTCTTACGGAAATGATTACTGTATTTAAGGCAACACCGCACAATTAACGTCTGACGACTTTGCCGCACATCTGCTTGCAGA
>DBQM01000056.1:0-77702 GCA_002305725.1 Ruminococcus sp. UBA1394 | reverse complement strand
TAATTATGCGGTATTGCCTTAAGATAACCGAAATTTTTTTGTAAAACGACTTTAAACTTTATTTTTTTCGGGATAAATTGTTTTTGCTTGACTTTTGAAACCTGTCTGATATAATAAAATTAAGGACGCAACGGAGCTGATTTTATCGGCTCCGTTTTTGTTTTTCAGAAAGGATGAATAGCAATGGGATATCCGAATGATATTTTAAGTTCACGAGCCGTTGTAAAACCAGGTCTTTTTGCCGTTATTCCCGAAAGCGGTCTGGTAAACAACGTTATTCCGGTACTTGAAAAATGCCGGACAAGTATTTTGGCGGCGCCTAAAATGGGGGCCGGATTTGTGGAATATGTCATTGAAATCGAACCGGGCGGCAGGACGCTTTCTCCTATGGCGGCAGAAAGCGGCGTGGAATGCTTTCTTTACTGCATAGACGGTGAAGTGAACGCAGAAGGAAAAAAGCTGACAGAGGGAGGATTTCTTTACTGTCCGCCAGACAGAGGAATGACTTTTGAAAACTGCGGTGAAAAGCCGGCAAAAATACTCTTTTACAAGCAGAAATATACTCCCCTTGACAGTCATTTTCCCTATGAAGTATGCGGTAATATTAATGAAACTGAATACAGGGAATATGACGGAATGGAAAATGTTTTTATAAAGGACTTTCTTCCGACAGACGATATTGCCTTTGATATGAATATGCATATCCTTGCCTTTGCTCCCGGAGGCTGTCACCCGTTTGTGGAAACTCACGTTCAGGAGCATGGCGCATATATTCTTTCCGGCGAGGGAATGTATCTCATGGAGGACAGATGGATGCCCATAAAGAAGAATGATTTTATGTGGTTCGGGGCGTTTGTCCAGCAGGGTGCATACGGTGTCGGCAGAGAACTTTTCTCATATATCTATTCAAAAGACTGCAACAGGGATGTTTTTTTATAAAGGAAAGGATAAATCAATATGAAAATTGTTGTTATTGAACCGCTTGGAGTGGCACAGGAAAAGCTTCAGAATACAGCTAAGGAAATAATCGGAGACAGGGCGGATATCATATATTACCAGACAAAAACTACCGACAGCGCAGAACTTTCCGACAGGGCAAAAGATGCTGACATCATAGTTGTTTCAAATCTTCCGCTGAAAAGAGAAGTGCTTGAAAACTGCCCGAAGCTTAAAATGATAAGCGTTGCCTTTACGGGTGTTGACCATATCGCTATGGATTACTGCCGGGAAAAAGGCATTACTGTCAGCAACTGTGCAGGCTACTCAACAAAATCCGTTTCAGAACTTGTTTTCGGAATGCTTTTATGCCTTTACAGAAATATCATAAAGTGCGATGAGGCTGTCAGAAACGGCGGTACAAAGGACGGTCTTGTGGGAAATGAAATCAGCGGAAAAAAATTCGGTATTGTGGGAACAGGCGCAATAGGTCTTAAAACAGCGACAATTGCCCGGGCTTTCGGCTGTGAGGTCTATGCCTATTCAAGAACACAAAAGCAGGTTGACGGTATAACCTATCTTCCTCTTGATAAGCTTATGTCTGAATGCGACATTATTTCTCTGCACGTTCCGCTGACTGAGCAGACTAAGGGGCTTATTAATGCTGAAAAAATTGCCCTTATGAAAAAAAGCGCAGTACTTGTCAATACGGCACGAGGTCCGGTTGTGGACAGTGAGGCTTTAAGCGCCGCACTCAAAAACGGAAAGATTGCAGGAGCGTGTATAGACGTATTTGAAAACGAGCCGCCTGTCGTCAAGGGACACCCTCTTCTCAACTGCCCGAACGTAGTAGCAACGCCTCATGTCGCCTTTGCCACAAAGGAAGCGATGGAAGTTCGTGCCGGAATGGTTTTTGAAAATGTTTCAGCCTACCTTGACGGAAAGCCGATAAATGTAATGTAAGGCGGTATCATATATGAAATCTGACGTAAAAAGAATAGAAAAAGAACTAAGAGAACTGAACGAATTCAATTCAACTCCTGAGTCTGGTACGACCCGTGTACTGTTCACAGAGCCTGAGCTTAAAGGCAGAGAATATGTCAAAGGAATCATGAAAGACGCCGGACTTGAAGTGACTGAGGACAGCATAGGAAACGTATTCGGCTGTCTTAAAGGAACTGACCCCTCCCTTGCGCCTGTATGGACAGGCTCTCACATTGATACCGTTCTGAATGCCGGAATGTTTGACGGAATGGCAGGCGTTATCGGCGGTATCGAAGCTTTGCGGATGATAAAAGAAAGCGGTGCCGGGCACAAAAGGGATATCTGCGCTATAATTTATACTTCCGAAGAGCCCACACGTTTTGAATTAAGCTGTCTTGGCAGCAGGGCTATGGCAGGAGAGCTTTCAGTTGAGGACACAAAAAATGTTCACGACAAGGACGGCAAAACCCTTTATGAAGTACTTAATGAACTGGGGTATGATTTGTCTGAATTTCACAGAATAAAGCGCAGCAAGGGAGATGTTTATGCGGCTGTTGAAATGCACATTGAACAAAGCTCAAAGCTTGAAAATGACCACAAGCAGCTGGGAATCGTAAAGGCAATCTGCGCACCCTCAAATTACGATATCATTGTAAAAGGCGTTCAGAGCCATGCCGGAGGAACATCAATGGAGGACAGGCATGACGCTTACATGGCCGCCTGCGACATAGCGCTCCGTCTTGAAAAGATTGCAAGGGAAAATACCGCAAGCGAATACACAACTGCAACGATAGGCCGTGTTGCAACAGTTCCGGGTTCGGTAAATGTGATACCGGGAGAATGCAGATTTTCCGTTGATATCCGTGATACTGACGCCGACAGCAAAAAGCAGCTTATGAAAAATCTTGTTTCACAGTTTCCGGATATCGAAAAGGAAAGAGGAGTTACAATTGATATTGTAACTTATAACGAGGATATTCCGGTAAAATGCGACAGGGATATTATGGATATTATCAGAAAGCATATGGAAAATTCCGGTGCAGAATATGAATATCTGCTGAGCGGAGCGTATCATGATTCGCTTTTTGTCGGACATTTTGCTCCTGTGGCAATGATTTTTGTGCCGAGTAAAAACGGTATCAGCCATAGTCCGGAGGAATGGACTGATTTTGAGGATATCGCAGCCGGAACGGACGTCCTTGCTGAAACCCTGCTTGAACTTGCAAATAAATAGGAAAATGAAAAGTACCGCACATATTGTACGGTACTTTTTGTTCTATGTTAAAGGAAAAATCACGCATTATCAGCGCTTGCCGCAATAACCTCTGTCAGCAGATTTGACGGCAGCTGCTCGTATCTCATAAAGTCAAATGTAAAGCTGCCCATGCCTCTTGTTGTCTGACGCAGATACATTGTAAAGTCGTGCATTTCTCTCATAGGTACTTCCGCTGTAATCGCTGTCATTCCGGTTTCAGCAGGTTCCATTCCGGAAACTCTGCCTCTGCGCTTGTTAAGCTCGCCCATTACATCACCGGTGTTTTCGTCCGGTACCAACACGTTCAGAGTGCCGATTGGTTCAAGCATTACCGGGTCTGCATTTTTCAGTCCCTCTTTATAAGCAAGTGACGCCGCAGTCTTGAACGCCATTTCTGACGAATCAACAGGGTGATAGGAACCGTCCAGCAGAATAGCTTTAAGTCCCACAACAGGACAGCCTGCTAAAACGCCTTTCTTTACGCACTCCTGCAATCCCTTTTCAACTGCCGGGAAGTAATTTTTCGGTACTGCTCCGCCGAATACCTTTTCTTCAAAAATCAGCTCATCGCTTACGCACGGCTCAAACTCAATCCATACATGACCATACTGTCCGTGTCCGCCGGTCTGTTTCTTGTACTTGCCCTCTGCTTTTACCTTTTTGCGGATTGTTTCCCTGTACGCAATTTTCGGTACGCTCAGTTCAATATCAGCGCTGAACTTGTTTTTAAGCTTTGCTGCGGCAATTTCAAGATGCTGTTCGCCAAGTCCGCTTAAAACCTGTTCATTTGTATGTAAATCAAGGATGTAGGTCAGAGTCTTATCCTCGTCAAGCAGTCGCTGCATACCGGAAGATATCTTGCTCTCGTCGCCCTGGGATTTTGCCTTTACAGCCATAGAGTAGCATGGTACAGGGAAATCTATCTTTTCAAATGCAAGCTTTCTTTCGGCTGCGCAAAGAGTATCGGAAGTTGAAGCTGTTATCTTTACAGCTGCGGCAATATCTCCGGCTGTGACTTCTGAAACTTCGGTCTGCTGCTTGCCTTTCATTGTGTAAAGCTTGCCGATTTTTTCCGTTTCTCCGGTCGCTGAATTGTAAACCTGTGAATCAGATTTCAGTACGCCGGACATAATACGGATATATGACATTTTACCCACAAACGGGTCTGTAACAGTCTTGAAAACAAACGCTGAAAGCGGTGCTTCCGGACTGCATTCAACCTCTGTCATATCGCCGTCCGGGGTCTCGGCAACAGGTGCAGGGACTTCCTCCGGTGACGGCAGAAGAAGTGTGATTTCTTTAAGCAGCATATCAATACCGGACAGGTCAGCCGCAGAAACACACACAACAGGAGTAATGATCCCCTTGTTCATGCCTGCGTGAATACCGTCTGTCAGTTCTTTCTGAGTGAACGGCTCGCCCTCAAAGAACTTATCCATAAGTGCCTCGTCAGTCTCAGCAACAGCCTCGCTGACAGCCTCAACAAGACCGTCGATACGGTAGGTCATCTTTTCGATTGCCTCAGCAGTCGGCAGGTCGATTTCAACTGCTTTGCCGTTTTCGTACTTATACGCTTTCATCTCAATGAGGTTAACGTAGGAAACGATTTTTTCGTTTTCGATTACCGGTACCACAACCGGGCATACTGTAGGGCCGAAAACAGTTTTCAGCTCTGTCAGAACGTTATAGAAGTTTGCATTTTCGTCATCAATTTTTGTGACTGCAAACATTTTTGACTTTCCGGCTTTCTCAGCAGCCGCATAGGCTTTCTTTGTTCCGACCTTGACACCGGACTTTGCGGAAACCGTAATCATAACAGTATCAGCCGCCCTGATACCCTCTGCCATTTCTCCGGCGAAGTCAAACAGTCCCGGAGTATCTATAAGGTTAATCTTTGTATCTTCGTAATCAAAAGACGCAATTGCTGTATTGATTGAAATTTTTCTTTTAATCTCCTCTGGGTCAAAGTCACAGATAGTTGTACCGTCAGCAGTCTTGCCTGCTCTTTCGGACGCACCGGCTTTAAACATGAGCGCATCTGCAAGTGTGGTTTTACCGGAACCGTTGTGTCCGGCAAGTGCTATGTTCTTTATTTGTTTCATTTTGAATTTCTCCTTTTAATAAAATTGTACAATAACCCGTGTTTTATTATACTACTTTTTATTGAAACTTTCAACCATTCCGGAATTTTTCTATATATTTTATCAATATCAAGCTTTATTTTTGTGCATTTTGCTTAGAATAAAGTATTAAAGGCTGCTGAGAACACATAAAAAAACGGGCGACCGATGGTCGCCCCTACAAATAAACCGGTATTTTACGCCGTGTAGAGTTGAGCATTGCTCGCCCGAATATTTGAAACTGAATTTTTTATTAATACGCCTTACCCCAGTAAACCATATGCTTTGCCGGCTTTCCGCAGCATACGCAGGTATCGGAAATCTGCTCCTGTTCAAACGGAATACAGCGTGAGCCAACGCCTGTTTTCTCCTTAACCATGTCCTCGCAAGCCTCGTCGCCGCACCACATAGCCTTTACAAAACCGTCGCCCTTTTCTTCAAGTACACTTACAATCTCGTCCATTGTCTTGCAGGCATAGGTCTTGTTTTCACGGTTTTCAAGCGCTTTTTTGTAAATGCCGTCATGCACTTCCTGAAGCTTTTCTGAAACTGCTGTTTCAAGATTATCCAGCGGAACAAATGTCTTTTCTCTGTTGTGACGTGTAACAACAACACACTGGTTATTTTCAATGTCCTTAGGACCAATCTCAATTCTTACCGGAACACCCTTCATTTCGTATTCCGCAAACTTCCAGCCAGGTGAATTTTCGCTGTCGTCAAGCTTTACACGGATTCCTGCAGCTTTCAGCTTTTCAAACAGTTCATTTGCCTTGTCAAGCACACCCTCTTTATGCATTGCAACCGGTACGATTACCGCCTGAACCGGTGCAACAGCCGGCGGAAGTACCAGTCCGTTGTCGTCACCGTGAGTCATGATAATAGCGCCGATAAGACGTGTTGTAACGCCCCAGCTTGTCTGGTGAGGATAAACCTTCTTGTTTTCCTTGTCGGTGTACTGAATATCAAAAGCCTTTGCAAAGCCGTCGCCGAAATAGTGGGAAGTACCAGCCTGCAAAGCCTTGCCGTCATGCATAAGCGCCTCAATGGCGTATGTAGCCTCTGCTCCGGCGAATTTATCACTATCTGTCTTTCTGCCCTTTACAACCGGCATAGCAAGGCAGTTTTCACAGAAATCAGCGTAAACATTCAGCATACGCTCTGTTTCCTCGATTGCCTCCTGCGCTGTTGCATGAATTGTGTGTCCCTCCTGCCAGAGAAATTCTCTTGAGCGCAGGAACGGACGTGTTGTCTTTTCCCATCTAACAACGCTTACCCACTGGTTATAAAGCTTAGGCAGGTCACGGTATGAGTGGATAATGTTGGAATAGTGTTCGCAGAAAAGCGTTTCAGATGTAGGACGTACACACAGTCTGTCCTCAAGCTTTTCGCTGCCGCCGTGAGTTACCCATGCAACCTCCGGTGCAAAGCCCTCAACGTGATCCTTTTCTTTCTGGAGAAGACTTTCAGGGATAAACATAGGCATACATACATTCTCATGTCCTGTTTCCTTGAACATTCCGTCAAGTATTCTCTGAATGTTTTCCCATATAGCATAGCCGTAAGGACGTATAACCATACAGCCCTTTACGCTTGTATACTCAATAAGCTCAGCCTTTTTTACAATGTCAGTGTACCACTTGGCAAAATCCTCGTCCATAGGAGTGATTGCCTCAACCATTTTTCCGTTATTCTTAGCCATTTTTTACATCTCCGTTATCATTTGAATTATTTTCATCAGCGGTTTTCTCCGCATTGTCGTCCTTTGGCGGAGCGTCATAAATGCTCCTTACCTTATATATATCATCGTCCACCCTTTCGGGATTTTTGCGGAATATCTTAGCAATTATCCTGTCAACAACAGCTGCTATTTTCGGAGTCAGAAGAGTTACTATAAAAATCAGAGCAAAAATTCCCAGAAAAACAAGCAGGAATTTTATCAGATATCTGTATGACTCATTCAACCGACAGACCTCCTTTTATACTTATACCAGAGCGTGTTCACATAAAATAGATGTGCGGATTTTCGAGCAGAATTTTCACGGATGCAAGGCAAAAATTCGCAGGCAGGCTGTCGCCTGGCAAGGATTTTTAACGCAGCAGACGTGAAATTATGCCGAAAAGACGTGCAAATACGTTTATGTGGACATGCTCTTATATAGTATAACAATTTTTCGTGAAGATTTCAAGATGTATTTGTAAATTATTCTTTTTTATTTTTTTAAGAGGGACTGCGTGCCGGTATCAGAATCTGTGATTTTTCAGATACAAGTGTTGCATAAATATCTTAAATATGATATAATAATCAAAAAATAAGGAGAGAAAATTATGAAATTTGCCGTTATAATCATGCTTTGCATTATCAATGCTGTTTCTGCTTCCACGAGATACGGAGATTACAGTGATGTAAATACTGACCTTTCAATTTCAGAGGCGGATTCGGAAATTACTGAAGAATCAGAAACAGCTGAGGAAAATGACTTTAAGTATACCGAAGAATACGTCCAGCAGAATATGCCGGAGGAATACTCCGCAACATACACGTCATATATGTCAGGCGAACCTGAAACATACTCTCTCACCGTCACAAAGGAGGGCGTATACATGGTTCATCATGACACAGAATCACTTTATGTTCTCAACGAAAACGGTATGTACAACAGCTTCCACCAGGAATCAGACGGCAGATTCACACCAATCACCATTGAGTATGACGCTGAAACCATAAATGCCTGGACAGTCGGCGTTATGGATCAGTTTTTCACAAGATATCAGGCTGGTCCGCAGGATTACACTCTTGCCGGTGCTGAAACTGTTGCCGGAACAAAATGTGAGGTTTATATAGACGGAATGGCTGAATCCCCTGATAATCTCGGCGAATACGGCGAGGCATATTACATTGAGCCGAACACAGGCATTTGCCTTAAATATGTAAACGGCAGACATGAATACGAGTTTGAGTGTACTGAATTCAAAACAGATAATATCAGTCTGCCGGAACATGAGTAAAAAAATGTTCATAGATTGTTAATAAAAAGTTCATATTTAATACATCAAAAAGAAAAATGATGATAGTATAATATTATAGTGAACGCAAAAAATAATTTTGCTTTCACTATAATAATTTATTTTATTGCCTTGCACATCCGCTTACTTCGTAAGCTTCGTGCATATCGGCTAATAGTAAACGAAAAATATTTTTTTCGTTTACTATAGTTGTCAGTTTTGCAAAGCAGAAGTATTGCCTTGTGGCATAAAATGTAAAAAAAATATTCTGTCTTGCAATGTACAGTTCAAATATGTATACAAGAGAAAAACTGGATTTTATCTCACTCTTTCTTCTGTTTCTCTTGTGAAGTCCCTGTAAGTTTTGCAGGGACTTTTTATTTATGAATAATTATTCCGGATAAATCATAAAATGTACAAACTGTATCAGGACGTGTTGAAATGAAAAGATTTATTTTTGCTTTGCTATCATTTGTTATGATTATTCTGTGTGTATCTTGCTCGGAACCGGAAACTTACAAAACTCACTATGATTCTGAGATTTCGCTGAACGAACAGACAGTCGCACAGCTTGGTGTATATGAGCCGACGGAAAATATCCGGTCAGATGACGCTGCACCGCTGAATTTTGAAAAGCAGGCTGGAATGTGGTTTACATATATGGATTATCAGAATATACTGAACGGAAAAAGTGAGGCAGAATTTACTGAAAGTGTATCTGAACGATTTAAAAACGCAAAGGAAATGGGGATAAACACGCTGTATATTCACGTCAGAGCGTTCAATGACTGCTACTACAAATCTGAAATTTTCCCAAAGGGAGAATACTATGACGGCGATTATGACCCTCTTGAAATAATGGTAAGAGAGGCGCACGAGCTTGGTCTGTCTGTTCATGCGTGGCTTAACCCTCTGCGCTGTCAGACTGACGCTCAGCTGAAAGCGCTTGACGACAGCTATCTTATAAAAAAGTGGTACAATGACAAGAAAAAAAACGGCACATACATAGTAAAGACCGGTGATTACTGGTACCTGAATCCTGCTTACTCAGATGTTCTGAACTACATTTCAGACGGCATCAAAGAAATAGCCGAAAACTACAGCGTTGACGGTTTTCACATCGACGATTATTTCTACCCCACTACCGATGAAACATTTGACGCAGCGGCTTTTTCTGAGTCAGCAGGCAATGACCTCTCATCATGGCGCATTGAAAACATCAGCAAAATGGTAAAAGAGATTTACAGCACAATAAAAGAGGAAAACTCTGATTTACTTTTCGGAATAAGTCCGCAGGGAAACATGGATTCAAATTATACAAGCCAGTATGCCGATGTAAAAGCGTGGGCGTCGGAGTCCGGCTACTGCGATTATATCGTGCCGCAGATTTATTTCGGCTTTGAAAATGAAAGCTGTCCCTTTGAAGAAACAGCTGACAGCTGGAAGTCGCTGAACACCTGTGAGGAAGTAAAGCTTGTGATAGGTCTGTGCACTTACAAAATCGGAAACGAGGACAAGTGGGCAAGCAGCGGAAAAGACGAGTGGAAAGATACAAGCGGTATTGTTTCAAGACAGGCTGAATACTGCGCTGAAAACGGACTTGGCATTGCGGTATACAGCTATGCTTCAACCTTTTCGGATACCATAAAAGATGAGCGCACAAAGCTTTCAGAAACCATTAAGAGCAATTACGGCGGTGAACAGCAATGAGAAGAAACAGATTCAGACTGCAGAAGTTAAAGCATTACAATATATTTTTCTCATCGGTCTGTGGGACTGCCCTTACTGCTGCGCTGATTATGCTTTTTGCCTATGCCGGCTCAAAAGCGGATATACCGGCTGGTCTTATCTCTGTCATGCTGAGCATATCCGTTTCCGCCGGAGGATTTTTCTCGGGGTATCTTTACGGAAAACACAAAAGGCATAAAGGAATACTAAACGGCATAATGTGCGGTGCTGTTCTGTACGGCGTTATATTTTTATTTGGTATCATCTGGCTCAGAGGGTTTCCGCCGCTCAGACTGATACGATACTTTATCATGCTTTGCATATCCGGGGCAGCCGGAGGGGTAACGGGAGTAAATTCAAAAATAAAGCGTCCGCCGTTCTGAGTGCCTGTCATCATAAGATTCGTGCAGCAGCCTTTAAAAGCAAAGCCTAAAGTTAACATAAAAACTTTGTAATATTTGTGTATATTTTAATAGAAAAACTATTGAAAAAGGGCTGATTATATGTTATAATAAGTTTATATTAATTCTGAGAAATAATTTTTTGGAGGTTTTTATGAAACATATCAGAACTATCAATAAGGCAAATCTTAAAGAATCAGCTAAGAAGGGCGGCTGCGGCAAGTGTCAGGCATCATGTCAGTCAGCTTGCAAGACTTCATGCACAGTTGCAAACCAGAAGTGCGAAAGATAATTTCTGTCGGGTTTGTTTTTGAAAGGGACATTCAGTTGTCCCTTTTAAATTTATAAGGAGTTTTTTTAATGATACATAAGTATAAACTTAATGGATATAACATTGTTCTTGATACAAACAGCGGCGGTGTTCACATTGTTGACGATATAACATATGACCTGCTTGATAACGTTGAACCGCCTTTCGAGGAAAAATGTCCTCAGAAGGTTATGGAAAAGCTGTCAAGATTTTATCCGGAAGAAGATATAAACTCATGCTACAGCGAGATAATCGAGCTTTATAACGATAAGATTCTTTTTTCAGAGGACGATTACGAAAAGTTTGCAAAGTATTCTGTTGCGTCACCTGTCAAGGCAATGTGTCTGCATATCGCTCATGACTGCAACCTCAGATGTGAATACTGCTTTGCATCAACCGGCGACTTCGGCAAGGGCAGAAAGCTTATGACCTTTGAAACCGGAAAAAAAGCAATTGATTTCCTCCTTGAAAAATCCGGTGACAGAGAAAATCTTGAACTTGATTTCTTCGGCGGAGAACCGCTCATGAACTTTGACGTTGTAAAGCAGATAGTTGAATATGCAAGGTCAAGGGAAAAGGAATATGGAAAGCGTTTCCGCTTTACAATCACAACAAACGGCGTTCTGCTGGACGATGACAAAATTGACTTTATCAATAAGGAAATGTCAAACGTTGTCCTCTCAATCGACGGCAGAAAGGAAGTCAACGACAACGTAAGAAAGCGTGTTGACGGGACAGGCTGTTATGATACTATCATGCCTAAATTCAAAAGCCTTGTTTCAAAAAGAGGCGACAAGGAGTACTATGTAAGAGGTACTTTCACAAAGTACAACCTTGATTTCTCCGAGGACGTGTTCAGCCTTTACAACGAGGGCTTTGACCAGATTTCAGTTGAACCGGTCGTATGTCCTCCGGAAGTCCCCTATTCACTTACTGAAAAGGAGCTTTCATCAATTTTCAGGGAATACGAAAGACTTGCCGCAAGAATACTTGAAAACGAGGAAAAGGGCAAAAAGTTCAATTTCTTCCATTTCATGCTGGATCTCGACCAGGGACCATGCGCTATCAAGCGTCTGAGAGGCTGCGGCTGCGGCAATGAATACGTTGCTATCACTCCGGACGGAGATATTTATCCGTGTCACCAGTTTGTCGGACTTGAAGAATATAAAATGGGTAATCTGGACGAGGGTACATTCAACATGGACATGAAAGCTGAATTTGCGGCGGCTCATGTCTATACAAAGCCGGAATGTAAACAATGCTGGGCGAAGTTCTATTGCAGCGGCGGCTGTAATGCCAACAACTATATGTACGCCGGAGATATTCACAATGCTCACAAGTTCTCATGCCAGCTGGAAAAGAAACGCCTTGAATGTGCAATTATGCTGAAGGCGGCAAGACTGGACAGGGAAAACAACTTAACTGAATAATAACGGGTGACCAATGGTCACCTCTACATCTGAAATGAGGGACATGAAATTCATGTCCCTCAGTTTTTTTATTTATTTTCCGCTTCTGTCTTTTTGGAAGAAAACAATTTTAAGAATTGCAGTCCGACAATAACAACTCCGCCTATTATAAAGAAAAGTATGCTGAATGAGTGGATTGAAAGCGCCTCTTTCGGTGTGTCAAGGGATTCCGGTCCTTTAACAATTGAATAAAGCGAACCCAGCATAAGTCCGATTATTGCATATACTGTCTGTGAATGGAACTTTGTAAGTGCCGCCTTGACAAGCTTTATTATAGCTGCGACTCCCAGTACGATTCCAAGACCTGTTGCAATTACAACAGGGAGTGCGCTTAATTTAAAGTGAAGAAGATCCTTTATCGAATTCATTATCGTCATGTACACTCCGAAGATAAGGAAAATCGTTGAACCGGATATTCCCGGAAGGACCATTGCGGAAATCGCAAGCATTCCGACAATCATAATGTAGATAAGCTGTAAGAAGTTTACAGAACCAGCGGCAATGCCTCCGCTGTCTGACGGGTTTACCATAGTTATCACAACAACAAGTGCCGCACCAAGCACAAGGAATATCAGATTATAAAACTTTTTAAGTGACTCCTTTTCCTCATAGCAAATGACCGGAATGGAAAACAGGATAAACCCGATAAACAGCGAGCTTATCTGGTAAATGTGAGATTCAAACACTTTTGTGAGAATAAGCACCGCCGAAACAAATCCGACTATCCAGCCTATACCAAGCCTTACAAGGAAGTTAAGTGACTTTTTCAGATTGGCTTTTCTCTCAGTTTTGTCGCCCTTTAAAGTCATAAGAGAATTGAGCGAACCTATAAAGTCTTCATAATACCCCAGAAGATAAGCGATTGTCCCCCCGGAAACCCCCGGTACGCTGTCGGCAAGAGCCATCAGCAGGCCGCAAATGTAAACCATACCTTTTCTTTCCTTTCTTTTTGTTCTGAAAAATTTTCTGATGTACTACAAATTATATCACATAATTATTTTTGTGTCAATTATTCACAAATAAAAAAGACACAAATCAATTTTTATGAAATATGGGTTATTGTAGGGGCGACCATTGGTCGCCCGTTGCGGTTTGCCTGGATTTTTGGCGGGCGACCAATGGTCGCCCCTACATAAAATGATTAATTTTACAGCATATAAATTAAAAATTAATTTGCGTGAATAAAAAAGCCACTCCCCTTTTATCAGACTTATCCGTCCTCTAAAAGGAGAGTATCTTTTAAAGTGTATAACCCTTTGCCCTTAAATTATCAATTACATCTCCAAGTACTGCGGCATTGGTACTTGAAACTGAATGGAGGAGATATATTCCCCCTCCGTGAGCCGATGAAGTTATTTTTTCAAGGGCAGCTGACGGGTCGGGCTGTGCGTCGGTTTTCCAGTCAACGTACGCAAAGCTCCACATCAGTGTTTTATATCCCAGTTCACTTGTAACTGCAAGTGACTCTTCCGAAAATTCGCCGCATGGAGGACGCAGGTACTGCATTTCATACCCGTATTTATCCAGGACGTAATTGTGAAGACTCATTATTTCTTCTTTAAGAGAATCAGCGGACAGATCCGGCATTGATGCGTGCGTCATACCGTGATTGCCGAGAATATGTCCCTCGTCTATCATTCTCTTTACAAGTTCGTCTTCCTTTTTGGCGTAATCTCCGGTCAGAAAGAATATTGCGCTGACGTTCTTTTCTTTCAGTACGTCAAGAATCGGTGCTGTATAACCGTTTTCATAACCCTGATCAAATGTCAATATAATTCTGTTTTCATCGTTTGTCAGTGCATAGGCGTCGTATTTTCCGTACTGTGCGTTGAAATCCGATGCGCCGAGAGGACAGTTTCTGCTGTCGGTTGCCGTTCCCTGTCCGTATCCGTTTTTCTGGCAGCTCAGTGCCTGAACAGATGTCTGAGGCATGGACAGCAGCATGACAAAAGCTGTCAGAGCGGCGGCTGTTATCCGTTTTATTTTCATTGGCGTCACCTCTGCCGGCTTTTTATCCGGCACAAGTATTATGTGTGTTTCGGATTCGGTTATGTGAGGGAATCTGTGGGGAGGTTTTTGTGGATAATATGTATTTGACTTTGGAATTTGGGTGTGATATACTTAATGGTACAAAGTAAGAGAACGATACATCGGATTTTAGAGGTTATAGTATGGCAAAAATAATGAAACTGGGGGATATCCTTGAAATTCCACTTGGCAACGGTGAAAATGCTTACGCAAGACTATATAGAGAAGGAACTTTAGGGATTTATGCAGGCAGATACCATAGCTATGAAGAAATGCCGGAAAGTGTTGATTTTTTCAGATTTATAACCTTATATAGAAATAATCTCTCAAGACTTCAAGTTGTTGGCAACAGACCTTTTGAAAATGAAGAAGAAAGCTGGTCGCCTGATACAGTTATAGTAGATGCTATAACTTTAAAGGGAAGTTTGTATCATCACGGAGAGATATTTGAATGTACTTATGAAGAATGTAAAGACCTTGAAGTATGTGCAGTATGGGAGTTACCCAACTTAATTGATATGTTGAATGGGGAAACAAAATGGGATAATACTTTACCACGTCCGAAAGATGTGTAAATTATTATTGGCTGTAATAAGTTTCCTGCCATAACAAACAAATCGCCCTGGTAATAATCTCTCAGGGCGATTTCTTTTAAATCAATTTACCGGCATATTAACCGCAGCAGCCTGAACGCTTTACGAATGAGTTGCAGTCTGTACATTCCGGAACTGTCGGGTTAGCCTCGTGAGTTCCGATTTTCACCATGTCAAGTGAGCAGTAATCCTCTGTGCCCATGTTGTATTCACACTGCTTTACTGTACAATGAATGTTTGAGTTTTTCTTCTTGTTTTCCATGAGATACACTCCGTTTTCATAAAAATTTGCTCTCAAACCATTAAGAGAACAGCATTATTATCTGCATAAAAAATTTTTTTATTCATTTTTTCATTACAAAAAAATCAAGCGGAAAGCAATCAGCTTTCCGCTTTGTTGTTTTAAATATTAGGCATAACCGGAAGATGTGCCGGATGTGGAGTTTCAGGATGATTGTCAGTTCTGACGATCTGAACCTTATTGTAAACGTCCATACCTGTACCGGCAGGAATAAGCTTACCGATAATAACGTTTTCTTTAAGACCGAGCAGCTTGTCGCTCTTGCCTCTGATAGCAGCGTCTGTAAGTGCCTTGGTTGTTTCCTGGAATGATGCGGCAGACAGGAAGCTGTCTGAATTTGAGGATGCCTTTGTGATACCCTGAAGAACAGGTACTGTTGTAACGAACTCAAGATTCTCTTCGCCGTTTTCCATTCTTGTTCTGATAGAATCGTTGATTTCCTCAATCTCTTTTCTGTCAACAAGTGCACCCGGAAGGAGATAGCTGCTGCCGGATTCGTCAACCTTAATCTTTCTGAGCATCTGACGAACGATAACCTCAATGTGCTTATCGTTGATATCAACACCCTGTAAGCGGTAAACCTTCTGAACTTCATGGATAATGTAGTTCTGAACAGCCTGAACGCCGAGAATGTTAAGAATGTCAGCCGGATAAACGTTACCCTCTGTCAGCTTTGTACCCTTTTCAATAACCTCATTTTCTCTTACTCTTATCTTGAAGTTATAAGGTACCATATAAGTTTCAGACTCATTTGTTTCATTGTTTGTAACAATAACGTTTCTTGTAGTCTTGATTTCCTCAATGTGAACAACACCGTCAATTCTTGAAAGAATAGCAGCGTTCTTAGGCCGTCTTGCCTCGAAAAGTTCCTCGACACGAGGGAGACCCTGTGTGATATCTTCCGCAGAAGCGATACCGCCTGTGTGGAACGTTCTCATTGTAAGCTGTGTACCCGGCTCACCGATAGACTGGGCAGAAATAATACCAACAGCCTCACCCACAGCAACAAGGTTTCCGTTTGCAAGGTTAGCGCCGTAGCACTTAGCGCAGACGCCGTGTCTTGACTTACAGTGAAGAACAGAACGAATCTTGATTTTTTCAACGCCTGCCTCACAGATCTTCTTAGCGTCAGCCTCGGTCATAAGCTTATCCTTGGATACTATAACGTCACCTGTGCTTTCATCTCTGAGGTCTTCAACAAGATATCTTCCCACAAGTCTTTCAACCAGCGGTTCGATAATTTCGTTGCCGTTTCTGATTTCGTATACTTCAATACCCTCGTGAGTATGACAGTCTTTCTCGCTGATGATAACGTCCTGTGAAACGTCAACAAGACGTCTTGTAAGGTAACCTGAGTCAGCAGTACGCAGCGCTGTATCGGCAAGACCCTTTCTGGCACCTCGTGAAGAAATGAAGTATTCCAGAATGTTAAGTCCCTCACGGTAGTTAGCTCTGATAGGAATTTCGATTGTAGTACCCGATGTGTTGGCGATAAGTCCACGCATACCTGCAAGCTGTCTTATCTGGTTGATACTACCACGGGCACCGGAATCAGCCATCATGAAGATCGGGTTATACTTGTCAAGACCGTTTTTCAGCGCCTCTGTAACGTCATCAGTTGCGTTGTTCCATACTTCGATAACCTTCTTGGACTTTTCTTCGGAAGAGATATAACCGTATTCATACTGTCTTGTGATTACATCAATCTTCTTGTCAGCTTCAGCAAGGATATCTTTCTTTTCCTTTGGAATTGTTGCATCGCATACAGCAACTGTAATAGACGCTTTTGTTGAGTATTTGAATCCGAGTGACTTGATTTTGTCAAGCACCTCAGAAGTTGTTGTTGTACCATGGATTCTGATACATCTTTCAATGATATTTGAAAGCTGCTTTTTGCCTACAAGGAATGAAATTTCAAGGTCAAACTGCTTGTCGGAATTTGTTCTGTCAACATATCCCAGATCCTGCGGAATATTCTCGTTGAAGATAAGACGTCCGACTGTACAGTCAATAATCTTTGAAACCTTCTTGTCGCCGATTTCCTTGGTGATTCTAACCTTGATTGCGGCATGGAGTGAAACGTCGTGCTCATTATAAGCCATAAGAGCTTCGTTGACATCTCTGAACACCTTACCCTCGCCAGGTTCGCCGTCCTTCTGCATTGTAAGGTAGTAGGAACCAAGTACCATATCCTGTGACGGAACTGCAACAGGGCATCCGTCTGACGGTTTCAGCAGGTTGTTTGCAGCAAGCATAAGGAATCTTGCCTCTGCCTGTGCCTCAGCTGAAAGCGGAAGGTGTACAGCCATCTGGTCACCGTCGAAGTCAGCGTTGAACGCTGTACAAACCAGCGGGTGAAGCTTGATAGCACGGCCCTCGACCAGTATCGGCTCAAACGCCTGAATACCAAGTCTGTGAAGTGTGGGGGCACGGTTGAGCATTACAGGGTGATCCTTGATTACGTTTTCAAGTGCGTCCCATACCTCTGTTGAGGCTCTGTCAACCATTTTTCTTGCGCTCTTGATGTTTGCAATAACCTTTGTATCAACCAGTCTTTTCAGAACGAAAGGCTTGAAAAGTTCAAGCGCCATTTCCTTCGGCAGACCGCACTGATACATTTTCAGCTCAGGACCTACAACGATAACAGAACGTCCGGAATAGTCAACACGCTTACCCAGAAGATTCTGTCTGAAACGTCCCTGCTTACCTTTAAGCATATCGGAAAGAGATTTCAGCGCACGGTTGTTAGGACCTGTAACAGGTCTGCCGTGTCTGCCGTTGTCGATAAGTGCGTCAACAGCCTCCTGGAGCATTCTCTTTTCATTTCTGATAATAATGTCCGGAGCTTCAAGCTCTAACATTCTCTTCAGACGGTTATTTCTGTTGATAACACGTCTGTAAAGGTCGTTTAAGTCAGATGTTGCATAACGTCCGCCGTCCAGCATAACTATTGGACGAAGGTCCGGCGGGATAACCGGCATAACGTCAAGAATCATCCATTCCGGCTTGTTTCCGGAAAGTCTGAACGCCTCGATTATTTCAAGTCTCTTTAAAAGCTTGATTTTCTTCTGACCTGTAGGAAGTCCTTTGAGTTCTTCCTTTAAGTCGTCTGAAACAACTTCAAGATTGTTTTTCCATTCAACGTCAAGCTCTGCAAATTTCTTGCACTCGTCACATTCGCAGACCAGCGGAGAGTGTGTACATTCGCACTTCTTTCCGTCCAGTGAGATCTTGCCCTGCATGATAAGTCTGTTCTTGAAGACGTCATATCTTTCAGGGTCATATTCCTGCAGAAGCTTCTTGATAGCCTCTGCACCCATTTCAGCAACAAAGTCGTCGCCGTATTTTTCCCTTGCGTCAAGATATTCCTTTTCAGAAAGCAGCTGTTTTTTCAGCAGTTCGCCGGTGTTGCCCGGGTCAAGAACGATATATTTTGTGAAGTAGAGAACTTCTTCAAGACGCTTCTGTGAAATTTCAAGCACCTGGCCAATTCTTGAAGGTGTTCCCTTGAAATACCATATATGTGAAACCGGAGCAGCAAGCTCGATATGACCCATTCTTTCACGTCTTACCTTTGCTCTTGTAACCTCAACTCCGCAGCGGTCACAGAACTTGCCCTTAAAGCGTATCTTCTTGAACTTTCCGCAGTGACACTCCCAGTCCTTGGTTGGTCCGAAGATTCTTTCGCAGTAAAGACCGCCTGCCTCTGGCTTCTGGGTTCTGTAATTTATAGTTTCAGGACGCTCAACAGCACCGTATGACCATTTTCTGATCTGTTCCGGTGATGCAAGACCTATTTTTATAGAATCAAATGTATTAAATTCCAAACCGTTACCTCCTCGTCAGAATTACGACAGTACCTGAGCGGCTGAAAGGTCAGCCGCCGGTAAAAAATCAGATTTCATCGTCATCTTCAGACATGTCAAAGCTGAACATATCATCTGACTCAGGATCATCAAGATCCTCAAGAATATCGTCATCATTCTCATCAATATCATCAAGTGAGAATCCGGATTCCTCCATTTCAGAATCCTCATAAAGATGATCTTCTGTATTCTCATCTGCAAAAGAAACAGGCTGAGGTATAAGATCGTCATCATCAAATGACTGTTTAAGGTCGATTTCCTCCTGATTTTCGTCAAGAACTCTGACATCAAGACAAAGTGACTGGAGTTCCTTGATAAGAACCTTGAATGATTCCGGAATACCAGGCTTAGGAACGTTCTGTCCCTTGACAATTGCCTCATAAGTATTTACACGTCCTACTGTATCGTCAGACTTGACTGTAAGGATTTCCTGAAGTGTATATGCAGCACCGTAAGCCTCCAGTGCCCATACTTCCATCTCTCCGAATCTCTGACCGCCGAACTGTGCCTTACCGCCAAGCGGCTGCTGTGTTACCAGCGCATAAGGACCAACTGAACGTGCGTGGATCTTATCGTCAACGAGATGGTGGAGTTTAAGGTAGTACATATATCCTACTGTAACTCTGTTATCAAACTGTTCGCCTGTTCTGCCGTCATAGAGAACTGTCTTTCCGTCCTCGTCCATTCCGGCTGCTCTGAAGCAGGCTCTGATATCTTCTTCGTGTGCGCCGTCAAAGACAGGAGTCATAATGTGCCAGCCCAGTGCCTTTGCAGCCATACCAAGATGAACTTCAAGCACCTGTCCGATATTCATACGGGAAGGTACGCCCAGAGGGTTAAGCACGATATCAAGCGGTGTACCGTCCGGCAGGAACGGCATATCCTCCTGCGGCAGAATTCTTGAAACGACACCCTTGTTTCCGTGACGTCCGGCCATCTTGTCGCCGACTG
Source organism: Ruminococcus sp. UBA1394 (assembly GCA_002305725.1). Taxonomy (GTDB): domain Bacteria; phylum Bacillota; class Clostridia; order Oscillospirales; family Ruminococcaceae; genus Porcipelethomonas. The sequence continues at coordinate 57,757 of DBQM01000056.1, read as the reverse complement.
ATATCTTTCTCTTCTGAGCAATATAGCAGCGTACAAGCATATTAACGCCCGGACTTAATTCGTCGCAGTTCTGTCTTGTGAATATCTTTACGTCAACAATAACGCCTGCTTCACCGTGAGGTACTTTAAGAGAGTTATCTCTTACTTCTCTTGCCTTTTCGCCGAAGATTGCTCTGAGAAGTCTTTCCTCAGCTGTCAGCTCAGTTTCACCCTTAGGAGTAACCTTACCGACAAGGATATCTCCGGAATGAACCTCAGCACCGATTCTGATGATACCGTTTTCGTCAAGGTCCTTAAGAGCGTCCTCACCCACGTTCGGGATATCTCTTGTGATTTCCTCAGGACCAAGCTTTGTATCACGGCACTCGATTTCGTATTCTTCTATATGAATTGATGTGAACACATCGTTTTTAACAAGATTTTCGTTAAGGAGTACGGCGTCCTCGTAGTTGTAGCCCTCCCATGTCATAAAGCCGATGAGAGCGTTTTTACCGAGAGAAATTTCACCGTCAGCAGTTGCAGGACCATCTGCAAGCACCTGTCCCTTCTTAACTGTTTCACCAACGCTTACAATAGGACGCTGGTTTACGCAGGTGCCCTGGTTTGAGCGCTTGAACTTTGTAAGTCTGTACTTATGCTCAATACCGATATTGTCCTCAACTGTAACTTCATCAGCGCTTACTGCTGTGACCTTGCCGTCAAATTCTGAAAGTACGCATACGCCCGAGTCAACGGCTGCCTTGTATTCCATACCTGTTGCAACATAAGGTCTTTCAGTTTTAAGGAGCGGCACTGCCTGACGCTGCATGTTGGCACCCATAAGCGCTCTGTTTGCGTCATCGTTTTCAAGGAACGGAATCATAGCTGTCGCAACAGAAACAACCATCTTAGGAGAAACATCCATGTAGTCAACAACTTCTCTGTCGCACTCAAGTATCTTTTCACGGTAACGTGCGTTTACCTTAGGTCTTGCAAGCTTGTTGTCCTCTGTAAGCGGTTCGTTCGCCTGTGCAACAATGTAGTTGTCCTCAACGTCCGCTGTCATATAGACAACTTCGTTTGTTACAACGCCTGTTTCCTTGTCAACCTTTCTGTAAGGTGCCTCGATAAAGCCGTATTCATTGATTCTTGCGAATGTGGCAAGATATGAGATAAGACCGATGTTAGGACCTTCCGGTGTTTCGATAGGACACATTCTTCCGTAGTGGCTGTAGTGAACGTCACGAACCTCGAATCCGGCTCTGTCTCTTGAAAGACCGCCAGGACCAAGGGCTGAAAGACGTCTTTTATGTGTAAGCTCAGCCAGCGGGTTGTTCTGGTCCATGAACTGTGACAGAGGAGATGAACCGAAGAATTCCTTAATAGCCGCTGTTATCGGGCGGATATTTACAAGGGACTGCGGAGTGATAGTTTCCATATCCTGAGTCTGGAGGTTCATTCTCTCCTTGACAACTCTTTCCATTCTCGCAAAGCCGACTCTGAACTGATTCTGGAGCAGCTCGCCTACTGAACGGATTCTTCTGTTTCCGAGATGGTCGATATCATCAACTGTACCTACACCCTCGCAGAGATTAAGATAGTAGCTGATAGTTGCATATATATCATCGAGAATGATGTGCTTGGGAACAAGCTCATCTACTCTCTTCTTTACGTTTTCTTCGATTTCCTCAGCGTCTGCTGATGTTTCAAGAATGTCTTTGAGCACCTTGAAGGAAACCTTTTCGCTGATACCGCAGCTTGCAGGGTCAAAATCAACATAGCCGCTGATATCAACCATGCCGTTACCGATTACCTTGACTTCCTTTTCAACCATTCTGGTTGCGTTTTCGCCTGTTTCAGTAACGTAGTATTCCTTGACTTCAACGGTGAGGAATGCCTCGTAAACGCCTGCCTGTTCGATTTCCATAGCCTTTTCAAATGAAAGCTTTTCGCCCTCGTCAGCCATGATTTCGCCTGTCATAGGATTTACAACAGGTCTTGAAAGGATATGTCCGGAAAGTCTTGAACCGATGCCCAGTTTCTTGTTGAACTTGTATCTTCCGAATCTTGCAAGGTCATATCTCTTTGCGTCAAAGAAAAGGTTGTTGAGATGTGTAACAGCGCTTTCAACTGTCGGCGGTTCGCCCGGACGAAGCTTTTTGTAAACGTCGATAAGAGCGTCGGAATTATTCTTTGTACCGTCTTTCTGGAGGATAGTCTGGGCAAGTCTTTCGTCCTGACCGAAAAGCTCGAAGATTTCCTCGTCAGAGCCGACACCCAGTGCTCTTATGAAAGTTGTAAGCGGGATTTTTCTGTTTTTATCAATTCTAACGTAAGCAACGTCGCTTGAATCCATTTCATATTCAAGCCATGCGCCTCTGTTAGGGATAATTGTAGCCTTAAAGAGATCCTTACCTGTCTTGTCCTTTTCGAAGGAATAATAAACGCCCGGTGAACGAACAAGCTGTGATACGATAACACGTTCTGCACCGTTGATAATAAATGTGCCGCTGTCTGTCATGAGAGGGAAATCACCCATAAAGATTTCGCTTTCCTTGACATCGCCTGTCTCCTTGTTCCAGAGAGTTGCTGTAACTCTCAGGGGAGCGGCATAAGTAACGTCACGTTCCTTACATTCTGCAATGGTATATTTCGGGGTATCGTCGATTTTGTAATCAACAAAATTGAGGACAAGATTTCCGTTATAGTCTGTTATTGCGGACATATCACGCAAAACGTCCTTTAATCCCTCTTCCTTGAACCACTGATATGAATTTTTCTGCACCTCGATAAGATTCGGGATTTCAAGAGCCTCATTGATTTTTCCGAAGCTCATTCTCACGTTCTTACCAAGCTGTACCGGTTTGACATTCACCATAGGCGGAACCTCCTTGATTTATTCACCGGCTGAAATTTCTTTCGCCGGAAGCTGACTTTTTTTACAAAGTACTTGACAGAACTATCATTTATATGTTATACTATTCTGCCAATAAATTTATTTAGTCACATTGATACATTTTATAATTATACAGTATTTTTTTCATTTTGTCAAGTACTCTGAAACCAAAAAATCAAAAAAACAGGCAGTTTTTTAGCTGCCTGTAATTTTTTGCGTGTAACAATCTGTTCTGCTATGATTATACGGTGTAAGTTTTCGGGGAATGGTGTATGTCCGGTGTATGTTCTGGTGTATGTTTTGAAAACAACCAATGCCGTACTTGCGCCGTTTGAGGGACTGGTGTATGAAATGTATCTTTTTTCAATTTTTTACGCAAAAAGTGAAAATAAAAAAATATATAATATATAAATATAAAAAAGAAGTTGCAAAATTTATACATTTTATACACCGCCCTGACAAAAGCTGTATCTACGAGATTTGCAAGTGTTTGTTAAAAATAAAAATATTACAACGATGTATAAAAACTTACACCGTTACCTTACTGAACCCATTACCTATTGTCAACTTTTTCCGGATACATATCATGGTTAAACAGTCTGTTTTCCGCAAGCTTTTCCCATTTTGTACCCGGTCTGCCATAATTGCAGTAAGGGTCAATTGAAATTCCGCCTCTCGGGGTAAACTTTCCCCATACTTCGATATATTTCGGGTCCATAAGAGCGATAAGGTCTTTCATGATTTTGTTTACGCAGTCCTCATGAAAATCGCCGTGATTGCGGAAACTGAAAAGATAAAGCTTCAGCGACTTGCTCTCAACCATTTTCACGTCCGGAATATAGGAAATATAGATAGTGGCAAAATCCGGCTGACCGGTGATAGGGCAAAGACTGGTAAACTCCGGACAGTTGAATTTGACAAAATAGTCATTTCCCTGATGCTTGTTTTCAAAGGTTTCAAGCACCTCCGGAGCGTAGTTGTCGGGGTATTTTGTATTCTGGTTTCCAAGCAGGGTCAGATTTTCTTTTTCTCTTTTTTCCATGTTTTCACCTCATAGCCGGATCTTTTATTCCGTTTAATTCAAATGCCTTTGCCCTGTCAATACACGTCCCGCAGACGCCGCATGGCTTGTCGCCGCCCTCATAGCAGCTCCATGTCAGTTCATAGGGTACTCCCAGTTCAAGACCTGTTTTCACGACCTCCGCCTTTGTCATTCCTACAAAAGGCGCTTCTATTTTGATTTGTCTGCCGCTGCCCTCATAAATGGCGGTGTTCATAGCGTCATTGAATACTGCTGAACAGTCCGGATAAGCGTTTCCGGCTGCATCGTCAGAATGTGCGCCGTAATATATTATGCCACACCCCTTTGAAAGAGCAATGCTTGCCGCAGAGGACAAAAACAGTCCGTTGCGGAACGGCACATAGGTGGAAACCGGAGAACCGTCTGTCTTTTTCAGCTGTTCTGAATAGGACTCGTGTGGGATTTCCTCATGAGAATTTTTGAGCAGAGAACAGTCGGAAAACTGAAAAATCAGCGAGAGGTCAAGGTCTATTTTTTCAATTCCGTAGTACTCGGCAACTGCATTTGCCGCCTCGATTTCCTTACTGTGTTTCTGACCATAGGATATGGAAAGTGCGGTAACATTTTCTTTTCCATACTTTTTAACGGCAAGTCCCAGACAGGTTGTGCTGTCAACGCCGCCGCTGAATAAAACAAGTGCTTTCATTGTAAAACTCCTTTATGATAAGGTTTTTATCTTTAAACAGGGGACGCCCTCTCTTGCAGGGCGTCCCCTCTTTTCAGCCTTTGGCTGAAAATTCACCCCTTGCGGAGCGCTTCTAAGGCAAGGAATTTCGCTCACTGCGGTGAGCGACAAGAGGGGCGCTGCCCCCATTGACCCCCGCAGCCTTTGAAAAGGCTGGCGAAACTTTTAAATTACGCCGACTTAAACTTCTTATCTCACCTGCAGAATAAATTTACTCTGCAATTCAAAATCCTTTTCAAACTTTCCTCTGAAAACCGTATACGAAGTGGATGACGAACCGTTCCTTATACCCCTTGCTGTCATACACGAATGTTTTCCCTCAATATACACAGCAACGTCCTCAGAACCGCTGGCAAGAGTCATTATTTCCGCAATGTCATTTCCAAGTCGTTCCTGTAACTGTAATCTTTTCGCCGCCATATCAGCAATTCGTGCAACTTTTGAGAGTCCTATCACCTTTCCGTCGGGGATATAGGCAACGGACACCTTCATGTCATACATAAGCGCAAGATGATGTTCACAGTAAGAAAACACCTCAATGTCCTTTACTACCACCATTTCGCTGCTGCCGGAGGGTGCGTCCTCGTCGAAGGTCTTGCTGAACATCTCCGCAATTTCGGCGTTGGTGTAGTTCATGCCCTCGAATACTTCATCGTACATTCTCGCAACCCTGTCGGGAGTTTCTTTAAGTCCCTCACGCTCAGGGTCGTCACCGAGCGCTTCAAGTATTCCCTTTATGTGAAACTTTATCGCCTCTTTGTCTATCGCCAATTTTCTACACTCCTCTCTTGTCCGGATTCCATATAAATTTATGCAGCTGCAACTGAAAATTCACGCCGTTCATTTTGTTTTCAATCATAAAATTCACGACTTCCACCGGTTCAATTTTTCCGAATACCGGACTTAGATATACTGCGCACTTTTCAGTAAGACCATACTTATTTATTATCTGCAATGCCTTTTCCAGATCCTCATGACTTCCGCAGACAAATTTTATCGTATCATTTTCAGTCAGAAAACTGTAATTTTTCATTTCCATAAACTGCTCCATACCGCTTGACGGCAGCTTGTAGTCAAGAGTAAAGGACGGCATGATTTTTAAGTTTCTGTATTCTGAAATATCCGCAGAACCGTTTGTTTCAATCTCAACAGCAAGTCCGCTCCGGCAAAGCAGGTCAATCAGTTCGTAAATACCCGTCTGTATAAGCGGCTCACCTCCTGTCAGAGTAACATTTTTTATGCCTGTACTCTGAATATACAGAAGTATCTCCTCACCTGTCATTGCCACAGACGGACAGTCGCCGGAGTTTGCCCACAGTGTATCGCAGTAGGAGCAGTTAAGGTTACACCCCTTAAAGCGTATAAACACCGCCGGCTGACCGGCTTTTCTGCCCTCTCCGTTTATGCTGACAAACTTTTCCGCAATCTGATATTTAACCAAATCAGCCCTCCTCATACATTGCACAGTTGTTAGGTGTTTCATAAACCGTTACATTGTGCGGTCTGTAACCACGTTCTCTGATTATCATAAAGAAATGTCTTGCAAGATTTTCAGCAGTAGGACGGAAAGGCACCTCCACAAGTCTGAAACCGTCCCTTTTCAGACATTCCATTGTGTCAGCCTTGAGAGTATTCTTTTCATAGATAAGCGAATGGTCATAGTGGTCGGCAATAACGCCCAGGGCTCTTTTCAGGTCTGCAAAGTCCATTATCATGCCTTTCTGCTGACCGTTTCTCTGCAAAAATGCATTTTTTACAGTCACCTCAACTCTCCATCTGTGACCGTGAATATTACTGCACTTTCCCTCATATCCATAAAGAAAATGTGCGCTGTCAAAAGCAAATTCCGTTTTGATAAAATACATAAATTTCCCTTCCTTTTAGATGAGGCAAGAAAATCCTGCCGAAATCTATTTGCCATATTTTGCGGTTGTCACCTCTGGTTACGAGCAAAATGGCACTTTTAATATAAACACAAAAGGGTACAGCTTTGACATCTGCACCCTTTATTATCTCTTAGGTTATTGATGTCCTGGTTTTGTTTAGGGACAGGATGGCACAAACGAACTGTCCGTATGTTAAAAAGTTGTTCTTACTCCACCGGAATGGATTTAAGAGAAACTATATTGTAGTATTCCGCCGTTTTGTCAAGCGTAATCATCACCCTCTTTGACGGGTCAGACTTTCCGCTGTTCCATGACGGAGATGAAGTGTAGCAGTCAGCATAGACCGTGTAGGTATCCCCTGCCTCTGCAATATCCGTTACAACCGGATAATATGTATACAGGTCAGTATCCTCCGGAATGATATACTGCTTGTTCTTCTTGTCATAGGTTATGGCAGTATCCCCGATACCCGAAGACGTATGGCTGAATTTAACTTCCTCACCAAAAAGCTTTTCAACAATATAGGTCATCTGCTCCTGCGGAAGAAGATATTCATCGGTTTCCTTGTCCCTGAACACAGACTTGTCACCGTTAATAACAAGCTCCCATATTCCTATATTGACAAATTCCTCGTCCGTCAGTTCAGAAACGTCTGCAAAATCCTTTGTTTCAGTTACTATCAGAGGATATATCACCGACTGGAGTTCCTTTTTCAGCGAATCCGATTCCGAAACTGGATTTGCTTCCTTTGAAAACTTGTTATATCCGATACTTGCGGTATTTATGATACCAACAACAGCAAATGCGCCGAATACCGCAAGAACAAGTATTTTAAGAATCGTCTTTATAATTCCCGATACGGAGTAATTTGGCAGGTCGCCCCTTTCCCCGTCATTTTCCGACTCCATAAAGCTTTCAAAATCTCCGCCGGACTTTCCGTTTCCGGATTCCTCCGGATAATCCTCGTCATAGTCTTCCTCATATTCATCATAATATTCATCGCTGTCATCATATCCGTCATCGTCATATCCGGCTGATGAATATTTTTCCGCAACATACTGATTAAACTCTTCGTCATCATCTTCTGCCGGAGGCACATAGAAATTACTTGTACTTTTTAAATGTGTTTCCGGTTTTTTCTGATTTCTGACAGCGTTATTGTATTCAAAGCGCTCCTGACGTTCCTCATTTACAGGGGCAGTTCTTTTTTCCGTATAAGTTTCCCTTGCAGGCTCAGCAGTTTTTACTGCCTGTGACTTTCCGGAATAAGACTGTCTGCTTCTGCTCTGATAACTGCTGCCGGGTGAAAACTCACGCAGCAGCTCGTCAATTATAGCGTCTGTTTCACTTTTTTCTCTCATAGGCGTATAGTTCCATTTACTCCTTTTTTCCTGGAGGGCTGCATCAATTTCATCAAGTATATCCACCGAAAACCACCTCCGTTTTTAATGTGTAACTTTACCTTATCTGACCGTTTCCGTTGATAAGGTATTTAACTGTCGTCAGCTCACGAAGTCCCATAGGACCTCTTGCGTGGAGCTTCTGGGTCGAAATTCCGATCTCAGCGCCGAAGCCGAATACACCGCCGTCTGTAAAGCGTGTTGACGCATTTACATAAACCGCCGCAGCGTCAACCATCTTCTGAAATTTCTCTGCGTTTTCAAGGCTCTTTGTAACTATCGCCTCGGAATGACCTGTCCCGTACTTTGAAATATGCGCAATTGCCTCGTCAATTGAATCCACAACTTTAACGGAAATGATGTAATCAAGAAATTCTGTACCATAGTCCTCGTCAGTTGCAGGCTTAACGCAGTCGCCCAGTATTGCCGCTGTTCTCTCACAGCCTCTTATCTCAACATTGTGTCCGTCAAGCTTTGCTTTTATGGCAGGCAGCGCTTTTTCGGCAATGTCCTTATGCACAAGCAGGCTTTCAACAGCGTTGCATACAGACGGTCTTTGTGTTTTGCCGTTGTCAACGATATCCGCCGCCATGTCAATATCAGCTGAATCGTCAACGTAAACATGACAGTTGCCGGTACCCGTTTCAATGACCGGTACTGTAGCCTGTTTCACAACCGCCTGGATAAGTCCTGCGCCGCCCCTTGGGATAAGTACGTCAAGATAGTCGTTTAATTTCATAAGTTCAGCCGCAGTTTCCCTTGATGTATCCTCCACAAGCTGGATTATATCCTCCGGCAGTCCGGCGGACTTTACAGCCTCTCTCATTACACCGGCAAGACACTTGTTTGAGTTTATAGCCTCCTTACCGCCTCTTAAAATGACGGCGTTTCCGGCTTTAAGGCAGAGAGTTGCGGCGTCAACGGTAACATTCGGGCGTGACTCGAAAATTATTCCGATAACACCCAGCGGTACTCTTGTTTTGCATATTTTCAGTCCGTTTGGGCGAACAAAGCCGCAGTCCACCGAACCGATAATATCCTCTGCCTCAGCAAGTGTCAGAACTGCGTCTGCAATACCCTTTATTCTGTCAGCGTCAAGCATAAGCCTGTCCTGCATTGCCTTTGACATATTGTTTTTTACTGCGTTTTCAAGGTCAAGCTTATTCTGCTCAATAATAAGAGGAGTTTTTTCTGTAAGAGCCTCTGCAATCGCTTTAAGCGCAGCATTTTTTATACTTGTCTGAGCAGAAGCAATAAAAGGCTCAGCCGCCTTTGCTTTCTGTCCGAGAGTTTCTATGTAAGTCATTTTCAGCACCTCCGGTTAGTGTGCAATAAACAATGTTCCTGCCTGAGTGTTGTCGAACAGGTCATAAAGCTTATCCGGATTATCTCCGTTCATAATTATCATGTCAATTCCGGCGTCATTGGCAATTTTGGCGGCGTTAATCTTTGTTATCATACCGCCCTTGCCCAGCGCACTTCCTGCGCCGCCTGCGATTTCCTCAATGTGACTGTCTATTTCCGTTACCACAGGAATAAGCCTTGCGTCAGGATTCTTGTGAGGGTCGCTGTCATACAGTCCGTCAATATCCGAAAGGATTATCAGCAGGTCTGCCTTTGCGGTCTTCGCAACTATTGCTGAAAGTGAATCGTTTTCACCGATTTCAAGTTCCAGCTCGTCAATGGCAACAGCGTCATTTTCGTTTACAATAGGGATAACGCCCATTGAAATAAGCCTTTCAAATGTGTTCTCAACATTCTTTCTGCGCTCATTTTCAATGATAGTGTTTGTCAGCAGTATCTGTGCTACCGGTATGCCGTAATCGTCAAACAGGTCATCATAAAGATACATCAGTTCACACTGTCCCACAGCTGCCGCCGCCTGTTTTGTAGGAGTGTCAGACGGTCTTTCACGAAGTCCCAGCTTGCCTACTCCCAGTCCAACTGCTCCGGAGGAAACTATAATAAGCTCCTTTCCGGAATTCTGCAGGTCAGCCATTACCTTTATGAGATTAGTCATTCTTCTTATGTTAAGCCTGCCGGTCTTGTGAGTAAGAGTTGACGTGCCAAGCTTTATAACAATTCTTTTTTTATCTGATATGTTTATCATTTCTATTCAGCCTCTGATGTCAGTTTACTTTATTCTGCGGTGTCCCGTTTAAATATGCTTTTATATTCTCACATACTATATTAATAAGGCGCAGTCTTGTTTCAAGGGGCGCCCATGCTGTATGGGGAGTTATAATGCAGTTCTGCGCTGTTTTCAGCGGTGTTTCCTCCGACATAGGCTCCTGTCTTAAAACGTCAAGCGCCGCATAGATATGTCCGCTGTTCAGAGCCTGTGCAAGCTCGTTTTCGTTGACGATACCGCCCCTTGCTGTATTTATAAGCAATGCGCCTTTTTTCATAAGGGAGAGGTTGTGGCTGTTTACCATACCCTCCGTCTGTTCAGTCAGCGGACAATGTATGGTCAGTACATCTGCACGGGAGAACGCCTCTTCCAGTGAAACCAGTTCGTACTCACAGTTTTCCGGCTTTGTTCTGGTGTTTACAATAACATTCATTCCGAAAGCGGAGGCTATCTGTGCCACCTTTCTGCCGATACTGCCAAATCCCACAACAGCGAGGGTTTTTCCGGCAATTTCCTGTGTCTTTATAGGAAACTTTGAAAAAGTCTTTGAGGATATCCAGCCGCCGTTTTTTACAAAGCTGTCATACTCCGAAATTCTGCTGAAATGCTCCAGAATATACGCAAAGGTCTGCTGTGCGACTGCGTTTGTGGAGTATTCCCCCGCATTGCAGACAGTTATCCCCTTTTCCGCCGCCGTTCTGATATCAATATTATTGTAGCCTGTAGCGAAAAGACCTATATACTTTATATTGGGACATTTCTCCATGACTTCACGGGTAATCAGCACCTTGTTGCAAAGCACCATATCAGCGTCCCCGATATACTCAGCGGCTTTTTCGTTATCGGTCAGCGGATAGCATCTCACTTTTCCGAACTGACTGAAAATATCTGAATCAATGTCACCTGAAGTGACAGTAGTCCAGTCGAGAATACATATTTTCATTATTCTTCGCCTTCTGCCCCGTCTGTATCAGCGTCAGCTTCACTCTGGGAAACACCGGTTTCTGCAGCGAGTTCTTTTCTGCTCTTTTTTTCTGCAATTGCGGCAACAAGAGCAATCAGCAGCAGTCCGAATTCGAGTATGCCTATGCCGTAAAACCACATTTTAGATTCCTTTGCATAGATAAGCATAGTAACAGCAACAGCTGCCGCCATGATAATTTCATACTTGTATTTTGTTCTTATAAACTGGATAAGGAAAAAAACAAACGCAACCGCCACAAAAATCAGATGTGTTGAAAACGGCAGCGGAAAAATATTACCACTCATTTTTTATACGCTCCATTCTGAAAATATTTATACCTTTATAAAGTATATCATATGATTTTTAAGCTGTCAAGATAATTCCGAACCTGTGCAACTAATTTTTAACAGTTGAAAAAAGCACAAAAATCTCCTCCGATTTCATCTTAAAACGGAGGAGATATCACATTATTCAAAAGTAAATTCATTAAGACAAGCTGTCAGCTCTTCGGGAGTCATACCGTCACAGCTCATGTAAACCTTGTTGTTTTCGTCAATCATAGCCTGAATAGAATATTCAACAGGGTCAGAGAACTGTATGCTCTGAACAAGTGCCGGAGTATCGCCCCAGACAGTTGTTTCTGTATTTTCCACTTCAAGAACATGGTTCATATTAGCCACTTCAACTAATTCCTCATAGGTATGATAATAAATAGTCGGGTGAACTGAAACAGCTATTGATTTTCCTTCAGAAATGTTTTTTATATAATATGCATAACCACTTGGATAAACTCTGATTTTACTTATTTCATATCTATTTGTATCAAACTGAGGAATTAAAGGCGTAAATGGTTCTGAATCATTACTGTATGTCTGAATGGCGCTCTGAGACTGAGGATTTGATAAAAATGAATAATTTTCTGCAAATTCTTCAGAAGCTGTAAATGAAGTAAACTCATCAAGACTTCCAAAAAACATATTGTCATCAACGTCAACATTTTCGTCCACAATATTTTCGTATTTTCCGGTTGTTTCTTCAGTTACATTTTCAGCGGTACTTTCAGTTTGCTGTGCTGTTTTTGTTTCGGTTCCGCAGGCGGTGAGAAGTACAGCTGAAATACATAATAATACAAAATATTTTCTGTTTTTCATATTTTTATCCCCCTATATTATCTTTACCTATAATATAACACTATATATCCCAATTGTCAATAAAATAAATCCGGCAACACGCAAATCAATTTTTATGAAATATGGATTATTGTAGGGGCGAGCATTGCTCGCCCGATTCAAAAAAACAGACAAATTCACGGGCGACCAATGCTCGCCCCTAAAGAATAAACAGTCAAGCCAAAAAACACCACAAAATCCACCATTCAGCCGCCGGTCGTGCCTAAAAGTAACGCTATCGCAAAACTAACAACGAATTGTCCTGTGCGGTCACGCACTGTCCGCCTGTGGCATACAAGCGTATTCACCAAAAAGACACGGTTTGTTAAGGAATAATTTGTAATCTATTACTCTTGATTTTTTTTCTTAAATACAATATACTATTTAAGTATGAGAATCAAGGATTAAGGAGAATTACTTATGAATGTCAAAGTTGTAAAATTCGGCGGCAGCAGTCTTGCGGACGCAAAGCAGATAACAAAGGCCGCTAACATAATCAAAAGCGATGACAAGCGCAGATTTGTTGTGCCGTCTGCTCCGGGCAAGCGTTTTTCGGACGATATAAAGGTTACTGATATGCTCTATAACTGCAACAAGCTTGCAATGGAAAACAAGAGCATCAACAACGCATTTCAGGCAATTGCCGACCGTTACAACGGTATTATAGAGGAACTGGGAATCGACCTTTCCCTTGACAGCGAATTTGAAACAATCAAGAAAAATATAACTGCAAAGGCAGGCAGCGAATATGCCGCAAGCCGTGGCGAATACTTAAACGGTATTATCATCGCAAAGCTTTTAGGCTACGAATTTGTTGACGCAGCCGAAGTAATCGTCTTTGACGAGGACGGAACTTTCAACAATGACAAGACACAGCCAAAGCTCAGAGCAAGACTCAAAGGCGTTGAAGCCGCAGTAATTCCGGGCTTTTACGGTGCTGACGAAAACGGCGTTGTAAGAACATTTTCAAGAGGCGGCTCTGACGTTACCGGTTCAATTATTGCAAGTGCAGTAAAAGCAGAGGTTTACGAAAACTGGACTGACGTTTCCGGATTCCTTGTTTCAGACCCGAGAATAGTTGACAATCCCAAGGCTATCAGCGTTATCACATACAAGGAACTGAGAGAACTTTCATATATGGGTGCGACAGTCCTGCATGAGGACGCTATCTTCCCTGTAAGAACAGCCGGAATCCCTATTAATATCAAGAACACAAACCGTCCGGAAGACAGCGGCACAATGATCGTTTCCGAAGTTCCGGAGGACGAGATTAACAAATACACAATTACAGGTATTGCAGGAAAGAAAGGCTTTGCCGCTATCAATATCGAAAAGGCAATGATGAACAGCGAGCTTGGTTTCTGCGTAAAGGTGCTTGAAGTACTGGAAGAGTGCGGAATCTCAATTGAGCATATGCCGTCTGGTATTGATACACTTTCCCTCATTTTCCCTTACAGCGACATCGAGGGCAAGGAGGACGAGGTTCTCTCCAAAATCAGAAAAGCAGGCGCTCCTGACCATATCGAGCTTGAAAAGGGCATTGCAATGCTTGCCGTTGTTGGACGTGGCATGAGAAGAACAAGGGGTACTGCCGCAAGAATTTTTGCGTCAATGGCTCATGCAAGAATCAATGTCAAGATGATTGACCAGGGTTCAAGCGAGCTTAACGTTATTATCGGTATCGGCGAGGAAGACTTTGAAGAGGCTATCCGCAGAATTTACGATATGTTTATCAATTCAGTAGAATAATCAAATTTATAAAAGGTCTGTGTCATGCAGTATGACGCAGACCTTATTTTTTTACCTGTATGTGTGATTCCGGCAGAAAAATGCAGGAGTATAAATAAACACTATTGACTTAAATCTACTTATTTGATATAATGGGTGTAAGAGTAAGTATGCCTTAAAGGCGATAATAATTACTGTTTTTAAGTGAGATTGAATTAATGAAAAATAATGAACAATATAAAAGAATCATATCGTTTTTCTCAAGTATGGTTCTGCTTGTATGTCTTGCCGGAGTATTCATTTATATATGGTATGAATATTACAGCGACGCAATCGTACTCCCGTTTTACAGACGTGGTAACTGGGTAGTAATCTTTATCTACATGATTCTGACTCTGCTTTTCTTCAAGGCCTACGGCGGTCTGAAAATGGGATATCTTAAACGCTCGGATATGCTTTATTCGCAGTCCATCTCAATGGTGGCGGTAAATATCATAACATACTTTCAGATAAGCGTTATCGGACGTGACTTCATGAAAGTCATTCCTATGATTTACATGACTCTTGCTGACCTTATTATAATTGCAGGATGGATATTCTGCAATAACCGTATCTATCTTAAACTTTACCCGCCAAGAAAGCTCATAATAATTTACGGCAGTCAGAATGCCGCAACTCTGACAAACAAAATGAGCCAGCGTGAAGACAAGTATATGATATGCGAATCTGTCAGCATAAAAGAGGACTTTGCCAAGATTAAGGCGGAAATAGGAAAATATGACGGCGCTATTATTTGCGATATAAGCGGTCAGCTGAGAAATGATATTATAAAATACTGCTTTGAGCAGTCCAAGAGAATATACATTTCTCCGAAAATTTCTGATATTATAATAAGAGGCGGAGAGGATATCAGACTTTTCGATTCACCCCTGCTTTTGTGCCGCAACGAGGGTCTTTCCTTTGACCAGAGGCTGTTCAAGAGAATTTTTGACATTGTTTTCTCTGTTGTGGGACTGGTTGTACTTTCACCGATTATGCTGATTATCGCTCTTGCCATTAAAATAGACGACGGCGGAGATATACTCTACAAGCAGAAAAGACTTACCATCGGCGGAAAGGAATTTTATGTCTATAAATTCCGCAGCATGATACAGAATGCCGAAAAGGACGGCGTCCCCATGCTTGCTACAACTTCCGATTCGAGAATTACAAGGGTCGGCAGATTTTTAAGAAAATGCCGTCTTGACGAGATACCCCAGCTTATAAATATTCTCAAAGGGGATATGTCGGTTGTAGGACCCCGTCCTGAACGTCCGGAGCTTACTGAAAAATACGAAAAGGAAATGCCGGAATTCCGTTACAGGCTTAAAGTCAAGGCTGGTCTTACAGGCTATGCACAGGTAACAGGCGTTTATGACACGACCCCTTATGACAAGCTGAAAATGGACCTTATGTATATTGAACGCTATTCCATGATAATGGACCTGCGTCTTATCCTTATGACTGTAAAAACAATGATTTTCCCCGGGAAAATGAATTCAGACGAAAAGTAACAAGGCAACAGTATTGCCGCAGACATTTTGCAGAAGGTGAATACAAATGAAAGGAACAGAAGACCTCAGAAAAAGCATTGCCGCATACGTCCCCGATGAATCTGACGAAATGTCAGCCCTGCAGAAAAAATTTGCAAAAAAATATCCGGACGCACTGGATAATGTCAATGTTTTCGGACAAAATCAGAATGAATTCAACAGACAGGTCACAGAATGCTTTGACGAGCTTATAGAGCACTGCAGGCGTCTTGAGGACGCTCTTGCCGCTGAAATTACGGCACGAAAAAAAGATACTGCGCCGATTACAGCCATGAAAAAAGAGCTCGACACAGTAAGACTGCGTTCAACTCTCAACTCAAACCAGCTTGAAAAAATCGACAGCGCACTTGTACGATACAGCGAACGCACAGAGGATTACGTCCTGCACATTGCTCCGGGAGCACGTCTTAAAGACTGTCCGAAAGGCTGCCGTGAGGCAGAAATTGACTCCCTTGTAAATATGCCGGAAAGACTTGAAGCTGTCAAAAAAGCGTCGGGAGAAGAGCGTGTGCAGAAACTCCGTGACCTTGAAAAAGTGTGCATGAAAGCAGTAAGCCGTGAGCTTTCCTATTTTAATGCGTATGAGGAAATCGGAATCGACTTTTACGGCACAGAAAAATACGCTGAGATAATTTACAGAAACCTCTGCAAGAACAGTATATATAAAATAGAATACGGTGATAAATCCGGAGATACCGGAAGATACTTTGTTTACTGCGGCGAAACAGCGGCAGTTCCGGAAAAGGCTTTCCTTAAATCAGGCATGATATTCATTACCGGTCACAACCCCTTTGAGGGACTGGACGAACAGTACATTGACGACCTGAGATTTTTGAACGACTGCGGTATTCACAGCTATACTGCAATGAACAGCGAGGCTTTCCATGCGCTGAAAGATGCCGGATTCCGCTGTGTTGCGGCAGCAACGGCTGAGGAACTTGCAACGGGAAGAATCATTTCAGCAGTTGAATCGGGAATTGAAAATGCCATTCCGGCAGGCGCTGAGAAATATTCAATACTGACAAAACGGCTTGAAAATGCGGGTATCAGATTTGCCCGTACTCCCGACGAAATACTCGGATATATTCTAAAAAGCAGAGCGGATGACGACTGCACCTCTCTCTGCATAAAATCTCTTGAAAAAACTGCATCCGCCGCTGTCATAAAGAATTATTTCGGCAGCGCTGATATATCTTCCTCAGATATCTCACAGAATAGGGACGGCAAGTTTAATCTGATAACCGGTTTTGATTATATAAATCATTTTAATTACAGGGGCAGAATGGCTCTTTACAAAAAGGCAAAAAGTATGCTCACACCCGGCGGTCTTCTGCTTTTCAGCGGAAAGGACCCGGTTACAGGCATAAAGATACGCGCCGTTGACGGCTGGGAAAAGCACCCCGTTTACGAGGCAATGTGGACTTCCGGACAGCTTATTTCAGAGCTTGAAGAAAACGGATTTCAGATAAGATTTCTTATTCCGACGGGAACTGGTTTATATGACACGCTTCCGTCCAAATATAAGGATATACCATCTCTTTATATTATCGGAGCTGTTCCGGTAATGTGAGAAACAGCAGCAAAGGGAAAAAAAAACATTATTTCAGGAGGAAAATGTATGAGAAAGACCAAAATTGTCTGCACAATCGGTCCGGCAACAAAAACGGAAGAAATGCTTAAAAAGCTCATGGAACACGGCATGAATGTTGCCCGTTTCAACTTCTCTCACGGTGACTACGCTTATCACCAGGAATGTCTTGAAATGGTAAGACGAGTGGCGGCGAAACTGAATCTCCCCATTGCCGCAATGATGGACACCAAGGGACCTGAGGTCAGACTTGGAAGATTCGTTGACGACAAGCCGGTCGAAATCAAAAGCGGAGACATCTACACGCTTACTACTGAGGACTGCCTCTGCACAGACAAGATAGGCAGCGTAACATTCAAAAAGCTGCCGGAGGACGTTTCAGTCGGTACACGCATACTTATCAATGACGGTGTTATCGAACTGCTTGCTGAAAAGGTTACTGCAACTGAGATAGTCTGCCGTGTCATTCACGGAGGAAAGCTTTCAAACAACAAGGGCATCAATGTTCCGGGCGTCAAGCTTTCAATGCCTTATTTAAGCGACGCAGATATGAGCGACCTTGAATTCGGTGCAAAAATGAAGTATGACTTTATCGCCGCAAGCTTTGTCAGAACAGCGGCTGACATCAACTATCTGAGAAGATACACTCAGAGTCTTGGCTGGTTTAATGTAAGAATTATCGCTAAAATCGAAAACCTTGAGGGTGTTGAAAACATCGACGAGATTCTTGAAGCGGCAGACGGTATCATGGTCGCAAGAGGCGATATGGGTGTTGAAATACCGTTTGAACAGATACCGGCAATCCAGAAAGAACTTATCCACAAGGGATATAACGCTGGAAAGCAGGTCATTACTGCAACTCAGATGCTGGAGTCAATGATTTCAAATCCAAGACCTACCCGTGCTGAAATAACTGACGTTGCAAACGCTATTTATGACGGCACAAGCGCTATCATGCTTTCGGGCGAAACAGCCGCCGGTGAATATCCTGTTGAAGCAGTAAGCACAATGGCGCTTATTGCGGAAACCACAGAAAAGAACATCGACTACAAGGCAAGATTCCAGAAAAGAGGAACTGACTGCAATCCTAACATTGCCAATGCTATTTCACACGCTTCAGTTACAACGGCGCATGACCTTGACGTAAAGGCGATAATCACAGTCACAAAGGGCGGAAGTACTGCAAGACTTATTTCAAAATACCGTCCGCTCTGCCCTATTATCAGCTGTACAACTGATGAAACAGTATGCCGTCAGATGAATATGTCATGGGGTGTTACTCCGCTGGTAATAAGCGAGGAAACCAATACGGACGACCTTTTTGAACACGCTGTCGACGCCGCAAAGGCAAAGGGATTTGTTGAACCGGGAGATAAGGTTGTAATTACAGCAGGCGTTCCGCTGGGAATGTCAGGTACTACTAATCTTATGAAGGTTGATACCGTTCAGTAATAGTATACAATAGACTGAGGGCTGATGCACAAAATGCGTCAGCCTTTTTATGTTTGTTTTTAATAAAAACAATGGCAGATAAGCTTGACAAATTGTATAAATTTATGTATAATTATTTTAAATAGTATGCTTAGAATGGAGATTTTACCAGATGAATACTGATTCAATAATCGAAGAAATAAAAAAACAGCTGACTGGCGACCCTCAGAAAGACGGTCCTTTTCTCAAAGACCAGTCGGAAAAATATAAAAATGAGGAAAACAGTGATGAAATAAACAGAGAGCTTGCAAAACTGCTTTATGAGTGCGCTTACAACGATATGCACAGAACTATTGACAGCTATCTTGCGGTGAAAAATCCGGAAGTCAATGAAAAGCTTAAAAGTGTACGCAAAAGATATGAAAATCTTAATTACACCGGCGGAATTGAAATTCTCAGAGAAATTATAAAGGATAATCTCTTTGCCTGGATGGATGATGACGAGGTTACATACAAAAGCTTCGGCACTCCTGTTGAACACACCCTCTATATGCAGATATATCAGCCGGAAAAGGAAGTGCGCCCTGTTTCATGCGATTTAAGCGAGGTATATTCTCTCTACGGCTGGGGACTTACCCAGAAAAGCAAGTATACTGAGGCTGTTGACGCCTTTCAGAGAGCAATTGAGCTTAACCCGACTGACCCTGAAATTTACATAAGGTACTGCGAACTGCTGAAAAAAATAAAGCAGACTGACGAACTGAGAGAATGTACTGACAAGATAATGCAGTATGCCGTAACAAAGGAACAACTTGGCAAGGGATATTTCAATTACAGCTACTACTTTTCGGAAAAAAGGGACTTTGACAAAGCGTCTGCCATGCTTGAAATGAGCCGCATTTTTATGGATAACAGCAAGCTTATCGAAAATGAAATGAAATATATTTCAAATTCTATGGGACTTGGCAGTATTCCTCCGGCACACAGCCGTGAACAGCTTATGAACATTATGAAAGCCGAAAAAATACAGCCGGGACCTTCTGCACTTGTTGTTGATACAGCGTATTTTCTCGCACAGCACGCCCAGCAGAACCTTGATTACGACATGGCAAAGTATTTTTATGAGGTTGTCTGGGAGCTTACTGAAAATGACGATGTCCAAGACATGATCGCCGAAATCGAAAGAACTATAAAGGATATGAAAGATACTAAACAGTAATAATTCACAAAATATCAGCGAAAAGTTTGTGCAATAATTTTGCACAAAATCATTGCACCAGTAGATTTATTATAGTATAATTATAACAGATTACACTAATTTTAAACGTTTAAGCTAATAGGAGGAATCACTATCATGAAGAAAAAATTCTTCAGCAAGGCTTGTGCAGCAGCGCTGGCAATGGCTTGTGTGTTTAACACTTCCATTGTTTCACAGATTGCAGTTGCTGAAACAGGCGTAAAGTATGAATTTGAGGACGGAACTCACACAGATTCAATCGTTCCGGACGAATCATCAGAGAGATGGATGGACGGTGCTTCGGGCGGCGGATTCGTTTTCATTGAAAATCCAGGTGAAGTTGCATCTGTAAAGGTTACTGTTGATGAAACGGGAATGTATGACATTATTCTCTGCTACTCTGCACCATACGGCAACAAGAACCACAACCTCTACATAAACGGCGTGGATCAGGGACAGATAAGCTGTACTTCAAAGGAATGGGCAGAAACAAAGCTCTGTTCCGCAAAGCTTACTGCCGGCGAAAATGAAATCGGTATCAAGAGCAGCTGGGGCTGGACAAACCTCGACTACCTCATGGTTGAAAAGTCTGTTCTGCCGGATATCACAACCTTTGACAGAAAGCTCAGTGACCCTAAGGCAACTGAAACAGCTCAGATGCTTATGAATTATCTCGGCGACAATTATGGAAGTCACGTTCTTTCCGGTCAGCAGGAAATTTATGCCTACGGCCCGCATGACTTTGAGTATGAATTCGATTACATCAAGAATACAACTGGTGAACTGCCTGCAATCAGAGGCTTTGATTACGGTAATTTCTCCTGTCCGGCATTCGGAAATGATGACGGTACAACAAACCGTATCATCGACTGGGTAAACAACAGAAAGGGTATTGCAACTGCATCATGGCACCTTAATGTACCAACAGATTTTGCAAGCTTTACAATTGGTACAAAGATTGACTGGGCTAACACAACATACAGCGAAAAAACCGACTTTTCTCCGTCAAAGGCTGCAACAGTCGGCACAAAGGAAAATCAGTACTACCTCCAGGCAATTGAAACTCTCGCCGCAGAATTCAAAAAACTTGAAGCAGAAGGTATTCCTGTAATCTGGCGTCCGCTCCATGAAGCTGAAGGCGGCGGCGGTGAAACTGGTTCATGGTTCTGGTGGGGCAGAGAAGGCTCAAAGGCTTACAAGGATCTCTGGATTTATACATACAAGGTAATTACTGAAGATTTTGACTGCCACAACCTTATCTGGGAATGGAACAGCTACGCTTATGAAACATCAGCTGACTGGTATCCTGGTGATGAATATGTAGACCTTATCGCTTATGACAAGTATAACTGCACAGACTGGTCAACAGGTCAGGCTGTTCTCACACACAACGACAGCGCTATCAGCGGTACATTCTACAGCATTGTTGAAAAGTACAACGGCAAGAAAATGGTAGCTATGTCTGAAAACGACAGTATCCCTACACTCCAGAATATGCTTGAAGAAAAGGCTGCATGGCTTTACTTCTGCCCATGGTATGACGGCGGTTCAGACAGCATCAACTTCCTTACAAACTCTGTATTCAACAAGCCGGAAGACTTAAAGGAAATGTATCAGAGTGATTACTGCATTACTCTTGACGAACTGCCGGACCTCAAGAATTATGAGGGACAGGAAGTTACTGATCCTACAGATCCAACAGAGCCGGAAACTACTGAGCCTGTTACAACAGAACCTCTTGTAACAACTACAGAAGCAATTGAAACAGAGGTTACAACAGTTACAACTGTAACAGACGTTACAGAAACAGACGTTACAACACCCAGTTCAACTTCTGTTACAACCGTTGTATCTGATGACGAGCCTGATGTTACTACTACAACAACTGAATCAGCGGAAATCTTAGTCCCTGAGGGTGTTGAGGCTTCAAAATACGGCGATGTAAATACTGACGGCAAAATAATGGTATCAGATATTGTCAGCCTTAATATGTTCCTTCTCAGTCCGGAAAAGAATCCGCTTTCTGACGTTCAGATTGCTAATTCAGACTGTGTAAGAAACGGTATTGTAAATACTGCTGACAGCGGAATGATTCTGAATTTTGTTACAATGATGGTTTCAGAAGACCAGCTTGGTAAAGCTGAGTAAACTCAATTTTCGATTTTAATATTCGGGCTGAGCATTGTTTAAAACAGTGCTCAGCCTTTTGCATTATTGACATTTATTTAGTAAAAAAATAATAATTTCTTGAAATGCATAATTACATATTGACTTTCCGTCTGTCTTTCCTTATAATATAAAAAAAGAAAATGAAAGGAACAGACTATTATGAAATTTCGCAGTGATTTTGTATGGGGCGCAGCAACTTCATCATATCAGATTGAAGGCGGCGCTTATGAGGGCGGCAAAGGACTGAACATTTTTGACACATTCTGCAGTATTCCCGGAAGAATTCTGAACAATGACCACGGAAACGTTGCCTGTGACCATTATCACAGGTGGAAAGACGACATTGCAATTATGAAAGAAATCGGTCTGAAAGCATATCGTTTTTCTCTCAGCTGGGCAAGAATACTTCCCGACGGTACAGGCAGAATAAATCCGGAGGGAATAAAGTTTTACAGCAATATCATTGACGAACTTCTGAAAAACGGTATCGAGCCTTACGTTACCCTTTATCACTGGGACCTCCCTCTCGCACTTGACAAGCTGGGCGGATGGAGAAATCCGGAAATGGTGAAATGGTTTGCGGAATATGCAAGGGTTGTTGCTGAAAATTTCTCCGACCGTGTCAGAAACTTTATTACAATAAATGAACCGCAGGTAATAATCGGACTCGGCTATCAGGATGGCACTATTGCTCCCGGGCTTAAAATTACCACACCGGAGGCACTTGAAGCGTCACACATTCTTTTAAAAGCACACGGTGCGGCAGTCGTGGCTCTGAGGACCTTTTCAAAGCAGCCGGTCAACATCGGATATGCACCATGCGGAAACATGAACATTCCGGCAGGCAGCAGCAATGAGGATATCGAGGCGGCAAGGCGCTCAATGTTTGAGATACCGTCAGCAGCTGCGGCTCCGGGAAGTACAGTCTGGTTCAACGACCCGATACTTCTCGGAAAATATCCCGAACAGGGCATGAAACTATGCGAGGAGCATATGCCGAAAGTAACTGATACCGACATGAAGCTTATCAGTCAGCCTATCGACTTTCTCGGCCATAACATTTACTGGGGACACACCGTTGCAGCAGACGGCGGCAGTCCTAAAATCATAAGCGACCCGGGCGGATTCAGCCGACCGCCTTATCAGTGGCCGGTAACTCCCGACTGCATTTACTGGGGCGCAAAGTTCCTGTATGACAGGTACAAAACGCCGATTTACATTACCGAAAACGGAAAATCATGCCGTGATACCGTTTCGGCAGACGGCAGAGTACACGACACAGAAAGAATTGATTATCTCAACGGTTATCTTTCCGGACTTAAAAAAGCATACCTTGAGGGTGTTGACATCAGAGGGTATTTCCAGTGGTCACTCATGGATAACTTTGAGTGGGCATACGGTTATTCAGAAAGATTCGGCATTGTGTATGTGGATTATCAGACACAGCAGCGCATTTTAAAGGATTCAGCTTACCGTTACGGCGAAATCATCCGCACAGACGGAGAAGATTTATAAAAGAGAAAGCTCCCGTTTTCACTTAAACGGGAGCTTTCTTATTGGAGTAATGAATTATTACGGAAGATCATGAATATAAATTCTCGGTACTCTTTTACTGATACCGCATACAAACTCATAATTAAATGACGCACCAAGAGCAGAGATTTCCTCAACTGATATATTTTCCGCTCCCTGACCGCCAAACAGCACTACCTCATCACCTGCTTTTACATCTTCAATTCCGGTCACGTCAGCCATAAACTGATCCATGCATACACGTCCTGCAATCGGTGCCCTTGCGCCGTGTATCAGCACATATCCCCTGTTAGCAAGTGCGTATGGATAACCGTCAGCATAACCCACGGGGACAGTAGCAATTACAGACGGCTTTTCTGTTACAAATGTTCCGCCGTAGCCTATTCCTGTTCCCGCCGACAGTACTTTAATATGTGAAACATGGGTTTTCAGTTCCATTGCCGGATATATTTCCAGCTGATTTTTGTCAACCTCTCCGCTGGGATACAGACCGTACGCAATGATTCCGCAGCGTACCATTTCATAATTGCAGTCCATTTCCATAATTGCGGCGCTGTTTGAAATGTGCCTTACAGGTATGCTGATTCCGGCTGATTTCAGGTCTTCATAAAACCTGTCAAAGACTGCTTTCTGATTCAGAGCAAAAGTCTTGTCAGCATGGTCAGCTTTGGCGAAATGTGTAAAGATACCTTCAATTTTTATATTTGAAAGCTGACTGATTTTAACAATTTCTTCAATGCTCTTTTTTTCGGGCATAAATCCGATACGGCTCATGCCTGTGTCCAGCGCAATATGTATAACAGCAGTTTTACACATTTCCCTTGCAGTTTCATTCAGCAGGACTGCCGATTCGTAAGTGAATATTGCAGGAGTGAGGTCATATTCAAGGATAATTTCGTAAACCTCCGGAGAAGTGTAGCCCAGAAGAAGTACCGGCTTTTTTATACCCGCCTCTCTCAGTTCTATCCCTTCTTCATATATGGCAACGGCATAAGCGTCGGCTATATCATATACTGCCTCTGCGACCTTAACTGCTCCATGACCGTAGCCGTCCGCCTTGACAACCGCCATTATCTTAGCGGTACTTCTAACTTTTCTGCGGATATTTTCAAGATTACGGTGAATTTTATCAAGGTCAACCTCTGCCCTGACTCTGTAATAACTGCCCATCAATTACACTTCCATTCAGAATGCTTTTACATCAATGCCATTTTCAGCCAGCTTTGTCCTTATTTTCTCAACAAAAGCAAGTGCTTTTTCGCCGTCCCCGTGAACACAGACTGAATCTGCCTTTATATAAATGTCCTTTCCGGTTACAGTTCTGACTTTGTTCTCTTTTATCATCCACAAAACACGGTTTACAGCCTCGTTCTCGTCGGTTATCATGCTGCCCTCTTTTGTGCGTGCCACAAGTGAACCGTCGTCCTCATAGGCTCTGTCCGCAAACACCTCACAGGCATATTCAAGTCCTGCTTTTTCTGCGGCAACAGTCATTTCCGAGCCAAAGGGCGCAAGCAGTTTAAGGCTTTTGTCGTAATCCAGAATTGCTGAAACCACAGCGGCGGCAATGCTCTTATCCTTTACAGCCATATTGTAAAGCGCCCCATGAGGCTTGACATGATAAAGCTTTGTACCATTTACACGGCAGAATGCGTCAAGTGCGCCTATCTGATAAATAACCATATTTCTTATCTCATCAGGACTTATATTCATACTGCGCCTGCCGAATCCCATTAAATCGGGGAAACCCGGATGTGCGCCGATATGAACGCCCTTTTCCGCCGCAAGCTTTACAGTCCGGTTCATGACATTGTGGTCAGAGGCATGATATCCGCAGGCAATGTTTGCCGACGTAATATGGCTTGTCACCATGCTGTCGTTTCCGATTTTATATGCACCAAAGCTTTCACCTAAATCGCAGTTAAGGTCAACTGTTTTCATAAACTCACCCTTTCAGATCAGTATTTTTTATGTCGGTTATAAACATATGTCCGGGAGCATGGGTTATTGCAATGTCAGGCTTTGAATTCATAACCACCGACTGCGGAGTGACACCGCACGCCCAGAAAACAGGTATTTCGCCCTCATTAATTGTAACCATATCCCCGAAATCCGGCTTGTTGATATCCTTTATCCCTATAAGCGAGGGCTCTCCTATGTGAACCGGCGTACCGTGAACTGAAGGCACCTGCTCTGTGACCGTAACTGCCTTTACCACCTGGTCATACGGTATGGGGCGCATACTTACAACCATTTTTCCACTGAATTTTCCGGCAGGGACACAGTCAATATCCGTTATATACATCGGAACGTTTTTCCCCTCCTCAATGTGTCTTACAGGTATTCCGGCTTCAAGCATCATTGATTCAAAGGAAAAGCTGCATCCTATAAGAAACGAAACAAAGTCATCTCTCCAGAGCTTTTCTATGTCGGTGTATTCCCCTGTCAGACTGCCCTTTTCGTAGACACGGTACTTGGGAATATCACAGGCAATATCAGCATTTTCCGCTATAAATCTGAGCGACCTTGAACCTGTGTCACTCACTTCAAGTATGGGGCACGACTTTGGATTTCTCTGAGCAAACAGCATAAAATCATAAGCGTCTTTCTGCGGAAGTATAACAAGATTCGCCTGAGCATATCCGCTGCACATTCCGGAAGTCTGCCATGTTATTTCGCCGTCAGCAATCATTTTTCTGACGCTCCACGGTTTTATTTCTGCATATTTCTGATTAAACATAATATTACCGTCCTTTCTGACATTTTTCAGAAAGTTTCCTTAAAAATTTCTGTTCTTTTCTGTAAAGCTTATGCGCTTCTTTAAGAGTAACTGCTCTGAAATGTATTTTCTCCCCCGGCTTATGCTGTACAAATGCCGGTATATCAGTACTGATAACAGCGCCTATTTTTGCATATCCGCCTATAGTCTGACGGTCTGCAAGCATAACTATCGGCATTCCGTCAGAGCTTATCTGAATTGCGCCAAAGGCAATAGCGTCTGAAATAATGTCCATGCCATTTACAGCTTCAACAGCTGTCCCTTCAAGACGGCAGCCCATTCTGTCGTAATTGGCTGAAACTGCATATTCACAGCTTAAAAAGTCATCTATCCCTTTTTGCGTGAACATATAATTCTGGGCGCAAAGCAGGACACGGATCTCATCTGTATTTTCAGTTTCGGGCGAATAAGAATTATCCGTTATTCCCGAAACCGGAGCACCTGTGGAAACAACATCACCGGCAGCAAGCTTTCTTCCCTCAAAGCCGCCGAATCCGCAGCGTATATTTGTGGACTTGCTGCCCATTACAACAGGCACATCAATACCTCCGCTGAAACCTATATATCCGTGACAGCCTTTCTGAGCATATCCCATTGTAAGCTTATCGCCTTTATCTGCCCTGTAAACTGTATAAAGTCGGCACTCTGCCCCGTTAAGCTGTGCACCCATATCCGCTCCGCCAAGAGCAAAAAAGGTTTCGTTCTGAAATTCAAAATCTCCTCCTGCCATGGTCATTTCAATAACCGCTTCATCTTTGCGGTTTCCAAGCAGGATATTTACTATGTTCATACTCCGGTTATCAAGCACGCCGGACTGTGAAACGCCTTTGTCTGCAAAGCCTTTTCTGCCGCCGTCCTGAATGGTCATAAGAGGTCCGGCTCTTAATATTTCAATCATTTTCTCACCGCCTCGTCTGACTTATATGTATACGTTCCGCTTTCTATCTGTAATTTTATACTTTCAAATTCCTCCTCCGAAACGGGAATGAATCTGAGATAATCGCCGGCTGAATAAAGTATCGGCTCTTCACGTTTCAGATTATAAACATCAACAGGAGTTGTCCCTATAAGCCGCCAGCCTCCCGGAGAAGACATGGGATAAATTCCCGTCTGCTGTCCGCCTATGCCCACACTACCTGCCGGAATCCTTTTTCTCGGCGACGAAAGTCTTGGGGCGGCTATTGAACTGTCCATCCCGCCGAGATATGCAAACCCCGGAAGAAATCCCAGCATATATATTTTATAAACAGTCTGACTGTGGCGTTTTATAAGCTCCTGAGGTGTTATTCCCAGAAGTTTCGCAGTATCGTCTAAGTCCTCGCCGTATTTTCCGCCGTAGCATACCGGTATCTCCCACAAGACCGAATCTTCTGATCTGACCGACATCTCTTTTCTGAGTATCCCATTTATTTTCCTTTTGAGCCTGTTAACTGAAATTATGTCCGGCTCATAACTTATCGTAAGTGAACAGTATGATGGGCAAAGCTCTGTAATTCCTTTTATGCCGGACTTTTTCAGAGAATCCGCAAGTGAATTTACCCTGTCGTTTATTTCATCGCTTATCTTATCACCGAACACGACCGACAAAGCCGTATCAGATGTCACAACAAATTCCGCATTATTCAGTTTCAATATTTCATCACCCCATTATCAGAACTGTTATTATACTTTCACACGGGAGCGGACAGGTTATTAAAAAATCCCAGTCTGTCAACACCCTTATACCAGTTATCACCGGTGTTTTCATACTTGATAGTGCTTTTCACAATATCTCTCATAAGCCTTAAAATATGCACATTTACCTCGCAGTCAACGCCGTCTACCGCAGGAACGACCCAGCCTGTCATGTCTATCATTCCGCTTCTTGACGCTGTTATGATAGCCTCACGCTGCAATGCTTCATTCTGTAGAATATCTATATCACGTCTGAGATAAGCAAGGGCGGCTATCATTCCTGTACAGCCCCAGTCGGAAACTGTGGCAGTAATAATATTGTCCGCACTCACTTCCGACGCAATACCGCCTCCGCAGCCGCAGGAGCATTCAGCCGCATAGGGAACATAACGGCAGATACTCTCCTTAATAGCACCCATGCCGATTTCATTTCCAAGGTCACCCACAGCAATATTAAGCACACCTTTTTTCTTCATTTCCTCAAAAATAATATCAGTCTTTGCCTCAAGCTCTGTCACATCAGTTCCTGTGGCATTGTGATATACTCCCAGTCTGTTTGCCCCCGGCGCCTCAACGCTTATAACTGCGTCCGGAATATCAAGTTTCCTTGCAAGCTGTTCAGCCTGTCCCTTTTCCTTGGGACAGATTATATAACTCATTGAAACAGAATACTCGTACATTTCTTCAATGCTGTCAAAAAGATGAAGTCCCATAACCGCCGAAAGACTTTTTACTGCCGGCATATTATCCTCCGGACATATAATAACAGGTTTTGCACTGTATCCTCTTACCAGCGCCCTTGCAAGCAGCATGGAGCTTACAATACCGTCCATTTCGGCTTTTTTGTGAGTCGGCAGAACAAATCCCGTAAGTATATACACCAGACTGTCCTCTTTCAGAACGCTGTCCAGCTTTTCCGCTGCATTCATAGTAAGTGGATAGCCGGTATACTTTCTTGCGCTGTCATATAGTATGTTGCATACTCCGTACCCCCTCGGGTCAATGTTTGCAACCTTGTCAAGACTGTTTCCGAGGTTGATTCTTGAAATCTCTTCCCTTCTCATTACAACCACCCTATATCACTCAGTTTCACGCATAAACTTTTCAAGATAAGCATTCTGGAGTTTTTCCAGTATCTCAGGTGCCTTGCCGCCAACAGGCTTTCCGTCGATTTCAACTGCCTGTATGCAAAGCTGTCCGGAGCTTGTTACAACGACCTCGTCTGCATTCATAAGGTCATCTACTGTGTAGGGCTGTTCAAGCACCGGTATGCCGAATTCACGGCAGAACTGAAGTATATGCTTTCTTGAAATACCAGGAAGAATAAATCTGTCGGTCGGCGCAGTAATAAACTTTCCGTCTTTGATGATTGAAACATTGCTGTGTGCGCACTCTGTCACCCTGCCGTTTCTGTGGAATACGCATTCGTCACAGCCGGCCTCTTTTGTTGCCTGTGCCGCCATAACACTTGGTATCAGGTTCAGAGTCTTTACGTTGCACATAAGAAATCTAATGTCCTCAAGGGTTATAAGCTTCATTTTTTTATGTATGTCTGTTATTTTTCTCGGTTCAACAGTTATCCATAAGCTTGCCTTTCCGCTTTCGGGGAACGCATGGCTGCGAAGTCCGCTGTTTCCTCTTGTAACCTGCCAGTAAACGAACTGTTCACCGTCATCAACCTTTTTCACCATTTCCTCAAGGGTAGATTTCAGTTCTTCCCTTTCCATAGGGATTTCTATTTTCAGAAACGCTGCGCTGTTATAAAATCTGTCCAGATGGTCCTCAATTGCAAATATTTTGTGATTTCTTGCATAGGTTGCATCATAAACACCGTCGCCGAAAAAACATACCCTGTCAGTCATTGGTATTGTCATTTCTTCTATAAGACCGGTTTTTCCGTTGTAATATCCCAAATTTTTCATACTAAGCTACCTCCTGAAAAAATAAAAGAGCCATATAAACTCGCTCCGTTGCGCAGATTATATAAGCTCTTTTCCATGGCTTTATAATAAACCTAAATTTCAGTAAAGTAAATAGTTTTTGGAAATACCGTATTATTTTTAAAATCCGGCGGATGTGACTCTATTATTTTCGGAAATTTCAGATTTTTCAGAAATAATTTCCGCATATTCTGATTCTGCAAAAATTTAAAATGCAATTTCAGCGAAAGCCGAAAAAATTATTGATTCTTTTTACTGCATTAAAATTAACTGTACAAATCTGTGAGCGCCGAGGAATATTCCCAGTCTGTAATCCCGATTTTTTCACCGTTGTAATTTCTTCTGTAGACAAACACACCTTCACGGCTGAATTCCTTTTCATCAGTAAAATAATACTGTCTGAATCCATCGGAAAAATCAGCATAAACAGTTTCGCTGACAGTCCCGTATGGAATTATCGGTTCAAATGTAAATCCATGGTCTGAGGCATAGGTCTGGGCATAGGTGTCATAATATCCCATAATTGTCATATCAGCGGCAGTAAATGCATTTTCGCCGAT
Source organism: Ruminococcus sp. UBA1394 (assembly GCA_002305725.1). Classification (GTDB taxonomy): domain Bacteria; phylum Bacillota; class Clostridia; order Oscillospirales; family Ruminococcaceae; genus Porcipelethomonas. The sequence goes on along the minus strand of DBQM01000056.1, from coordinate 27,335 downwards.
GTTCTTAATGCCTGTTCCAAGGGTTATTCTTATCATGTTGTTGCAGTCATAAAAAGCTTTGCTGCATATATATTCCACGCTGTCCGGAAATGTAACATAATTTATCTCAAAATCTCTCTTGGTTTCAAAATATGTAAAAAGCGTTCCGGAAACTACTCTGATACCGTCCGGTATGGAGATATTAGTCGATGAACCGGTATAGTCATAGAGAATATCCCCGTTAAAAATTACAAAGTCATTCTTTTCTTCAAGGTTCTTTTCAAACGGAGTTGCAAAAAACGGATACAGTCCTATATCAGTTATAGTCCCCTTGACTTCAACCTTTTCAAGCACGGAACAGTTTGAAAAGGCGGACTCGCCTATTGCAGAAACAGTTTCGGGGAGTACAAGCTTTGTAACAAGCTTTTGTCCGATAAAGCCTCTGTCTGAAACGGCGGTCACGTTTTTACCGTCGAGAGATGACGGTATCTTCAGTTCTCCGGTGAAAGACGCATTATCTGACGCTTTTACCTTTAAAGAGCCGTCAGAATTTACGCAGTAAGAATATCTGCTGTCCTCGGTTGACGCTGTGTACACCTCGCTGCCGTCTGCTGTTGTCAGATGAACGGACAGGCAAAGAGTAAAAATAACAAATGAGAGCGCAGATGCGAGTGTTTTTTTCAGACCTTTCATTCTGCTGTTACCTCCTCTGTTTTCTTTTTTCTGAATACGAAAAGCTTGCTGAAAAAATAATTGAGAATGAGTATCATAACCTGTGAAAGCATAGTCCATATAAACTCATTCATTTTTTCCGGCGAACCTGCAAGCTTGTTTACCAGAGATATCTGCATAAGACTGCTGTCATAGTTTATACTTCCAAGAGAGAAAATTCTGATAAAGAATCCCGAACACTTTTCAACGAAAATAAAGGTTATGAGCATATCAAGCAGAAAGGTCACACCACGTCCGGCGTAGAACGAAACCGCCTCTCTGACAAGCTGACCCATATTTTCAGTTTTGCTTTTGAAAACGAATTTCTTGTTTGTAATAAATGCAAATGTGATTGCTGTAACCTGTGCAATGGCAGTTGCTATCATTGCGGCGCCGCCCAGATCACCAAGCAGTAATCTCGAACCGAATCTGGCTATGTAATATACCAGCGTTGTAAGCGCTCCGAAAAAAATGTACATAATCGCTTCTTCATATTTATGATAAATATTCATTATTTTACCGGACATGTGAAACTCCTTATTTTATACATAATTTCTCATACTATAATAATAACAATAATTACGAGAAAAATCAAGTGTTATTTTGCTTTATGTTCTCTTTCGGAAAATACTTTTTAAATGTTATAATAAACAGTATCGCTGAAAGAGTGGCTGCAAGGTAATCTGTAACAGGCTGGGCAAGTACAAGCATTCTTTCTGAATTAAAGAAATAGTTAAAGGAAAATATTATCGGCATATAAAGCAGTCCTTGACGGCTTATGGAAAGGATAAGCGAGGGCAGTGCCGCACCGGTTGACTGGATAGCATTTATGAAAACAAAGAGTATTCCCAGAACCGGTCCGGAAATAATGTATATCCTTGCAAACTTCATTCCGTAGTCAAATGCGTCCTTGTCCTCAAGAAAAGCTTTTACAAGCGGCTCTGCTCCGCAGTAGCAGATAACGGTCATTACAACGCTGAAAGAAAACGCAAGGCAAAGGGAAAATTTCAGTACTGACAGATATCTCTTCCGGTTTCCTGCTCCGAAGCAATAGCCAAGCAGAGGCTGTATTCCGCTGCCTATGCCGATAAGCAGCATAACAACTATCATAGTGACTTTCATTGCAACGCCCATTCCGGCAACAGCCATATCCCCGTATTTTTTCATAAGGTTGTTCACGACTATATTCGACGTGCTCATAAGCAGGCTGTTAAGCGACGCAGGTATGCCGATTGCAAATACGCCCGACGCAATATGTCCGCCGGCTTTGTAGTCCTTTGGGTGTATCGAAAGCATGGAGCGCTTTGAAACGAGATGGATAAAGTAAAAAACTGCGGAAAAAGCATTTCCTATAACAGTTGCAATTGCCGCACCGGCAACATTCCAGTGCAGTCCCAATATCATTACAGGGTCAAGAACGATATTTATAAGGTTTCCTATTATCATACCAGTCATAGCAGTAGCTGCACGACCTTCTGCACGGATAATATTGCTGAAAGAGTTTCCGATTATAAGAAAGGGTATCCCTGCGGAAACTATGCTGAGATACTGCGAGGTGTATTCCATAGTATCACTGCTGGCGCCTATCACAGCGCAGACAGGCTTTACAAATATCCATATGGCTATCATGGAAATTATGCCGATTGAAAGACCTGTCCAGAAGCAGAATGATGAGGTATGCCTGGCAGTATCCTCTCTCCCCTCACCCAGCATTCGTGAAATAAGCGAAGTCCCGCCGATTCCGAAAAGCATTCCTATTGCCATGAAAATGAGAAAAGCCGGTGTTGCAATTGAAACCGATGCGACCATGTAGGCGTTTTTGGTCTGTCCTATGAAAAAAGTGTCCGCCAGATTGTAAAGCAGCACCATTATCATGCTTACAACCGACGGTACAATATTGCTTATTACCGCTTTGGGTACAGGAGCACTTCTGAATATTTCAATTGTTTTTTCTTTCATTTGATGATTCCCCTTTTTCAGAACTTGTTCTCATATTTTTCACAATTATTTTTATTTTATCACTATATGCGTAATATGTCAAATTTATAGCAATCCAATAAAATAACACAACACAAGATAGCAAGAGCAAATCACATAGTGCAAGGCGGACGACGAAAGCATACTGGTGTATGGTGAGGAGGACAACGCAGCAATATGTGATTTGAATTGTCAGATTGTGTTGCGGTATTTTGTTGGATTGCTATATATTGATTTTTCAGCATAACGGACGATATATAAAATAACGGATATAGAATCGGGGGAGGTATGACTATGGACTTTTTAATGATAAATTCAGTCAACAGCTATGTAAAAGGGCTTGACATGAAAGGCAGATGGCGTCAGAAAAAGGAAAAGGCTGATTTTTCTGAGGACTACACTCTTAATGAACGTCAGAGAAAAAATGAGATGTTCAAGAAGTCATATATGGAGCAGAGGGAAAATGATGACAGCGACAAGACGCTTTCTGCTATAAACAACAAAATTGCAGTCGGTTCAAAGCTGACGCCGGACGAAATGAAGTATCTTCAGGTCAAAAATCCGACCCTGTATCAGAAGCTCAAAGACATTGAAAAGGAGAAAAAGCAGTACGAGGAGGACCTGAAAAAGTGCAGGACCAAAGAGGACGTTGACAAGCTTAAAATGTCAAAGATAAGTTCCTCGCTGTCTGCAATAAATTTAGTCAAAAACAATCCGAATATTCCGGAGAGCAAAAAGCTTGAAATTGCCGCACAGGAACAGCGCAGACTAAATGAACTCGGGGAAATTGAAGCAAAGTTTATAAAAAGCGGAGAGTATGCAAAGCTGCCCACAGAAGAAGAAAAAGCAAAGGCTGAAAAGGATATGCGTGAGGCAGAGGAAAATCTCAGGGAAGTTTCTGCGAACAGCAAAGATGAAACAAAAACTGAAACTGAGTCCCGATATGAATATAAAAAGGATATTCCGGAAAACCCGGACGAAGAAGCAGTCACCGCAGACGCCACAAAGACAGACCATGAGGAAAAGCTGACTGTCACAGAGGCTGAACTTACTCCGGAGGCTAAAAAGGTAAAGCGTGCCAGAGCAAAGGCGGCGTACAAATCTCCCGATGACGATTCCTCAGAACAGCAGATTATTTTTAATGCAAAAGGATAACAGCATCACCGCACACGAAGTGCGGTGATTTTTCTTTTATGAAAGATGTTTGGCAGCACTTGTATTTTTATGGCGAATATGTTAAAATAAAGAAGTATTATTTTTTCGGAGGATCATTATACAAATGAAATTTTATAAATATTTGCCGGCGCTGCTTGCATCACTTATTACAGTAAGCGCAGCAGTGCTGGGAGTTTCGGCAGAAACTGCTGATACAGCCGAAACCCTGCCGGCTGAAACGGCAGTCACTTCCGCACAGCCGGCGGAAACCGAAACTACAGTAACAACAATTCTGACGGATATTACACAACCGGCTGTTACTGAAACAGAACCTGCCGGGACTGATTCTGAGGAAACTGAAATAGCCCTGTCCGGATGGGTATATACCGACGACGGAAAAACCTTTTATTACAGCGAAGAGGGCGAAAAGTATACCGGACTTTGCGAGATAGACGGCAATACATACTACTTTGCACCAAACGGCGCAATGAAAACAGGCTGGTTTGATATTGACGGTATCAGAATGTATTTTGACACAGAAACCGGAATAAGAAATACCGGCTGGGTCACATATATGGGAGCGACCTATTACGACGATGCTGAAAGGGGCAAGCTGACAGGCGTCCGGGATATTGACGGCGAAACCTATATATTCAGCGAAAGCGGTGTTTTGTATTCCGGCTGGTTTGAATACGGCGGTGATAAATACTACGGCGGAGATGACGGTGCGCTGAGAAAAGGCGAAAGCGAGATAAACGGCGTAACTTACATTTTCAATCACATGGGAAAATTCCAGAGCGGCTGGCAGACTGTAAACGGTCTGAGAGTATTTTACGATTATGATACTGCAAAGATGGTTTTCGGCTGGATACATTACAACGGTCTTGTATATTATGCTGATACTGAGGTCGGCAAATATATCGGCGAATACGAAATTGCAGGCATTAAATACCGCTTTACAGAAAGAGGTTATCTTGCGACCGGTCTGCAGGAATTTGAGGACGGTACGAGATACTACTACAAGGACGGTAAGCCCGGAATCGGCTTTGTAAATGACGAAAGCGGCGTATATTACTTCGATGAGAATTATCTCATGCAGACAGGCTTTGTGACCGTCAGCGGAAACACCTATTATTTCGGCACGGACGGAAAAATGCTGACAGGTCTGCAGACTATCGGCAGCGATAAATATTATTTTGACAAAAACGGCGCAATGCAGACGGGTATTGTAACAGTCGGCTCAGCAAAATATTTCTTTGATACTGACGGTACTATGAAAACCGGATTCAGAGCGCAGGACGGTGAAATTTACTATTTCAGTCCCGACAGCGGAAAAATGCTGTATAACTGGCAGACTATCGACGGCGAAAAATACTATTTCGGTTCAGACGGCAGAATGAGAACAGGTCTTGTCTGTATAAACAGCAAGTTTTATCACTTTGACAGCAGAGGCATTATGTCTACCGACTGGAAAACCATTGAAAACAAAAAGTACTTTTTTGACAGCAGCGGTGTTGCAAAAACCGGCTGGCAGACAATTGACGGAAAGAAATATTATTTCAATAAAAAGGGCGCAATGGCAACAGGTTTCAGAACGCTTGACGGCAAGAGATATTATTTCGGTACTGACGGTGTAATGAAAACCGGCTGGCAGACTGTCAGCTCGAAAAAATATTATTTCGGCTCGGACGGCGCTGCATATACCTACCGTCATGTTATCGACAATGTGGATTACTGCTTTTATTCCGACGGTTCAATGATAGCGGACGGAAATCAGAAAATTGTTGCAAAGGCGCTTTCACAGGTCGGAAATGTGGGCGGCAGACCTTACTGGACATGGTGGGGCTTTAATTCCCGTATAGAATGGTGCGCCTGCTTTGTATCGTGGTGTGCTAACCAGTGCGGATACACCCAGAACGGAAGTGTTCCGGAGTTTATTTCCTGCGCTGTGGGTATTTCATGGTTCGTTTCGCACGGACAATGGAGAACTGTTCAGAGCTACACACCGACTTCCGGCGACTATATTTTCTTTGACTGGGAACATGACGGTGTCGCAGACCATGTAGGAATGGTCGATTACTGTGAGAACGGTTATGTATATACTGTTGAGGGCAACAGCGGAGATATGTGCAGACAGAAACGCTATAAGCTGACAGATATCTGCATTTTCGGATATGCAAGACCTTCATATCAGCCATAAAGGAGGGACAGCATGAAAAAGATTATAAAATACCTTCCGGCAGCAGTTTCGGCTGCAGCTGTCGGATGGTGCGCTGCATTATGCGTTTCGGCGCAGTCTGATGACAGCGTTCCGGGAACTACGGAAACTACAGCAGCCGTAACAGAGGATATAAGTACCGGCTGGGAATACTCTGATGACGGAAGGGTTTACTATTATGATACCGGCGGCAGCAAGCTTACCGGTCTTCAGGAAATCGACGGAAAAATCTATTACTTCGCACCGAACGGCGCACGAAAAAACGGCTGGTTTGATATTGACGGCACAAGAATGTTCTTTGACCTGGATACAGGCGAAAATCTTACCGGCTGGATAGATTATATGGGCGGCAGGTTCTATGCAGACCCGGTAAAAGGAAAGCTCAGCGGTATGCAGTCCATTGACGGGAAAACATACATATTTGATGAATACGGCATATTGCAGACCGGCTGGTGTGAGTATGACGGATGCAGGTTTTACAGCGCAGAGGATGGTGCTGCTTATACCGGAGAATGTGAAATTGACGGTGTGAAATACATCTTTTCTCCAAACGGCAGATTCCAGAGCGGCTGGCAGACAGTTGACGGTCTGAGAATATTTTACGATTATGACAGCGCCGCACCCCTTTACGGCTGGATCCATTACAATGGTCTTGTCTATTACTCGGACACCCAGACAGGAAAATATACCGGTGAACATATCATTGACGGTATAATTTACCGCTTTACTGACGCCGGATATATGGCAACAGGCTTTCAGCAGTTTGAGGACGGTATAAGGTATTATTTTACTGACGGAACGATTGCACAGGGAATTATTTCCGACGGCGGTGACCAATACTATTTCGGTGATGACTACCTTATGAAAACAGGGTTTGTCACCGTCCAAAATGACACATACTATTTTGACACCGACGGAAAAATGCTTTACAAGTGGCAGACCATCGACGGCAAAAAGTATTACTTCGGAACTGACGGCAAAATGCGTACAGGTCTTGTAAGGATAGGCGCCCAGAGATATTATTTCAACAGCAGCGGAGAAATGCAGACAGGTATACACACCATTGACGGCAGCAAGTACTTCTTCAATGTTGACGGTATCATGCAGTATAAGTGGCAGGTAATAAGAGGCGATACTTATTATTTCGGGACTGACGGAAAAATGGTGACCGGATTTAAAACAATCGACTCTGAAAAATATTATTTTGCCAAAAACGGTATCATGCAGACCGGTATAAAGGTAATCGACTCAAAAACATACTGGTTTGACAGCGACGGAAAAATGTGCTATGGCTGGTATCAGGACGGAAACAAAAATTATTATTTCGGCGATAACGGTGCAGCGCTGACAGGCTGGCAGATGGTTGACGGAATAAAGTATTACTTTGATACCGACGGAATAATGGCTCTTGGCTGGAAAACTATCAGCGGTAAGAAGTATTATTTCGGAGATGACGGTATTTTCAGAACAGGCTGGCAGGTCATAGGAGAAAACCGGTATTATTTCGGTTCTGACGGTGCTATGGCTGTAAACACAATGGTTGACGGTTATAATCTTGACCAGAACGGCGTTGCTGTTGAATTTTCAGAGGTTCAGAAAAAAGCTGAAACCATACTTGATTCGATAAGGCGAAACGCCATGTCGATATACAACTATGTAAAGAAAAACAACACGTTCTACAAAAATGAAACACCCAAAACGCCTCAGCAGATTGAAGCTGCCGGCTGGGGAAGTTTGGCTGAGTATGCAATGAATCACAAGTATGTGCTGTCATATTATTTTGCGGCACTCCAGGACCTGCTTTTCCACCAGGCTGGCTTTGAGTCGAGAATAGTTTACGGTTCAAAGGACGGCGAAGATTATTACTGGAACCAGATCTATACAGACAGCGGCTGGAAAAACTATGACGCCTGCGGAAAGCTTAGTGATTCAACCGATTCATATCTGAAATTATGCGGCTATGAATGGCACAATTACATATATCCAAAATATTATTAAAAAGAATGGAGAGTAAAAAAATGAAGAAGATTTTTTCAAAAATTATTTCTGTGGCAGTATGCGCAGGTATGGTGTTGAGCACAGCTATGAGCGCTGCGGCTGAAACAGTGACAGTTGAGCCGGATTATCCTATCCATGGTAATAAGTGCGGTGCTGTTATTATAACGCCGGAGCTTGACAGAGAAGTCTATGTTAAAATAACACAGCTTACCCCCGACGGCGATTATGTGTACTACAACACAGTACTTCCTGCCGGAGGAGAAACAGTCGGCGAAACTGACTATAGCTTTATCGTAGAGGGCAAGGACGATTCGTCGTACACAATAACTCTTGGAGTACCTAAGTATAAAGGCTCAAAGGATACGCAGGAGATCACTTATGATTTTACTGTAAGCGATACTGATTATATCGTTGACGAGGAAATAAACGGTTATGTTTACATGTTTTCAGTTTTAAGAAATGACGACCTTGAACAGCCGGAAATAACAGCTGAACATGAAACTGTCATGGACGAAAATGGTATTGTCACAACCGTTGTAGCCGTTACTTTCCCTGCATCTGACATTATTCCGGGTGATGTGAATTTCGACGAGGTCATAAATCTTTATGATGTAATTGAAATCACAAAGTATCTGATGGATCCGTCTTATTTCGGAGATGACCAGATATCCGCCGCCGATTATAATGCCGACGGAAAGGTAAACCTTTATGATGCAATTGACATTGCAAAAATGATCATGAATATGAAATGATAAAAACACCCCTGAAATTTAAGTTTCAGGGGTGAATTTTTTTAAAGACTAAAAGCATAAGGCATAAGCTCTGAAAGAGTAAGAGTTCTGTCAGCAAGTATTATTTTGAAATCGCTGCCGCAGAATTCAGTCATTACCTGCCGGCAGGCACCGCAGGGATAGCATACGGTATCAGCATTTTCCTTTCCTCCGGCAATTGCAATAGCGGTAAATTCCTTTTCGCCCTCTGAAACCGCCTTGAAAATGGCTGTCCTCTCAGCACAGCAGGCGAGGGAATATGAGGCGTTTTCTACGTTGCAGCCGGTAAAGACTCTGCCGTCTGCCGCAAGCAGCGCTGCCCCTACTAAAAATCCGGAATACGGCGCATAGGCTGAAAGTCTGGCTTTTGCGGCAATTTCAAAAAGTTCTTTTTCGTTCATAAATTTCACCTTTTTTCTGAAAATAAGGGAACTGCTTTTACACAGTTCCCTTTTTGATTTATCCGAGCAGTTTATTTCTCAGCGCTGTTGAATCAAATACATTTACAGCCTTATCCGAATTGTAATCGGCATTATCTGCCGCCTTTGAATTTATCTTACCCAGATTTACAAGATATTTGTTAAGGGCAGTCAGGTCGGCAACTGTAACTTTTCCGTCAAGGTTTACATCGCCCTTTAACGGCTTTACGTCATCTGTCGGGTCAGTATTTTCCGGTACTGTACCGTCCGGCTCGACGCCGTAAACAAGAACGCCGTTGTTATAGACAGTAATCTTATCCGTTATAACCGGGTCTTCGGAATCAAGCAAGTCCTGGTTGGAGTAATCGTTTGTTGCGTCCCAGCCGGTCTTGTAATCCGGGAAAACAAGAGCGAGCATTGTTTCACACTGCTGTCTGCCCTCGGAAATCGGAAGCACAGCCTCACCATTGGGGTAGCTTACCTCAATATAGTAAATATTGTCTTTGTAGTGCGTTATATCGGAGTAAACCGCTCTGTATTCGTCACCGTACATTGCCGCCTGGTCACGGTCTATACGAACAACTATATCTGTTGCCTTGTAACCTGCGTCAATTACCTCTGAGGCGTCAAAGTAATAGCAGTATGACATATTGTTAACAACTCTTGCCGGCCATGCAGTATGGTTTGTGAATTTAAGGCTTAACGATACTCCGCTTGCCTCTGACTGCTTTATCTGTGCCTCAACAAAAAATTCGTCATCACGCTGTTCTGGTTCGGGGAAAGCCGGGTCAGTTGTTCCGCCGTATTCCTCTGTCATTTTTGCCATAAGCCCTGTAAATCCGGCATTGTAGTCACAGGCAACCTCATTGTTTATGAAGTTCTGTCTGTCGTCCTCATAATTTCCTGTGCTGTCCGGACCGCCTACAAGCGCACCATACAGAATATGTCTGTTTTCAGTAGGATTTGAAAGCTCGTTGTTCCATGAACAGTGAGCAGTTCTGTGGTGAGCATTTCTCGGAGCATTTTCGCCGTAACCTACCACAAAACTCTGTCCGAGAGGATTGTCACCAAGGCAGTAGTCAGCCTGGGTTTTGTAGAAATCTTCGTACTTTGAAGTATCACCCAGATCAAGAGTATCACAGGCAACGGCTGCTAAAAAGCCGTCTGTTGCAGCGTATCTCAGACAGCCCCATGAATCGTAATATGCAAGACCGCCGTCAAGATGTTTTACACCAGTCAAGCTGTAATCAAGATGTTTTTTCACTCTTGCAATGTATGTTGAATTCTGAGTATTCTGTGCATAAAGCAGCATACCGCCCTGCATACAGTCATCCCAGCACATTGTCCATGAGTATTTAAGTTCGTCAGAGCCTAATTCCTTGCCAAGATTAGGAATATAGCCTGTTGCCTTGTCAAGGTACTCCTGTTCGCCGGTTGCCTTGTAAAGCCAGTTTGCCGCCCAGAAAAGCTCGTCATAGAAGTGTGATGAGCGGTAAAAACCGGAAGCGTCGCTGTCCTGATACTCGTCGTCGCTTTTAGCTGTATCGGCTATTTTGAAAATGTTCTCGGCGTGTTCAAGGTAATAGTCAGTTTTGTCGGAGCGTCCCTGCAAAGCACAGTAGCCCGCAGCAAGAGCCGCCGCCATTTCACCGAATGCGGCTGAACATTTTGTTCCGGCGTAATACGGTCTGCCATCGTAGCCGCCGTTTTCATTCATAGCGTAGTCATAAAGTTCAACAGGTCCCCACCATGTATGATCCTTCTGACCGTTTCCAACCTGGAATACTACCTCGTCCCCTAAATCGCAGGCTGCAAGATAGTCAAGAACAAAAGTGAGATTGTTCACATAGTTTTCCATCTCTCCGCACTTTTCAATACCCTCCGGATACTGATAAAGTCCCCACGCTATCATTGAAGCAGAGTACGCCATAGGCAGATTGAATTTTACATGGTCGCCGGCGTCATACCAGCCGCCTGTGATAAAATCGTCCATGGTCGAATCAGCACGCCATTCAACACGGTTCCAGTCCGGAAGAGGTCCTGCCTGCTGACACTCATAGAAAAAGAGCGATTTCTGGAGAGCCTCGGCATAGTTGATGTAAGGCTCAGACGCAGCAGAAACCGTCTGAGGTACAGCCGCCGAAATGGCAGAAACTGCAAGAACTGCAGATGACAGTAAAGCTGTTAATTTTTTCAATTCTATTTCCCCCTTTGAAAAATTTTCTTTCTTTATAGTAAACGAAAAATATTTTTAGGAAATACCGCATAATTATTGTCGTGCAGATGCGCAGTCAGATTTTTGTCAGGCGAAGGTCGCCCCCCGGATTGCATAAAAAGCTCGCAGGCATACTGGCGTATGTCNNCCGTTAATTGTGCGGTGTTGCCTTTAGTTTACTATCAGCCGACATGCACGGAGCTTACGAAGTAAGCGGATGTGCAAGGCAATAAGATAAATAATTATAGTGAAAGCATATTTTTTGCGTTCACTATAATTATCACATTTTTCACACGGTTTGTCAATGTTTTTTGTGAAATTACACAGATTTTTTTTCAGAGGGCAAATCACGGCTGCCTGTTAAAATGCTTTGAAACTATCATTAAAACGGCAGCGGAAAACAAAGTCAGAGCGGCAGTCATGGAAAATTCAGCATTAAAGATGTTCATAACCAGAGAAATAACTGAAAGCGCAGGAGTAATAACAAGGCATTTTCTGCGGTTTCGTACTTTCTGTACTTCATCAAGGGGCTTGTTTTTATTTTCAACCGGCGCAAGCATAAGCATAGTGACAAAGGTAAATGCACAGCAGAATATTACTGCCGGGAGTACAAAAGCTATCGGAATTAAACAGGCGCCGGCAAGTACTGCCGCAAAAACTGCCGTAAAAACTATATTGCACTTTAAATAGCTGTCAGCGTGGTAACCTCCGCAAAGCTGGCGCAGGGGTACAAAAAATGCAAGAAAAATCAGCGATTCTATAAAATGACCGCTTACTGCCCCAATCGTTCCGGCAATGATAAAGCCTATCATTCCGGAAATAAAGACTTCATAGCCATACTGGTATATTTCTGCCTTTTCGCTGTCTATTATGGAATTGCGGCAGAGGTATTCTGTCAGCTTGCTGCTTAAATAGGTTATCATGTCACTTTTCCTTTCTGTCAGATATTACTGTTAAGTATATCACAAAAAGCTGTTATAATAATTAATTATTTGTGTATTTTATATGAACAAATTATGAACAGGGATAAAACTGTTTTCGTTTTGGTTGACTTGTATGTATGAAAAGTGGTATAATAATCTAAGACTTGAATTTTTATAATTTACATAAAGAGGTTTTAAAATGAAATTAGGAATGGTTGGACTCCCTAACGTGGGAAAAAGTACGCTTTTTAATGCACTTACAAACGCCGGAGCAGAATCGGCAAACTACCCTTTCTGCACCATTGAAAAAAACATAGGAATAGTTTCAGTGCCGGACGAAAGACTGGACAAGCTGGCTGAAATGTATCACCCCGACAAATTCACTCCTGCGACCCTTGAATTTGTAGATATTGCGGGACTGGTAAAGGGTGCGTCAAAGGGAGAGGGACTGGGAAACAAGTTCCTTGCGGATATCAGAGAGGTTGACGCTATTGTTCACGTTGTAAGATGCTTTGAGGATATTGACATTATCCATGTTGACGGCGAAATAAATCCGGCAAGGGACATTGAAACCATCAACCTTGAACTGATATTCTCGGACATCGAAATGGTTGACAGAAGAATAGAGCGCAGCAAAAAGCTTGCAAAGGGCGACAAGAAATATCTTGCGAAAATTGATTTCCTTGAAAGACTCAAAAGCCATCTCGAAGCCGGAAAATCTGCAAGGGCATTTAACTACACAGATGATGAAAGAGAAATCATAAAGTCAACTCCCCTGCTTTCCGGAAAGCCTGTTATCTATGCGGCTAATCTTTGCGAAGACGACTTTGTAAACAACATTGAAACCAACGAAAATTTCAATACCGTAAAGAAAATTGCAGAAGAAGAACATTCCGCAGTACTGCCTATCTGCGCACAGATAGAGGCTGAGATATCCGACATGGAACCGGAGGACAAGGCAATGTTCTTAGGCGAAATGGGACTTAAAGAATCGGGCTTAAACCGTATTATCAAAGAGGGTTACTCCCTTCTGGGTCTTATCTCCTACCTTACCGCCGGACAGCCGGAAGTAAGGGCATGGACTATCAAAAAGGGTACAAAGGCACCGCAGGCAGCCGGAAAGATACATACAGACTTTGAAAAAGGCTTTATCCGTGCAGAGGTAATAAGCTTTGACGACCTTATGGCGTGCGGGACTATGGCGGCTGCAAAGGAAAAGGGTCTTGTAAGACTTGAGGGTAAAGATTACGTCATGCAGGACGGCGATATTGTTCTGTTCAGATTTAATGTATGATTAAGGCAACATCATAAAAGAAAAAACGTCCGGATTTTTGTCCGGACGTTTCTCATTAAAGAGGATGATTTATGAAACTTTTTTAGTGATATCATTCAATATTCGGATTCCGGCAGTTTTTCAGAAGCCCGGAAATGTCAGCAGTATCAACAAAATATATCGGTTCTTCTGTTCCGTCAGACTGTCTGAATATCATCAGAAAGCTGGTTTTGTCCCATTCGTTCAGCAAAATCTCAACATCACGGCAGCCAAGCTTTCTTTCATCAAGCACTCCTGAAAGCTTTCCATCAGAAGTCACAAAACCGTAAACGACCTTTTCATCTCTGAAACAGTCTGCCATGCAGTTTTCTGCGTAAAGAGCAGAATTTTTCTTCAGCTCCATGGTTACAGGTATTTCAGCCACACCGCATGGCAAATCACGGCACTCCGCCAGAATCGTGCGGAACTTATCACATTTAATGTAGTCGGTCAATGAAACTCTCGGTACGTCCGAATAGGTCACAGCCACCACTCCCTTACTCTTTTACTATTGCCGGAACAATTTTTCAGTCTATGCTTCCCTTTGCTTTTTCAGGGAATCCTCAGGAATACTTATCTCGTCCTTTACATTTGAAAGTACGAAAAAAGTCTTTATTGCCATAACGCCTTTTATCGTTTTTATCTCACGGTGAATTTTTTCCAGTCCGTCAGTCGTGTCAGTCATAACCTTCAGCAGAAAATCAAAATCTCCTGTAATATAGCTGCATGACAGGACTGCCGGCATACAGTTAATAACTTCAATAAAGCCGTCATAGCAATTAGGATGTTCAAGTGTGACCCCGACATAAGCTGTTATATCATAACCCAGCTTTTTGGTATCAAGGGTAACTGTAAAATTCTTGATTATCCCTTCCTTTTCCATTTTTCTTATCCGCTCAATAACTGCGGAAACGGAAAGATGTACTCCCTCTGAAATAGCCGACGCTTTCTGCCTTGCATTCTTCTGAAGCAGATTGAGAATATTCAAATCAATAGAATCCATAACGCTCACCCCTGCTTTTCATGATTTACAGCAAAAAGCCTGACTGAAAATTATTTCGGTATTATTATTTCCGGAGAATTTTTATATTCCTTTGCATTCGGATAATTATAATAAAGCTTTTTGCTCGTTTTCTTTTTAAGCGATACAAGCGCCTCGGCAACCTTTACAGCTGCTGTAACACCGTCAAAAACAGGTATTCCCAGTTTTTGTTCAAGCTCTGCGGCAAAGTCCACCATTCCCGCACAGCCAAGACAGATTGCCTCAGCCTTGTCTTCTTCAATGGCTCTCATGCTCATTTCATACAGTTCACGGGCGCCTTTCTCCGGATTGCTTTCAAACTCCAGTACCTCCATATCAGTACATCTGATTGAGGCACAGCGTCCCTCAAGACCATAGCGGTGAACGACCTCGTCCATAACCATTTTCCATCTCGGCAGAATAGTTACAACAGAAAATTTATACGCCACAAAGGTTGCAAGGTGCATAGACGCCTCTGCAATTCCCACAACCGGCTTGTCTGTCACCTCTCTTGCGGGATTAAGTCCCGGGTCGCCGTAGCAGGCGGTTATGTATGCGTCAAATCCGCCCTCAAGCTGCTCGCCCTTATGAACTTCCTCAACTACTCCTGCCGCCGCAAAAACTTCATCATGCCAGCATTCAATGCTCACAGGTCCCTTGTCAGGACTTACGGCAGTTATCTCGGTACCCGGCGACGCTGCTGTCAGCGCCGCTCTGAGAATACCGTCGGTCATAGCCTGGGTTGTATTGGGATTTATTATTTTTATCTTCACGATATTTTCTCCCGTGTCTTATTTCTGATATGCAAGACCAAAAGGCTTGCCGGCAACAAATTTACCTGTGCCCTCTTTTCCTACATACTGGCTGTCCTCAACAACAAGCTCGCCTCTGAGGTAAACCTTGCTTGGACGGCCCTTTACTTTCCAGCCCTCAAACGGCTCATAGTCTGTTTTGTGGTGGCTTGTTGCCATTGTGATTGTAGACTCGCCGTTCGGGTCATAAATCAGAACGTCTGCATCAGAACCCGGTGCAAGTGTACCCTTCTGAGGATAAATACCGTTGATTTTTGCAGGGTTTGTACAGCAGAGTTCAACAAACTGCTGCTTTGAAATTTTACCTGTTTCAACGCCGTATGTCCATACCATCTGCATTCTGTTTTCAACGCCTGCACAGCCGTTAGGAATCTTTCTGAAATCGCCTAAGCCTCTCTTCTTGTGTTCCTCAAAGTTGAATGCACAGTGGTCAGAGGAAACTGCGTTCAGCCAGCCTTTTCTGATTGCCTCCCACATTGCGTCAATATGCTCCTGTGAACGGAGAGCCGGTGAACATACATACTTAGCGCCCTCAAATTCGCCGTTTTCCGGTGATGTGGACTTTAATACGTCTGTTTTAACTGTCAGATAATGTGTACAGGTTTCGCCGAAGATCTTGACACCCTTTGCATAAGCGTCACGGATAGCCTCCATAGCGCCCTTTGCTGTAACGTGGACAATGTAAATAGGAGCGTCTGCAAGTTCTGCAAGGCAGGCTGCTCTCTTGACTGCCTCTTCCTCAACGATAGGAGGTCTTGAAACAGCGTGTCCGTAAGGACCTGTAATACCTGCGTCCATAGTCTGCTGCTGGAGTGTTGCAATCATTTCAGCATTTTCAGCATGAACCATGATGGTAACGCCTGCTTCCTTTGCAGACTGTAATGCTCTTAAAACTGAGCCGTCTTCCATATGGTAAGCCTGTCCCTTGTAAGCCATAAAAAGCTTTACTGATGTAATACCGTATTCCGGAAGCTTTTTGATTTCTTCAAAGAGTTCATCTGTCGGGTCATATACTACTGTATGGAATGCATAGTCGCAGCAGGCAAGGTCGCCGACTTCATCTCTTTCATAATTTTCAACTGATTCTTTAAGGCTCTTGCCGACTTCCTGGTTTACGAAGTCAACAACTGTTGTTGTACCGCCGCATACTGCTGCTGCTGAGCTTTCCCAGCCAACGCATCTTGAATCGTCCATTTTGAAAAGAAAATGTGTATGCTGGTCAACACCGCCAGGCATTACATATTTGCCTGTTGCGTCTACAACCTCGTCAGCTGTAACGTCGAGTCCCTGGCCGACCATTTCGATTTTTCCGTCCTTCATGAATACGTCGCCGACATATTCATCGCTTGCGGTTACAATAGTTCCGTTTTTGATAAGTGTGCTTTTCATAATAATCAGTTTCCTTTCAGTTTATATTTTATTCTGCCGTTAATCTTAAAATAGTATTAAGCAGCAGATCTGCTCCAAGCTTGATATGCTCAAAATCTGTTTTTTCCTCCGGAACATGACTTCTTCCGTCAATACTCGGGACGAAAATCATGCCTACGTCTGTGATTTCCGCCATGTAGTTTGAATCGTGAACTGCTCCGCTGGGCATGAATATGTAGTCCAGACCAAGCTTATCCGCCTCTTCCTTCATGGTTTCTTTCATATAATCTCTGATCTCAATTGCCTTTGAAGTTGCTCCGCACTCGCATTCAACTGTACATCCGTTAGCTTTTGCCGCATTTTCAGCCTCTGCGACAAGCTTCTCTGCAATTTCATCCATTGACTCATTTTTTATGTCACGGATATCAACTGTAAATGAAACCTCTGCCGGAATTGCATTCGGGATATTAGGCTTTGCCTCGATAAATCCAACTGTTGCAACCGCTGTCGGACTGGTTTCCTTTGCCATGTCCTTTACCTTTGAAATACATTCCGAGGCAGCGCACATAGGGTCCTGTCTGAGATGCATCGGAGTTGCTCCGGCATGGTTCTGCTTGCCTTTGAATGTAACTCTGTACCACTGACAGCCGGCAATACCCTCGATTATTCCTATAGTATGCTTCTCAAGGTCAAGCCTTACGCTCTGCTCAATATGAAGTTCAAGAGCTGCTTTTATTCTGCCCTCAGGAATAACGTCCTCCGGTATTTTATCCGGCTCAAAGCCAGCTTTTTTAATGGTATCATAAGCTGTTTCACCGTCGAGGGTCTTCATCTTTTTCAGATCGTCAATCCCAAGTTTTCCGGTAAGTATCTTGCTTCCCATTACCGGCACCTGGAAGTTTGACCCCTCCTCCTCAGCGTAAAATACCACTTCAAAAGGTCTTTTCGGAATATATCCGTTTTCCTTCATAACTCTTGCACATTCCAGTGCACCGACACTGCCGACAATTCCGTCAAACATACCGCCGCTTTTTACTGAATCAATATGTGAACCGGAAACGACCGGCTCCAGCTCAGGTTCAGACCCCTCGTACCTTGCGAAAATGTTTCCGACTGCGTCAACTCTCACAGCAAGTCCAAGCCCGGTACATATATCCATAAGATACTTCCTTGCCTTTAAATCATCACGGCTGTAGGAAAATCTTGAAATTCCCGGCAGCTCAGACGAATTGAACTTTGAGAGGTCAGTTATCGTCTGCTTAATTCTTTCCAGACTGGTTTCCAATTTAAGCTTCCTCCTTTATGTTGATGACTTTACAGATTTCTGTTCCTTTTTATCCCTGTCATTTTCAGCCTCAAGTGCCTCCATCTTCTTTGCCTTGTCAGCCTTTATGTTCTTTTTCTTGATAAGCGCTGAGATTGCAACAGCAAGTACAAGCGCTGCACCGTAGAAGATATTCTGAATGTATGTGGAGAATCCCAGGAGAGAGAGTCCTCTGATACCTGTTTCAAGGAAGTAAACTGAAATAAATGCGCCCAGCGGATTAAAACGTCCAGGTTTGATAAATGTTGTACCGAGGAAAACTGCTGCAAACGCCGGCATGAGAAAGTCATTGCAGGAGCCGGATTTTGCACTTCCTGTAACGCCTGAGTACATAACGCCTGCAAGGGCTGAAAGTGTTGATGATGCAATAAGGCAGCCCCATCTTACCTTGTTTACCTTGACACCGGAAAGTCTTGCGACTTCCTTGCCGTGACCGATAAAGAGAATCTTTTTACCGATTGATGTACGTTCAAACATATACCAGAGAACAAGCATCAGAATCAGACAATAGAAGAATATATACTGAATGTTGAATATCTTTCCGATACAGATATTCTGGAGAGGTGCAAGCTCTGTTCCCGAGAGGGTCTTGTTGGAAATCCAGAGCGTGATACCTGCAAGAAATGTTCCGACACCCATTGTAACGATAAACGGGTCAATGCCGATTTTAACAACAAATATGCCGTTTACGAATCCTATAGCAACACCTGCGATAATTGCGATAAGTGCGCTGAGCCATACATTTACTCCCTTTTCAATGGAAAGATAAACGGTTATCATGTTGGCAAGCGTCATGGTGTATGCCGCTGACATATCGTAATCGCCGGCAGTAAGCGGAATCATAACCGCCAGAGCCAGAATTGCCACTACTGAACGTGTACCGGTAATAAGCGAAAGTGTATTCCAGTTAAAAAACAAATCACCGCTTGTCACAGCAAATACTGCAATAACAATGACCCATGCAATAATTACTGAATATTTCTGAATGAAGCCGCTAACTCCGCCGCCTCGCATATTAACCTTTGCACTTCTGTTATCAGCCAATTTCATTACCTGCTTTCATTATAGATTTCAGTTACTGTTATAGCAGAGCTGAGTAATTCTTTCTTTTGTTATTTCATGTCCTACAAGCGTATCAACAATTTTTCCTCTTACGAAAATTATAACTCTGTCGCATATCTGAACAAGCTGGTCATAGTCAGAGCTTGCACATACTACTGCTGTGCCGTGCTTGACTGCCTTGTCTATATGCTTGTAGATAGCCTGTCTTGCCCCGACGTCAACACCCTGAGTCGGTTCGTGAAGAATCAGCAGATCCGGTCTTTCCTGGAGCCACTTTGCAAGAAGTATTTTCTGCTGGTTTCCGCCGGAGAGATTTCCGAAATTCAGCCTTACATCATTAGGATAAACCGCATATTTTTCATTAAGCTGCTCAGCCTTTTGACGCATACTTCTGTTCTGAAGCATCCACGGATGATATTTTTTATGCACCTGCATCATAACATTTTCTTCAACAAGCAGATCTCCGATACCGCCTTTATGAGGACGGTCGGCAGGAATAAGGGCAATATTGTCGTTTACTGCCTTTTTCATATCATAACTGCTGAGGTCAACAGTCTTGTTATGAATCTCCATTGTTCCGCCCTTTATCTCATTTGCACCGAAAAGGACATATGGAATCTCACCGAATCCGGAGCCTACAAGTCCTGTAACACCAACAATCTCACCCGGATTAACTGCAAAGCTTACGCCTCTTAATGTTTCACCCGTCACATTGTTGAATTTGATTACATCCGGATGTTCCTTGTATTCATATTCTTCCGTATCCTTTACAAAAGACGAAAGCTTCTGTCCGAGAATCATCTCAATAACTCCGTCCTTTGTGGTTTCGGCGGTTATCGCCTCGCCGCAGTTATGACCATCTCTGAGAACCGTTATAATATCTGTTATTTCCATTACTTCATCAAGGTCATGGGATACAAACAATACACCCAGTCCCGAAGCGGCAACCTCACGGACAAGTCTGAAAAGTGTGTCAACTTCTGTTTTAGTCAGAAAAACAGTCGGCTCGTCAAGAACCAGAATACCTTTTCCGTCGGCTCTGCCTTTTATACTTTCCACTGCTCTTACAATAGATATCATGGCTTTGTCGACCTGGTTTAACGATTCAATATTTGCGTCAACATCAACCTTAATATTATACCTGTCGAGGATTTCCCGGGCGGCTTTCTTTTCCTTTTTCCAGTTTATCTTCATACCGCTCTGGAAAAGCTGCACATTTCTTAAATTTTCAAGAACTGTCAGCGAGGGAACAAGCCCCAGATCCTGATGAACAAAGCTCAGACCATATTTTGTAAGCATATCCGGGTCAAGAGGAAGCTTGACGCTGTCACCGTTAATATAAAGCTCACTGCCTTTATCGGGATGGTTAAAGCCGGACAATACTTTGATAAGAGTTGATTTGCCGCATCCGTTCTGACCTAAAAGGCCATGGATTTCACCCGGCATAATTGCAAGGTCAACTCCGTCAAGCGCTTTGTTAAGTCCGAATGTCATTGATACATTTTTGAGAAAAACAGCAGCGTTTTTCATTTTATAGTTATCATCAATGTTCTTATAATCAATCATTTTTTCAACACCCCTTTGCATTTTTATTTAAGGGATTTACAGAGCAGACAATTTTGTCTGCTCTGCAACATTTAAAATATCAAAATCTAATTATATCAGCTGAGTCCCCAGAGGCTTTCGTACGCCAGTTTAGCTGAATCGCCGTAACCGATACCGTATTCACACTTGCCGTCTGCATTAAGAGCCTCGTCAACGTTTTCACTTGTCCACATACGAAGAAGTGTAGGTTCTTCAACAATCGGCATATCAAGAGCAGTTCTCATTTCAAAGTCAACTGTTGCATATGCAATTGTCTGTAAGTCCTCACCGAGAAGCATTTCAATATCGCCTGTCTTTACATAGTCAACTGCAAACGGTGTTCCGTTATAGGCAACGATCTTCGCAGATGAACCTGTTGACTTAACGGCAGGAACGATATACTGTGTAGCTGAGTCATAGATTGAGATGATATAATCTGTATCCGGATGAGCTGACAGATAGTTTTCTGTTTCACTCTGACATTTTGAACCCCAGTCAACGATAGCAACGTTTACAAAATCAACTGATGCGTCAGGCGCATATTTTGCAAATTCGTCCTTGATACCGTTTTCCATTGAAAGTGTTGATGTGATTTCCTCTGAAACTACGACCAGAACCTTTGCGTCTGTTCCGGCATTTACGATTACCCAGTCAGAAAGCAGCTGTGCAACATCGTAGTAACCGGCACCCATATTTGCGGAAATCGGTGAAACTTCCTGTTCATAACCTGTAAGGTGTGATGTTACGACCTTAACGCCTGCGTCCATACATTCCTGAATCTGTGCGCCGAGTGTTTCCGGTGTAGGACCTGCCTGAAGGTCAACCAGTGAATAACCCTTCTGAGAAGCACTGTTCAGTCCGGCAATATGTTCTTCTGCTGCGCCCTGGTTGTCAAGGAGGTCACAGATAAATCCTACCTTGCCGGCAATCTCGCAGATCTGTTCACAAATGGTCTGGTTAAACGGGTTTGAGCTTGTGCCCGGAATAGTCAGCCATTTCTTTCCTGCCATTGCAGTCTTTGCGTCAAAAGCCTCGCCTTCAAATGCTGCTGTATCAAATTCCGGAAGACCTTTATATGCATCAAGCTTTGCCTGAAGTTCTGAAACATCTGCTGATGATTCTGCAGCGCTGCCGGCTTCTGATGAACCTGCTGTTGATGATGACGATGATGATGAATCACCGCAGCCGGTGAACATTACACCTGCCAATAAAGTTGCCAGTACAGCGGATAAAACTTTCTTTTTCATAACCATTACTCCTTTTTTCTTTTTTCTTTTCTTACCACAACATTTAACGCCCGGAAAACAAAATCGGCGCTGCTATTCCGGTTAAGGAAATAAACAGCGCCGTTGCTAATTCAGTGCATTAAATTCAAGTTAAAATAAATTTGTTTAAGATTCAAACTTCCAGACTTTATTTTTTTCGGTTTGCTCTGCAAATTTATTTTATGCTTATATGATACTCGCAAATCGCAATAAAGTCAACTAAATTTCAAAAAAATAAAAATAATTTTGTTTTTTGCCGATTTCTGCGAATTTTTTTCTGTGATATTTACTTTTTACATAATTAATTTCTGTTTAATATATTTAAAATTGTCTTTTTCCGTATTTTAATTTTTTAAACTATATATCTGTGCTTGCCTAAGAAAATAAAATATGATATACTTTAAGCGCAGTAACTCTGAAAAACTGCTTAATAAAATTAAGGCAAGCCCCACCAAGATTTTAATGTGCTCCAGCACATTGGTTTTGTATGATATTGCCTTAAACCAATTTGAAAGGATATGATAAAAAATGCTGTTCTGTGCAAAATGTCAGGTTCATGCGTGCAGCGGAAACGGAAAACCTTTTCCCAAAGGCTGTCCCACCGCTGAGGGAAACTTTGAGGAGCTCCACAGCCGTTACCTTGAAAAAGGAAATCTTGAAATGGCAACGGTGTCTGGATATCTTTCAACCGATTACACAAATACACGAATAGAAGAAACAATGAAGTTTGCAGAAGGCTGTGGTTTTAAAAAAATCGGGTTAGCCTTCTGCATTGCTCTTTCTGAGGAGGCAGCTGTTATTGAGCGTATTTTCAGCTATAACGGATTTGAAACCGAATCTGTGATATGCAAAATAGGAAGTCCGTCAAAAAAGGAAATACTCGGAATTGAAAATGATAAAGCTCCGATAATGTGCAATCCGATAGCGCAGGCTGAATACCTCAACAAAGCCAAAACAGACCTTAATGTTGTCGTAGGACTTTGCGTAGGCCATGATACCCTTTTCATAAAATATTCCCAGGCACCTGTTTCCGTCCTTGTTGTCAAGGACAGGGTTCTGGCACACAATCCTCTCGGCGGAGTTTATATGTGCGACAATTTTATGAAAAACCGCTTTTTCCCCGAAAAGAAATAAAAAAATACTGCTGAAATTCAGCAGTACAGAATGTAAAAAAAGTATATTTTCAAGTATTCGGGCGACCACTGGTCGCCCGTTATTTTTAAGATTTTTATTGTATGTGTTTAAACTGGATTTTTTCAGTCAAACCTTATTTTTATTATAGATCTCAACAAGCCCCTTTATAAGCAGTTCATTGTCTATGATGATATCATGACGGCAATACGGCACGATACTTTCCGCCGTCATTCCGGTGGAAACAACCTTTGCATGACAGCCGAGTTCTTCTTCCAGCCTGTCAATTATTCCGTCTATCGCAGCAGCTGTACCGAATATCGCCCCGCTTTTTATGCAGTCAGCAGTATTGCTGCCTATCATCTTTTTAGGTGTTTCCATAGCGACGCTCTGGAGAAGTGAAGTCTTGCTGATAAGTGCCTCCAGAGCAGTTGAAACACCAGTCAGAATCATGCCGCCTATATAATTTTTATTTCTGTCAATAACTGAAACAGTTGTGGCAGTACCCATATCAAAAATTATCAGCGGTGCGCCGTACTGGCTTATTCCTGCAACCGCTCCTGCAACAAGATTTGCCCCGAGCTGTGCCGGATTGTCAATTATTATGCTGAGCCCTGTCTTGATTCCCGGTCCTAAAACCATAACCTTTTTGTGAATGATTTTTTCAAGTGCCTCTCTGACAACAGGCGTTTCCGACGGAACAACCGATGAAATTATACAGCCGTTTATTTTTTCGACGCCTATCTCATAAAGCTCCAGAATATTCTTGAAAGATACTGCATATTCAAGGGCAGTTTGTCTTATGTGTGTGGAAAGCCTTTCGACAAATATCATTTTATCGTCTTTGCAGCACCCCGCAACAATATTGGTATTTCCAATCTCAATTGTTAAAATCATATAATGCTCCTGTTAGTTAACGCCGTCTTCGTCCTGAATAAAGAACTGGCTCCAGTAATACTGATAAGTGCTGTTGTCCTTTTTATAAAAGCCTATGCCGATTTTGTTGAAATAAGGGTCAAGGATATTTGCACGGTGTCCCTCAGAATTCATCCAGCCCTGCACAACAGCCTCCGGCGTCAGATATCCTCCGGCAATATTTTCGCCGGCATAATAGTATGGAATGTTCATTTCATCAAGGACTGTAAAACAGCTTGTGCCGTTCGGTCTTGTATGCTCAATATCCGTTTGTGTGGATATCTCGACTGCTCTTTTCTGAGCGGCAGTACACAGTCTTGTATCAAGCGTAAGCGGTTTAAGCCCGGCTGATGCCCTCTCAACATTGACAAGGCGGAAAACCTCATTTATAAATTCATCACGCTGCTTTATCTCTTCAGACTGATCAACAACCGTCTGCTGAAGAATCATTTTGCATATATCTATCGTATCATAAATATTAACTTTTCCGTCAGAAGTCACATCGCCTCTCATGCTTATCTTCACATTTATATTTGTCGGCACTTCATATACATACGCTGTAACTAAATAGTCCTCCTGTCCGATTTTAAAGGTGCTTGCAGGAGTTGCGCCGTCAAAGTTGATGTTGCTGAGAGTTTCGCTGTCAACGGGTATGCCGTTTTCGTTTACCTCAGTAAGTCCCCAGTATTTAAAGGACACGTCGTCTGAATAATACCAGTGCTTTCCGCTGTCGCTGAACTCTGCAGATACAATTGTACCCGAAATGTTCAGCAGAATTGCTGCGGACATGAGAAGTGCCGGGATAAGTCTTGTTATTTTTTTCATAGCAGTTTACCTCATAAAATATTTTTAAAACGTTCAGCCGATGATTTGTTGTATTTCTCGTAATCTATGTTTAAAGGCTGTATTTTCCCCTCATTATAATATGTCATACCCTTTAAAATACCCTCTCTGCTGTTTTCTGTCAGCAGTCCGCCGTATTGTTTCAGAAAGCACCCCGGTCCAGGAATATCCGTTGCAAAAACCGGTATTCCAAGGGTATCAGCTTCCAGAAGGACCAGTCCAAGTCCCTCATATTCCGAAGGCAGCATGAACAGACTGCATTTTTTCAGTACCGGCATAGGGTTTTCCATTGAGCGTATCAGAATGATTCTAAGCCCTGTTTTTTCTGCGTATTTTACAGTCTGCTCATAAAGCTCTCCCCTGCCGCCGATAATGATAAGGCAGGTTTCCCTGTCGGGATACAGACGGCAGTAATCGCTGAATGCGTCAATCAGCCGCAGATGTGCCTTTTCCGGAGAAAATCTGCCGATGGTTATAAACTTGTCCATATCCGAATCAAGTATCTCTGTAAGTTCCCCTGAAGAAATATTGCACTCCGTTTCCGGCTGAAATTCCACAGGCATAAGTGATTTTTCAATGACCGATTTATAATCATGACAGTTCGGAATGACTGTCATATTTTTATCCGTTCCGCTTATTTCAAGTGTACTTTCCCTCATATCCTCAGTCACAAGAGCAACGGTGTCATAGCTGCGGTATGCTTTTCTGAGAGTAAGCAAGTGTTGATTATGGCGGTACTTTATTTCCGAAACCATATCGTTATGGACAAAAATTATTCTTTTTCCGTCAAACTGTTCAAAAAGCTTTATAACGCCGTATTCATAGCCGGAAAACTGTATAGCAGTATCTACATCAATTCCGCCGAAAAGCCGCCGCCATTCCCTTTTGAAAAAACGGTCAAGCCTTTCTGAAACAGGTTTCCATGAAATGTTAAACTTAAAATAAAGAATGTAGCATATCAGCTCGGAAACCGACGGACAAAAGTCTCCGGCAACAGGTACTCTCCGGAACTGTCCGGGTATTTTCTGCAGTCTTTCCGGTGAATTTTTTAAAGAATTTTCACGGTAGGTTATCATATAATCAGTATCCGTATCATCTTTCAGACAGGAAAGCAGATTCAGAAGCGACGCAGTAAGACCGTTCTGCGCAAGAGAGCCGGAATATATCAGCACATTTTTTCTGCGCTTTTTATAAGTATTTTCTTTGTATCTGCCGTTTATGATATTTCCAAAAAGGTTCTCATCATATCCGTGTATGACCTGTCCCTTAAAAATCCCCTTTACCTCAAACTCGCCCAGCAGCGTTTCAGCATTCTGATTTTCCGGACAGACAAGATAATCCGCCATAAGTATTGTCCGCTGAAACTCCCCGAAAAATTCCGTATGAGCAGAATGGCATATTACAGCAGCAGTCTGTCCGGCTTTTTTTATAAAGCGGTGCGGCAGACCGGAATCCGTAACAATATATTGTGCATTGAACGGAGATTTTACCCGTCTGAATCCGTGAGGAATATTGATTTCTGAAACCGGACAGTAAACAGTATTTTTTCTGATATCACGCCGGAATTTTTTTAAATAAATACTTTCAGCAAATGCATCCGTTATTTTTTTGACAGCAGCTTTTAAAATCATTTATTCTCCTCAGGCAAAACCGCATAATTATTGTCGTGCAGATGCGCCAGCCGTTAATTGTGCGGTGTTGCCGTTAATATTTATTGCGAAACAAAAAAGCACCTCAAAAGGCGCTTTTTTGTTTGATGTGGTATAGAGAAAGAAAAGAACAATGAAGATACTTTGTTTAGCATTTCAAGTATCCATTTTCTGTTATGGTTGTTTTTCAGCGCACTCCCCGCAGATTCCTTCAAAAGCCAGAGTGTCTATATCAATTTCAAAGCCGGTATTTTTCAGAATACTGCTTTTTATCGCCATAAGCTCATCTATGCTGATATCTGAAACCTTTCCGCATTTCCGGCATATAAGATGCTGATGACGTGAAAGTGTTCCGTCAAAACGGTCAGAACCATCCGGGACATTAATTTTTTTCAGCATATTATTTTCGGCAAGAAAATTAAGATTTCTGTAAACAGTACCCAGACTGAGCTCGGGATAATCATCCTTCAGAAGCTTATAAACATTTTCCGCAGTCGGATGAATACGGTTATGTAAAACAGTATTTAAAATAAGTTCCCTTTGTTTTGAATAACGCATATAAAATAAACCTTTGCAAAGATTAACTTTAGTATATTGCTATTATACCAATTTTTCATTCTCATGTCAAGTATTTTTTGAAAAAATCATACAATTTTTTTAAGGCAACCCTGCAAAACCTCTTGA